>NZ_JAKTHZ010000041.1:0-63965 GCF_027854645.1 Acinetobacter sp. AOR41_HL | reverse complement strand
TGGATGGTTCCAGTATTTGCACCGGCAAATTTCATTCCGGTACGTGGTGAAGGTTCACGTATCTGGGATCAAGAAAATAAAGAATATATCGATTTTGCAGGCGGGATTGCAGTAAATGCATTAGGTCATGCGCATCCAGTGGCAGTCAATGCGTTAACAGAACAAGCAAAAAAACTTTGGCATGTCGGCAATGGTTATACCAATGAACCCGTACTGCGTCTTGCTAAACAACTCACTGAAAATACATTTGCAGACAAAGTATTCTTCTGTAACTCAGGTGCAGAAGCAAATGAAGCAGCATTAAAGCTTGCTCGTAAAGTTGGACTCGACAGCGGTGTCGCAGGTAAAAGCGGTATTGTGGCATTTAACAATGCGTTTCACGGCCGTACTTTATTTACCGTTTCGGCTGGTGGTCAGCCAAAATATTCACAAGACTTTGCACCACTTCCAAACGGCATTAGCCATGTTGCTTATAATGATTTAGAAGCGGCTAAAGCAGTTATTAATGAGCAAACCTGTGCAGTAATTGTAGAGCCTGTACAAGGTGAGGGTGGGGTAATTCCTGCTGATATCGAATTTTTAAAAGGTTTACGTGCACTGTGTGATCAGTTCGGTGCCTTACTTATTTTTGATGAAGTGCAAACAGGTGTCGGTCGTACAGGTGCACTTTATGCTTACATGAACTACGGTGTGACTCCAGATGTACTCACTACTGCAAAAGCACTGGGCGGTGGTTTCCCTGTCGGTGCAATGCTAACAACTGATAAATTTGCGCCGCATTTTTCAGTGGGTACACACGGTACGACTTATGGCGGTAACCCGCTGGCAAGTGCAGTTGCAGGCGCAGTCTTTGAGTTTATTAATACACCAGAAGTACTTGAAGGCGTTAAAGAGCGTCATGATTACTATAAAAATGCTTTAAATCAATTAAATGAAAAATATGAAGTCTTTAAAACAATACGTGGCGAAGGTTTACTTCTTGGTTGTGTTTTAAAAGATAAATTTGCAGGTAAAGCAAAAGATATTAATAACCTTGCGGGTGAGGAAGGTTTATTAAGTCTGATTGCTGGTCCAAACGTTGTACGTTTTACACCATCGTTAATTATTCCTTTTGCTGACATTGATGAAGGTCTAAAACGTTTTGAACGTGCAATTGCTCGCTTTGTAGAAATTCAAAAGGATGAACAAGCAGCATGATGATTATTCGCTACATTGAACCTAAGGATGTTAATGATCTTTACCTTTTGGCTCAAAAAGCGGGTTTTGGTTTGACATCTTTGCAGCCAAATATTGAAAAGTTGGCGGCACGTATTGAACGGGCTTGTAAAACAGTAGCAGGTGAATTACCAAAAGCAGATCAGGTTTATTTATTTGTTTTAGAAGATACTGAGCTCAATAAAGTGGTGGGTGTTTGCGGTATTGAAGTTGCGCTTGGTTTAAAAGAGCCTTGGTACAATTTCCATGTAGGCACCCAAGTGCATGCCTCGGAACCTTTAAGTGTCTATAACGCTTTACCAACTTTGTATTTGAGTAATGACCACACGAATTGTAGCGAGCTTTGTACGTTATTTTTAGATCCAGACTACCGTTTAAATAAAAATGGTAAGTTTTTATCTAAAGTACGATTCTTGTTCTTGTCTGCATTTCGTCAATATTTCGAAGAAACCATTGTTGCCGAAATGCGTGGTTATTCCGATGCAAATGGGCAATCACCATTTTGGAATGCGGTAGGCCATAAATTTTTTAATATTGAATTTACCAAAGCGGACTATTTAAGCGGAATAGGGCAAAAGGCTTTTATTGCCGAGCTGATGCCGAGACATCCGCTCTATGTCGATATGTTGCCAGACGATGCTAAAGCGGCAATTGGTATGGTTCATCCAAATACTCGACCAGCCTACAACCTCTTACTGGAAGAAGGGCTGCGGTATAAAGGTTATATAGATATTTTTGACGGTGGCGCGACGCTACAGGCAGATATCGAAAATTTACGCGCTATTAAAGAAAGTCAGATTTTAGCAGTCAAAGTTGTAGACTCTACTCGTCTAAATTTAGGCGATGAGCCTTATATTGTTGCTAATGACGATTATGAAAACTATCGGGCAATTGTGGTGTATAGCTCACCTTATCAGGAACAACTACAGCTAAGCGCCGAACAGGCTCAAGAACTGAACGTTGAAAATGGAGCATTAGTCCGCGTCTTGAGTATTAATGTTAAACCGGTTTTAAAACCAAAAGCAGCAAATAGATCGGAAAATACCCAGTATTTGCAAATGGTGGTTAATTAGGCAGTGAGTTTTCATAACTCACCAAATTTCATGTGGAATACTATATTATCCCTGAGTCAAAAAATTGATATGGATATACATCATCTTAATAGAATGAAAGGGACTTATAGGTTCATTTTTATCGATTAAGATGATGAGGCATAACGGGATAATTCTATGGTTAATATTTTATTGTTTTAAATAACTATTTTAAGATTTAAAAATGGAATTTACTAAATTATAAGTGGTTTTAATAATATTTGTAGGATGATTTATTCGGTTCAAGCGAAACTCATAACTCATATTATTAAAACATATTTATAACGGTTGCTATAAATTGGAGTTAATATTACATGAGTAATAATAAAGGAAAGCAGTTCCTGGAAGGAGACCTCCTTGGCAGTCAACATATGACTGGTCAAGAAGAGGAAAAATTGCAACGCTCATTGACAAATCGCCATATTCAAATGATTGCGATTGGCGGTGCAATTGGTACCGGATTATTTATGGGTTCTGGGAAAACATTAAGTGTTTCCGGTACTTCAATTATTTTAACCTATTTAATTATTGGCTTTTTCTTTTTCTTCGTGATGCGAGCAATGGGTGAGTTATTGCTTGCAAATACGAACTTTAAAACATTTGCCGATTTCGCAACCGCTTATTTAGGTCCATGGGCAGGTTTTTTTCTCGGTTGGTCTTATTGGTGTAACTGGATTATTACAGCGATTGCCGATGTAATTGTGATCGGGGGGTACATGCAGTTTTGGTATCCTGATTTACCCGTTTGGATTCCTGCATTTACTTCATTAGCCATATTAACCATACTCAACTTTGTGGCCGTTCGTTTGTTTGGTGAACTGGAGTTTTGGTTCTCACTCATCAAAATTACCGCAATTATTTTATTTATTTTGGCGGGTATTTACTTAATTGGTACCGGATTTACCTCTCCAAATGGGGTCAAGGCTTCGGTGAGCCATTTATTTGAAACAGAGTCGATGTTTCCATATGGTGTAACAGGTTTCTTGGCGGGCTTCCAAATTGCTATTTTTGCATTTGTAGGTATTGAGCTGGTAGGTACAACTGCCGCAGAAACAAAAGACCCGCATACTTCACTTCCAAAAGCCATCAACTCTATTCCTTTACGTATTTTATTATTCTATGTTGGTGCACTAGTTTGTATTATTGCAGTTACATCTTGGGCAAAAGTTTCACCGGAAAAAAGTCCCTTTGTAGAAATGTTCACTCTAGTTGGTTTACCTATTGCAGCCGGTTTAATTAACTTTGTTGTTGCGACTTCCGCTTTATCTTCTGCAAACAGTGGAATCTTTGCGACCAGTCGTATGTTATACGGTTTAGCATTAGACAACGATGCACCTAAAAGCTTTAGTAAGCTGTCAAAAAGAAAAGTTCCAATTCGTGGACTCGTCTTTTCAATGGCGTGCGTAACAGTGGGAACCTCGATTTTATTTATTGTTCCAAATGTCATGACGGCATTTACGATTATTTCAGCGCTCACTTCAATTTTATGTATTTTTACATTTATGCTGATTGTGATGTCATATATTTATTATCGCAAGAAAAGTCCAGAATTACATATTCAATCAAAATATAAAATGCCTGGTGGTTTATTTATGGCATGGATGACTATGTTGTTTTTAGTATTTACTATTGTCATTTTAGCTTTAGATCACGACACTTTAATTGCACTTGAATGCTCACCAATCTGGTTTATTGGTTTATTTATTGCCTATAAATATAAAAAGAAAAAGATGTTGCAGCTTGATATTTTAAAAGCACAAAAGGCTGATTATATTTAAACAAAGTGTAGTGATTTTATTAGTTTAAAAAATAATAAAAAGCCTCATTACGAGGCTTTTTTTATAATCTATTATTTAATATTTGGATCGCCTTTTTTCAAGAAAAAGCGAATCGCTAGCTTTTGCAGAAATGTCCCATAAGGAGGGTGGAAAAGCTGGGTCGGGAAAAATCGATGGCGGATAAATACAGTTTTTGCATGTGAAAGTTCACGGAAACCTTCTTCACCATGATATGATCCCATACCTGAGTTGCCGATACCCCCAAAAGGAGCATCATGGTTAACTACATGCCAGCCCCAATCATTGATGGTTACACCACCTGAATGAGTTTCACGTAAAATTCGGTCGCGTTCTACTGAACTATGTGTAAAGCAATAAAGTGCTAAAGGTCGTTCGTCCGATTTCACATAGGTAATTGCGTCATCTAAAGAATCATAAGCCACCACAGGTAAAATAGGGCCAAAGAGTTCTTCTTTCATAATGCGCATGTCTGGCGTGCAGTTCAGCACAATCTGCACAGGCATCCTACGACCTTGTTGATCAAAGCTATAAGTGTCACAAGGAATAATGCGTGCACCTTTTTCTTGTGCATCGGTCAAAATATCTTGAATACGTTTTAAATGGCGGTCATTGACAATCGATGTGTAATTTTCATTGTTTGTGATGTTTTGACCAAACATTTTTATAAAGCTTGATTTTGCAGCATCTACAAACTCATTAATACTTTCTTTAGGAACCAATGCATAGTCAGGTGCTACACAGATTTGACCACTATTGGTTGCTTTACCATGGGTAATACGTTTTGCTGCATCGGCAAGCGGGTAATTACGGCTTACAATTGCAGGTGATTTACCACCTAACTCAAGTGTAACAGGTGTTAAATTTTCAGCAGCAGCTCGCATGACGACTTTGCCAATGGCAGGAGAGCCAGTAAAGACAATGTGGTTAAATGGCAAAGTGGTAAATCTAGCAGGATCTGTAATTTCTTCACCAAAAACCGCCACTTCATCTTCATTGAAAACTTCGACAAGCATGCGTCGTAGCATGGCATTGGTATTGGGGGTAATTTCAGGCAGCTTAATCATGACTCGGTTGCCTGCAGCTAATGCGGCAATGAGTGGACCAAGTGCTAAATAAACGGGGAAGTTCCAAGGCACAATCACACCAACCACACCTTTAGGTTGGTATTGCACACTTAAACGATTTGATAAAAATAAAAGCTCGGTACGGCGTTTACTTGGACGCATCCAGCGGCGTAAATGATGAATCGCATGATCTGCTTCTAGCACTGAGCCAAGCAAATCGAGTAGTTTAGATTCATCGAGTGATCTTGAACTAAAGTCAGCATTAATCGCAGCAGCTAAAGCATCTTGATAACGAATAATTTGTTTTTTGAGTTGATGCAGTTTTGTGCGGCGTGCTTCAAGGCTTGGGTAAGGATCTACCTCAAAATTGGCACGTTGTTTGGAAAAAATAAGTTCCATATATTCAGTGGCAGAGCTGCTATATTCTTTTAAGGTGGACTGTTCCATTATTATTCCTTCCATACTTTTGCTTATCATACTTTATGCTTGAAGCGTTGTATGGTCGATGTTAAATTGAGACAACAAGAGGTAGTTTAGTGCCATTATGCACGTCACTCTAGGGATGGTGTGAGTTAAATGCCTAAAAAGCTTTATAAAAGTGCAAATGCTATTATCGAAGGAAACTATGATAATACATCCTTAGGCTCGAATACATATTTGCTGGGTTTGACCAGTTTATTTGATGAAATGGGCCTGCAAGGTCATTCAATAGTAGAAGTTCTGTCGGGCACAAATATTTTGCCAGAAGCTATAAATCAGCCTTCTTTATATATTTCTCAAGTCCAAAAAATTCAGCTATTTCAAAATATTCAAAAGCTATCAAATGATCCACTTATTGGTCTGCGCGCAGGTCAAAAGCAGCGACTGTCAGATTTTGGGGTGTATGGCTACGCACTATATTCTTCGCGTAATTTTAGACAAGCGGTAGAGCTTGGCATTCGACACATTAAGCTTGCAGGGCCTATTTTAAAGAAGTCTTTTTATATTCGAGATGACGTTGCCATTTTTGAAGGGCAGGACATTATTGCACTGGGTAAGCTTCTGCCTTTGGTGTGCGAGTTTTGGTTCAGCTCCATGCAAACTTTAATTGAACGGGTGCTTGAAGGACCATTTCAAGCGAAGAAGCTTTTGTTGCCCTATCCAGCGCCTGACTATGCGGAAGAATATGAAAAAGTTTTTCATTGTCCCGTTCAGTTTAATGCTGGAGTGATGCAATGGCACTTTGATTTAAAATGGCTCGATGTACCTTGCCCAAATGCTAATCCGATTACTGCTGACATGTGTAAGTCCTTTTGTGAGCGAATGCTAGGTGCCGCTGAACTTGAAGAGCCTGAGCTTGTGAAAACGATTCGTTTAATATTATTGGATGGAACGGGGCTTTTTCCGTCGGCTCAAGAAATGGCTGAACGCTTACATATGTCAAAACGCACTTTACACCGGCGCTTGGCAGGTTTTGATTTAACCTATCAAGAATTGTTAGATGAGACTCGGCGCCGTCTTGCGGACGAATATTTGCGAGAGACAACTTTAACCATAGACGAAATTGCTGAGAGAATTGGCTTTTCAGATACTTCTAACTTTCGAAAAGCCTATCGCCACTGGACAGGCATTTCACCAAATGAGTATCGTGAGAAATTAGTTTTATAAATAGTGATGGGTTGAATTGTATGGATGAAAAAGATGGTGATTTAAGTTTTGAAAGTTTTAAAAATATAAATAAGCCAAACTTCTTTGGTGATATTGAATATATTTACTCAATTTTTAAAATTAAAGAGCTACCCGTAGATTTACTTTTTAAGATTCTAAATTTAGTTTTTCCTGATTTCCTTATAATTGAAAATCATATTTTTTTAGCGAGTGAGTTTGATCAAGTCAAATTTGATAATTTGCGAAAGATGGAAGAGATAAATAGAACTCAGTTTTGGATGAATCTCATAGAATTGACCAGCCTACATGACGAGATGACAGCGGAGCAGGCTTTATTAATCGCGCAAAAAATCGTTGATTCGTGGAATGCAAAAATTAAATATGAGGGATTAAATGCACATGGTAGAGCTAGAGTTTTTGAAGAAATTGAATATAGTGAGATTTTTATAACAATTGATTAGCTTTCAATTGTTATAAAAACTAATATTAGAAGGAGTTATATTTGGATCTTAAATCGGGAAAGTAACTTTTTCTGCAAAAATGGATTACAGAGCAAGATGGCAAATAGAATAATAAATATGCCGATAATGCTGAATAGATCCGGTAATTCATTCCAAAAAACAAATCCCCATATTCCTGCAAAAATAATAGCAATGTAGTTCATTGGGCCAATTTGGCCTGCCGGCGCTAAGCTATAAGCATAAGACATAAAAAGTTGACTAATATTAGCTAAAAGTCCTGCGGCAATGAGCAGGGCTAGTTCATGCCAAGTGAAGATACGCCAATGCCAAAACATTGGAATAGAGGAAATCAAACTACCGAAAACACAGAAGTAAAAAACGATACGTTCAGGCGGCTCTGTACTGGTTAAAGCTCTTACGGTGACAAAGGCCATTGCTGACAAAAAGCAGGCGCCCAAGCCAATAAAAGATAATGCGTTAAATAGACCTTTATCGGGTTTAGCGACAAATAAAACCCCAATGAGACCAATCACAGCGGCAAAAATCATCAATTTGGTAATTTTTTCTTTTAAGAAAAGCCATGCAATCAGTGGAATAAAGATAGGAGATGAATAACTAAAAACCATTGCGTTTGATAGTTTTAAGTTCGCAATCGCATAGAAAAAGCCATACATGGCGGCTAACCCAACTAGACTTCGCCACGTGTGCATCCAGAGTTTATCGGTTTTAATAAAATCTAGACCCTGTTTAAAGAGCATCGGAATAAAAATAAATAAGCCGACTGCATTTCTAAAAAACACGACGGTCGCGTTGTCTACCGTTTGCGAAGCAAAACGAATGCACACTCCCATAATGGAAAATAATAATGCCGATGTCATAAGACAAAGCAGTGCTTTTTCAAGTTGTGTAGAGGGGAGATTTGGAGCAGTCTGATTTTGCATAGAGAAATGAGTTTTTGGTTTTCGGTATTATCTTAGCAGTGATGCAGGCATTGGATGAAATATCATTTGATAATGATTCAATAGTGATACTTATTAGAATAAAAAAAGAGAGCCTAGGTCAGCTCTCTTTTAATTTTATAAGGCGCTATTTACAGCTAAAGTTTTCGGCTTTTTCGCTATCACCTTGACCATTGTAACGGGCAATCAGCGGGTAAGGACAAAGTGGACGGGTGCGGTCTGGTGCCCAGTCTTGTGGAAGTTCAGTATTCACTTGACCACTCGGGTTACCTGCGCCGCGTGCAGTCGCAATAATTTTGTCAGGTGCTTGCCCATATTCCACCCAGTTAACTAAAGCAGTCAATGCATCAAATTGGTCGGTCGCAATGCCATCACGGGTATGGTTCATGCCCGGAACTCTAAAGAAACGCGCAAATTCAGGCGCTGTACCTTTCGTATCATTTTTATAGTGTTGTAACAGTTGATCGTACCAATTTTGGGTGTCATCTACAGAGAAAACGCCATCTGCTGTGCCTTGTACCACAATCATTTTTCCACCGTGATTACGAAGTTTATCTAGATTAAGTTCGTCAGGTGGCATCATGAATGACATCGAACTTTCGGTATACACATCATTGGTTGCCGAGAGTTTTGGATAGTCGGTATCGAAGTTAAAATTAAAGGCAAATTGTCTAGAGTTTTGAGTCACAGTTGGGTCTGGTGGAACCTGAAAAAGAATGCCAACAGCAACGGGGTCACGTGCTGTTCCCACTGAAGATTCAAATTTCCAGCTTGCCCAGTTACTACCGACTAAACCGGGGTCGAAAGGCTGGGTTGCATAGAGCGCTTGTCCAGCAGAGTTTACTGGGCCGCGGTAAATGTTGGCTAATACATCAATTTGTTCAGTGCTTAGGCAGGTGCCATCTCTTGTGCTTGAGCAAACAGGTACATCTTTGTGAATATCAAAAGCTGTACGGCAAGCCTCGACGTCTTGAACCAGTCCATCTGCAATACCGTCTAAAGCATCGCATCGATCTAAAATCGCTTTTGCTAAAACTTTACGTTCTGAAAGGGTCAGGGCGGTACTTAAGTCATTTTCATCTGTTGCGACACGACGAAGCTGTTGTGCGGTGTAGAGTTGAGCCGCGGCTGCACGAGGTAAGTGAAAACCCGGTGTACTTGCTAAAATACCATCATATTGGTCGCCCAAACGAGTTGCTGCAATCATGGCATGACGTCCGCCGTTCGATGTACCACCTGCATAGGAGCGGTCTGGCAATTTACCATATGCGGCTTTAATTAGGTTTTTTGCCATAGGCGTGAGTTTGGTAATTGCACCATAGCCGTAGTTAATTCTAGCTTGAGGGTCTAAACCAAACATTGGATTTTGTGAAGCATTATGTCCAGCATCGGAAGAAATAACCGCAAAACCATCATGTAGGGCGTTGGTGAGTGGACCGCCGCTGCCGACCTGACCCGTTGCAGGCGCTAAGTTGCCATCGGTTCCGCCATTACCTTGATAGAGAAAACGGCCATTCCAGTCTATTGGTAAGCGCATTTCAAAACCAATTTGATAGGTTTGTCCATCGACAGGGCTTATGCGTTGATCCATATAACCTTTGACCAAACAATGAGCGCCAATCGGTTTGTTGGCGACAGTCAATGTGCCTGCTTCTTGAAGAGTAGCTGAGCTAATAACGGTATTGTTGTACTGAAACCCCAGTAAGTCTGAACAGCTTCCTGTCATTTTTACGCCAACAGCAGGAGATAACTGTGGTGGTTTGTTTGTAGGAGGAGCCGATGTGTCATCATTATCACTTCCACAGCCTGCCAAAGAACCAAGCATGGCAAGTACTAAAGCAGAGTGAGTTAAAATTCGTTTATTGTTGGTGTAATTCATTTATTCATATCCTTATTGAATGAATGGTTGCAATTAATCTAAAACCAGAAAATTAGCTGTGCTTCGAGCAATCATTTTGTTGTTTTGCCAAGCTTCACTTTCGAGATTCAGTACGGTTTTGCCTTGTTTAATGAATCGGCATTTTGTAATGACTTCGCCCACAGCACAGGGCCTTAAAAAATCCATCGTTAAGTTAATGGTAGTAGCTGGTTTACGGTCATTGGCGAGATATGCAAAAAGTCCCATCACATCGTCAAGCATGGCGCAGATCATGCCGCCTTCAACGGTGCCGCGTGGATTGGTAAAGCTTTCTAGCGCTGTGTAGTGGATGTTAAGTTCAGTGTTTTTGTCATTCCAATGGATATTGTGTCCACCCAAATGGTGATGGATGGGCGGTAAGTGTTCTAAAGTTTTTTGATCCATAATGAAGGCTCCATGCTGAATTATTTATTTCCCAAAATAAAAAGAGGTTCTATGTGTAATAGAACCTCCTGTTTTGAATTATTTAAATTTCCATGTGTAGTCGATGTTGAGACGGGTTTCGTTTACAGGTTTGATATTGGCTGTAGAGAGCATGTTGTTGTCATATATGGCATAGCGCGCACGTAACCCTAGATTTTTTAACCAGCCACTTTGAACGGTGTAGCCTAAATCAAAGTCTGTTTCTCGCTCTTTTAGATTAGTTCCGCCTAAGTTAGGTGCATAAATATTGTGACCTGTGGTGTAACGGGTCATAAAACGTAAACCCGGTACAAAATCTTTAAAGTCATATTCATAACGGAAGCTATAGGCCTTTTCTTTTGGGTTTAAAAACTCGCCCGGCCATGTATCAATAAGGAGTCCAGTTTCACCACCAGTCAAATACGGGAAAGCGGTATCGCCGTGATGTTGGAAGGTTCCAAAAATAAATTTATGGTTTTGATGTTTAAGTTCGAAATGCGCATGATAAAGGTCATTATCGACTAAGCCTGCTTTTGCTTGTCCGTCATCGCGGCTGCGGTAGTAACGTAATTGAGAGCTAAAGTTAGTGGTGTCATTAATTTTGTGTTGGTGTAAAGCACCGACCATGGTTTGGTTATAAAGATCATCAACATCCATGTAAAAAGCGGTGAGCTTCAATGCAGGATTAAACTGATAGTTTCCACCTAAATAATAGAGTCCATCAGTTTCGGCACTTTTAAATCGTCCATTCACCCCAGAAATTTTAATTTTTTCATAGTTAGTCGAATCACGATGATTCACTTTATCGAGGTAGGCTGCCTGTAAATCAAAATCTTTAATATCTTTACTGGTCAGTGAAATTCCTCGATAAGTTTGAGGAAGCAAACGCGCGGGTGAAGCTACTAAAACAGGGTTCATTGGCATTAATGTACCGATACGTAGTTCGGTCTGGCTCATTTTAGCTTTTGCTGTGACCCCAATTTCGCCATAAGAGTCAGCAGGCTCATTGGTGCGCGTGTCTCTAGGTAAGTTTCCTGTACCTCCGTGCTCGGCATCGGCATCAAGTTTAAAGCCTGCCGTTGCAAGCACATCCAGCCCAAAACCGACAGTCCCTTCGGTATAACCTGAATTGGCTTTAAGAATAAACCCTTGTGTCCAGTCCTTGGCGGCAGGGTAAGCAGATTGCTCTTGGTAGTCGCGGTCAAAATAGAAATTTCGTGTAGTGAGTTCTACTGAACTGTTATCAATAAAACTGCCAGCCCAGACCGATCCTGAGAGCATGAGGGTAGAGTACATCCATAATTTCGACATAGCATTTCTTCCTGAAATATCATTTTTTGTTTTCAACAAGGCATAGTTGTTCTGTCTGCCTTGTCTAGTTTTTAAATCGAATTATTTTCCGAGCAGTTCTCGGGCTACGATTTCTTTCATAATTTCATTGGTTCCCCCATAAATTTTTTGTACCCGCGCATCTACAAAAAAGCGTGAAATCGGGTATTCCTGCATGTAACCGTAGCCACCGAAAAGCTGAAGTAATTGGTCAATCACTTCACATTGGACATCGGTAATAAAGCATTTCAGTGCGGCAACTTGAGTCACGCTTAACTGGTGTTGTTGATACAGCGCTGCACATTGATCTACAAAGGCTTGGGCGGCTTTTGCCTTAATTTGCGCGTTTGCGAGAACAAAGCGTGTGTTTTGCATTTGGCTTAAAGGTTGTCCGAAAGCTTTACGCTCCAGTACATAGTCTTTGGTCAGTTCGATGGCGCCTAAAATCGACCCCAAAGCCATCATGGAAATGCTTAAACGCTCACGCGGTAACTCTTGCATTAAATAAGCAAAGCCTTGTCCTTCTTCACCCAAACGCTGAGTTGCAGGCACACAAACATCATCAAAAAATAGTTCGGCTGTATCTTGGGCATGGAGTCCGATTTTTTGTAAAGAGCGACCTTTTTTAACGCCGTCTAATGCAGCATCCACTAAAAAAATCGAAATACCTTTTGCTTTGGCTTGCGGATCGGTTTTTGCTACCAAAACAATTAGGTCGGCATGTAATCCATTCGAGATAAACGTTTTTGAACCATTCACACGATAGTGGTCATTTTCTAAAATGGCCTGAGTGCGTATAGCCTGTAAGTCTGAACCCGCATTTGCTTCGGTCATGGCAATTGCAGTGACGACTTCACCTGTCACCATTTTCGGTAGCCAATAACGTTTTTGCTCTTCGGACCCGATATTTTGTAGATAAGGAGAAACCAGCTCATTTTGCCCGCCAATGGCAACCGCCAAAGATGCAAAGCCAGCTTGAGCAGTTTCTTGAACCAGCATGAGGGAGTAATGAACAGGAGCGCCATAGCCGCCATATTCCTCGGGTACATCGACACACAAAAAACCATTTTCCCCAAGACGAAGCCATAGATCACGTGGGATGAGGCCATCGTGTTCCCATTGTTCATAATACGGAGCAACTTGTTTTTTTAAGAACCTATGGTAGCTGTTCCGAAATAGTTCAAATTCTGTATCGTGTAGCATGTTGAACCTTTTTTTGGCAAAAGTGAGGCTAAGGCCCAAACCGAAGTTTGAGCTTCCTTTTTTATTTCAATTGCTTATTGTTTTAAGGTGGGCACCCGAATAATCAGCGGGTTATCAGTCTGCTTTTGATAAAGCTCATCAATTAAAGCAGCACGACGCTTGGTAATACTGCTTTGATTGAGGTTGCCTTTATCAGTCACTTCGCCTGCATCGAGTTGAGGTGGCTCGGTCATTAAATAAAGCATTGAGACTGTGTTTGAACTGCCAGTCGCATCTTTGTTAAAGGTTGTTAAAAATTGGCGGAACCATTGTTGGACTTTAGGGTGTTGCAGTATCTCTGCTGCAGAATGTTCACCAAGCTTAAGACCTGTATATTGAGCACACGCTTCTAATTTTGGAAAAATCAGAAAACCAATAGCATTCAGGTTTGAACCAGTAATACAAACATCTTGAATCAGTAAATTACCTTGAATGAGCACTTTGTTGCGTAGTGTGCCCACATTCACAAAAGTGCCTGTATTGAGTTTAAAGTCTTCGGCAATTCGACCGTCATACATGAGACCTTTGGTTGGATCATTGACATCAACTAAACGAACAGCATCGCCTGTATGGTAAAAGCCTTCATCATCAAAAATAGTACTTTGTTGGTCCGCTTTTAAGCGCCAATAGCCTTTCATGACATGTTTGCCACGAACGCAAAACTCAAGTTTGTCACCACATGGGACCAGCTTAATTTCGCACCCCGGAGCAGGGTAGCCAATAAAGCCAGCCATTACGCGTGGGCCAGTTGTGAAAGCGCAAGATGGTGCAGTTTCAGTCATGCCTAAGCCGCTCATAATGCGAATTTTTTCTCCGCAATGTTGCTGGGCAATTTTATCGAGCCTATTCCAGCCCGCTTCTGAAAGTGCAGCACCTGCAAAGAATAAAATTTTTACTTTGGCAAAAAAGCGGTCTCTTAATTCTTGATCTTTTTCTAACGCTTCGGTGAGTTCTTCCCAGCCTTTTGGCACATTTAAATAAACTGTTGGAGAAATTTCTTTGAGGTTACGAATGGTTTCGTCAAATTTTCCTGCAACGGGTTTGCCATCATCAATGTAAATGGTACCGCCGTTATAGAGTGCGATGCCGACATTGTGACTGCCGCCAAAAGTGTGGTGCCAAGACAGCCAGTCGAGTAGGACAGGCGGTGTTTCTTCAAACTCAGGAAAAGTCTGCAATAACATTTGCTGATTAACACACAACATTAAATGTGTGGTCGGTACAGCTTTAGGTAATTTGGTTGAACCTGATGTAAATAAGAATTTGGCAATCTGGTTTTCATCAAGGGTTTGGTAAAACTCTTGAACATTTGAAACTGGTGTATCTAACAGCGATTGAAAAGACGTGCAGATCTGATCGCCTACAATACCTTTATTGGTCACCACTTCAATGTCGGATGTAATGCATGCCTGAATGGCTTTGGCAAAAGCTTGTCCATCGCTGGCATAAACCATACCAGGTGTGAGCACTTCAAACACATGTTTGAGTTTGCCGAAGTCTTGAGAAATAAGTGAATAGGCAGGGGAAATAGCCGAGAAAGGCACACCCGCCAGCATGGCACCCATAGAAAGTGTTAAATGTTCCAAATCATTGCCACTTAAAATAACGAGTGGTCGTTCTTGGCTTAAATTACGGTCATGCAAAGCTTGAGCAATGTGCCATGCGCGTTGTAGAACTTCTGCATAACTCAGTTTGACCCATTCGCCTTGAGCATTGCGTTTTGCTGCAAAAATATGGTCGGGTTTGGTTTGTGCAAAATGAATTAACCGATCTGTCAGTTTTTGTGGATACGGTTTTAATTGCTCTTTTGGGCTGATATAGAGCGTGTCATCTTTATGGTGATAATGAATATCGTGTTGCCCTAATTTTACGAACCGTTCGCGGTCTTGTGATTGAGTGGCATTCATTTGCATTTCTTTCACTCCATGGAAAGCGCATCACTGCGCTTTATTTTTTTGCATCATGCAATTTTTATTTAATCTGTTTGTCTTCGCATTAGCCTGACTAAATCGGGTAATGACGTGATTGGGTTTGAATGGTAATCCAGCGTAAATCGGTAAACTCGGCAATAGATGCTTTACTACCAAATCGTCCATATCCACTTGATTTTGTTCCGCCAAATGGCATTTGAGCTTCGTCATGTACGGTTGCGCCGTTAATATGACAAATACCCGAATCAATCTGTTTAGCCACTTCTAATGCCTGTGAAATATTCTGGCTAAACACTGCTGAAGAAAGGCCGAACTCGCTGTCATTTGCCAGTGCTACACCTTCTTCAATACTTGAAAAACGTTGAACTGTGCATACAGGCCCAAAAGATTCTTCGCGGTAAAGCAGCATGTCAGGTTTAATATTGAGCACTAACGTCGGTTGCATGGTGGTGTCTTCAATATGGATGCCTAAAGGTAAGTCAGCCCCTTTGTTTTGAGCATCTTCAAGCAAATGCTGAATACGGTTTGCAGCGCGGCGACTTTCTAAAACACCGAGTACATTGTTTTTTGAGGTTGGATTACCTGCCTGAATAGAACGGGTTTTCTCAATCAGTTTTTCAATAAACTGGTCGGCAATATTGTCTTGAACCAAAACACGTTCGGTCGACATACAAATTTGCCCCTGATTAAAGAATGCTCCAAAAGCGACTGCATTTACGGCTTCATTAATATCAGCCTCATTTAAAACCACAACAGGGGCTTTACCACCAAGTTCAAGTAAAACTGGTTTTAAGTATTTAGCAGCAGTCTCGGCAATAATTTTTCCGACTTTGGTTGAGCCGGTAAAATTAATGCGTTTAACGGCTGGATGAGACACTAAGCGCTCCACGATTTGCGGGGCATCTTCGGCGGCATGTGTAATTACATTGACCACACCTTCACCAATCCCCGCTTCATGTAACACTTCACCAATGAGACGATGTGTTGCTGGGCAGGCTTCCGATGCTTTTAACACTACCGTGTTACCACAAGCCAAAGGCATAGCAAGTGCACGTGTTGCCAAAATCACAGGCGCATTCCAAGGTGCAATGCCAACAATGACACCGCAAGGAACCCGTACACCCATTGCAAGATTGCCCGGCACATCTGACGGAATCAGGCTTCCGTCAATTTGTGTGGTCATTGCTGCTGCTTCACGTAACATGTTGGCAGCAAGGTGAACGTTAAACCCATACCATGTTGCAGTTGAACCTGTTTCTTGCATTCCAGTTTGAATGAATTGCTCGGTCTTTTGATCCATTAAATCGGCTGCTTTTAATAAGCGTAAACGGCGCTCGGTAGGCGAGAGTTTCGACCATACTTTAAAAGCTTGCTGCGCTGAATCGATTGCACGATCAACATCTTCCAACGTTGCAGCAGCAGCTTTAGTTGCCACTGATCCATCAATTGGACTAATACGCTCAAAAGTTGCCTGATTTGATGCATCAACAGATTGACCGTGAATAAGTAACTGTACATTTTGCATGGGTTGCGTCCTTACATTGCCATTAAAGAATCAAAAGTTAACCAGTACGTTTATAACTCTGTAAACCCGGTTTAATTGATTTTTCATCTAAGAATTGTTTCAAACCTTCTTGGCGACCGTTTTCAGTATCGCGGTGGATACATTGATCAAGCTTGGCATATAAGTAATCTTCGTTTTGGTCCCAAGTGAGTTCACGGCAACGCTTAAAGCCATTTTTAGCAGTACGAAGAACCACTGGGTTTTTCTCGAGTAAGCAATTTGCAAGTTCAGTTACTTCTGCTTTTAATTGGGCAAGCGGTACGCTTTTGTTCACAAGTCCCATGGTTTCGGCTTCTTTACCGCTAAAGGTCTTACCCGTCATGATGTAATACAAAGATGCACGATGACCTACGGTATCTGCCATTGCTTTGCTTACAAGGTTGCCCGGTGGGATACCCCAGTTAATTTCAGATAAACCGAAAGTTGCTTCATCTGCTGCAATTGCTAGGTCACACGCTACTAAAGGTGAGAAACCGCCTCCGAAGCACCAGCCGTTGACCATAGCAATGGTTGGCTTTGAATACATACGAAGAAGTTGCCACTGCCAGCGACATGAGTCACGACGAATACGCTCTTGGAAAATCTCTGGTTGAGTGTCGACTTCACGGAAATATTCCTTCAAATCCATACCCGCTGTCCAAGAGTCACCTGCACCGGTCAGAACCAAAACTTTGGCATTTTGATCAAGCTCTAGTGTTTCAAGCACATCAATCATTTCACGATTGAGAGTTGGGCTCATGGCATTTTTCTTTTCAGGGCGGTTTAAAGTGACCCATGCAATTCCATCTTCAACTTTAACATCTACTGTTTCCCAGCGGTTTTCATAACTCATCTTCATACTCCTTGAATGATTTTTTGCTGTTCTGGGATTTAATCTAATATCAGTTAAACTTACATTCAAGTCTTTTTTGGAAAATTTCATAAATATTTTATAATTCGTTGTATTTTAAAAATTAATTATTTTAAAAATTAATTTTAAATAAAAATATGTTGATTTTTTAATAAGTTTAACTGATATTTTTGGTGTGTTTAAAAATAATACACAAAGGGCTAAATGGAACGACTAGTCAATAAAGGACAACACAATGGAAAAAATATCAGGACAGCCTTCAAGGGCAAAAATCACGTTGCTACTGTGCTTTGCCATAGCGATTTTTGAAGGATTTGATCTTCAATCAATGGGGGTAGCCGCTCCACGAATGCGGGCTGAGTTTATGTTAGATAATGCCCAGATGGCGTGGGCATTTAGTGCTGCAATTTTGGGAACACTCCCAGGCGCAATATTAGGTGGCCGGTTTGCCGATATTGTCGGGCGTAAGAAAATTCTGATTTTTAGTATCTTACTTTTTGGAATTATGTCTTTGCTAACCGCCTATGCGGCCAATTTTAGTCTGTTACTGCTTATTCGTTTTTGTACTGGTTTGGGAATGGGTGGGGCGCTACCCATGATGATTACGCTTGCCTCTGAAGCTGTACCTGACCAGCACAAAGGTACTGCGGTTAGTGTGATGTATAGTGGCATTCCTTTTGGTGGCTTACTCACTTCCGTCGTTGCTATGTCGTTGGCAGGCGATGCAGAGTGGCGTCATATTTTCTATATCGGGGGGATTGCGCCTATTTTATTAATACCACTAATTATGCGCTTTTTACCTGAGTCAAATGACTACCTGCAACGCAAAGTTCAAGCACAGCAAACCACGCCATTCTTTGAAGTTTTATTTGCCAAAGAGCGTCGTATGTCAACCATTCAGCTTTGGATAAGTTTTTTCTGTACCTTAGTGGTGCTCTACTTCTTGTTGAACTGGTTGCCATTGCTGATGGGTGCGCAAGGTCTATCAAAACTACAGGCAAACTATGTACAGATGGGCTACAACGTTGGCGGAATTTTAGGTTCAATCCTCATGGGCGTATTGCTTGATAAATTACGCATGAGCTTTGTGATTAAGCTGATTTATCTCGGCATTTTATTCTCACTGTGCTGTTTAGCAATTTCTCCAACAGTGGCTTTACTAGCACTTTCGGCAGTGGGTTGTGGCTTATTCATTGTGGGTGGACAATCGGCGTTGTATGGTCTGGCAGCCATGTATTATCCAACCGAAATGCGTGGAACCGGAGTTGGCGCAGCGGTTGCAATCGGGCGTATTGGTTCATTTGCTGGGCCTTTAATGGCTGGTTTTTTACTCTCACTTGGACAAAGCTCGACCATTGTGATTGGTTCAAGTATTCCAGTGATTTTAATTGCAGCGATCTCTGCATTACTTCTTGTCAAAAAACCTAAACAGCCTGTACATTTAGTACAAAGCTCAGGTGCTCGCTAAGTTTTAACGAAAGTATGGGGTTAGAGCCCATACTTTCACTACAGATTTTCTTATGATGATTGAAAGGTTATGGTACGTTCGAATTTAGTTCAAAAAAAAGTAGAAGATGAGCCTAAGTTAAGTTACATGATTGCTCGTGTTGACCGAATTATTAGTAAACATTTAACAGAACATTTAAAAGAGCTTGAAATTACCTTACCGCAATTTACCGCACTTTCTGTTTTAGCTTCAAAAAGTAATTTATCCAATGCCAAGCTCGCTGAGCGTTCTTTTATAAAGCCGCAATCTGCCAATAAAATTTTGCAAGATTTACTGGTGAATGGCTGGATTGAGAAAAAACCGGATCCGACACATGGCCGCCGTATTTTAATTACCTTGACCGAAAGTGGGATTGAAAAGTTAAACAAATGCAATGAAGTGGTTTTAAAAGTCGAAGAAAAAATGCTTGAAGGTATTGATATTAACTTAGCTTATTTAATTCGTAATAATCTCGATATTATGGTCAATAATCTTAAAAATTTTAAATAAGTGTGTTTGTTTAGGTTGAGTTAAATTGCTAAGTACTGATTCACACAGAAAATTGATTTCATTTTGCAAATGAACTTGCTAGCATCGAAGTGACGTTTTTGATGATGTGTGGCAACGAATGTCTTCAGGACAACAAGTTTTACTAAAACTAAGAAAAATGATTATTTCAGGGGAACTTGAAGGCGGTGCCAGAATTGCCGAGATTCCTACTGCCGAGTTACTTGGTGTTTCGCGCCAGCCTGTTCGTATAGCCTTTCGGTTGCTTGAACAAGAAGGTCTCCTCATTAAAAATCCAACTCGTGGTTACACGGTTCGTGAAATTTCCGGAAAATTGGTGCATGACGCACTTGAAGTGCGAGGGGTACTGGAAGGATTGGCTGCGAAAACTTTGGCAGAACAAGGCTTAAGCGAAGAGCAGAAAAAAACGTTGCAACATTGCATTCAGGAAACAGAAAAACTCTTTAATGAAAAGGACGAGTTTGGTGATGCTGAACTAGAACGTTATCATCATTTTAATGTCATCTTTCATGACACCATTATTGAAGGCGCGCAAAACGTTGCACTCATCCAAGCCTTAGCGAAAAACAATCAATTGCCGATGGCTTCTGCTCAAGCCATTACTTATGACCAGAACCAAGCTTTGTCGGAATATCGCCGATTGCACTATGCACATCTGCAGCATTGTTCGATTTTCGATGCATTGGTAAATCGTCAGGCAGGGCGTGCTGAAACGTTAATGCGCGAACACAGTAGTGTGGTGATTTTAGGTGAAACCCTAAGAAATGTTCTCAGCGCTTAAAGTGAAAAGTTCCTTTATTTTTGAATAAAGGAACTTTCGAGTTAAAGCTCAATCACAAGATGTTTAGTTTTTGCACGAGAACAACAAGGCGTAAACTGATCATTTAAAGCATGTTCCTCATCGGTCATAAATAGATCCCGATGATCAGGTATACCTTCTACAACGCGGGTAATACATGTGCCGCAAATACCTTGCTCACATGAAACAGGAATATCAAAACCATTCGCAATTAATGCTTCCGTAGCAGTCTGCTCTGGTAATACTTCAATTCGGCGGCCCGTACCTTTCACTTCAATCGTAAAAGCTTCATTGTTAGACGTATCTACTTTTTGAGCGACAAAATGCTCTTGATGTAACTGTTCGCTATGCCAACCTGTTTGCTCGGCAGAATTCATGACAAACTGCATAAATCCTGTAGGCCCACACACATATAAATGTTTATCTGAGGAAGCTTGGCCCAGCGTCTCTGGCATATTACATTCAGTGTCTGGTTGATCTTGAATGTGAAAATGGACTTGGTCACCAAAGTGCTCGATTAAATTGCCATAGAACGCAATCATTTCATGACTACGAACAAAGTAGTGCAATTCGAAAGGAGTATTGGCTGACTTAAGCCGATATGCCATCGACAAAATAGGGGTAATACCAATACCACCCGCAAATAAAACCGCTTGTTTGGTTTGAGGGTGAATTTCAAATAAATTACGAGGTTCACCAATTTTTAAATGGTCGCCTTCACGATATTCGGTGTGAATGCAACGTGAGCCACCGCGTGAATTGGCATCATGTAAAACACCAATCACATAACGATGCTTTTCACTACAGCAATTTGAAAGTGAATATTGGCGAGTGAGGCCATTTTTCAGATGCACATCAATATGTGCACCTGCTTCAAAACTCGGCAGCTCCGTACCATTTGCTGCAACCAATTCAAACGCACGAATAGTCGGGGTGAGCTGATGAATTTTTTGAATAATAACGTCCATGTTTATGCTCCTTTAAATAATCCGAATGTTTGGAAACTTCTGTGCGGACGTTTCAGGAGGCGTTTTATTTTCTTCGGCAAGTAGTCGGTCAATGACCTTACGGGACTGGACACCGCCTGCGTCGATATTGAGCATCAGTAATTTACGATGTGGATTGTTTAAAATGTTTTGCTGCTGTTGCTCCAGCATTTCTAAATCTTCAGTAAAGATTTTGCCTTGGCCTTCACGAATTTGATCGGTGAGTTCAGCATTATCTGGCTGGAAGTTGCGTGCCATTCCCCAGAAATACCAATGTGATGTTTCAGTTTCCGGTGTAATAAAATCGACCACGATTGAGGAAACTTTTTTGTCACTTGGTGCGTGATAACCACCCTGTCCGGCATGCGCTACACCTACTTCAATGTGGACATTACTTGGCGCAAAGAAGTGGCAACGTTGCCAACGGTCAACAGGTACATCATCTGCCAAATGATTGCCGCGAAGGGCCATTTGCCAAAATGGAGGTGCGATCACATTTTCCATATAGCGTTCGGTAATGACATGGTCACCGTCAACTTTAGTCACTGGCAGGGCTTCATCAATTTCTTTTTGCCCAATACTGCTTGAGTGAACATAGGTTTCGTGGGTTAAATCCATTAGGTTATCGATCATTAGGCGATAGTCGCACTGAATGTGAAACAGGCCTCCGCCATAGCTCCATTCGGGATGATCTGCCCATTCTAAAGTTGGGAGTTTTGCTTCATCTGCTAAAGCTTTTTCACCTGGCCATACCCAAATAAAGCCGAACTTTTCAACAACTGCATATGCTTTATTGCAAGGGAAACCATTTACACGCTGAGCTGGCATTGAAACGGTCTTTCCGTCACAACCCATGACTAAGCCATGATAACCACAGACAAGGTTACCATCTTCGACATAGCCCAGTGAAAGTGGGGCACCACGATGCGGACAAAAATCTTCAACGGCTGCTACTTGGTTTTCTTTGCCACGGTAAAAAACGATTTTTTCACCACAGATAGTGCGACCTAATGGTTTGTCTTGGATTTCTTCTGGACGGCAGGCTACATACCATGCATTTTTAATAAACATTTGTGACGACTCCTTATCACTTATTGGATCCAATTTATAATAAATAAAAATATTGGTCAATTGATAAGCAGGATCTTTTTTTACATTAATTTCCTTGATTGTGTATATCTTTAATATTAATTCAGATTTTTTTATTTTTTAAAAGTTTTGGTCATTAAAGTTTAATTTGGATCCATATTTATTAAGTTAGAGGAGGAGTAAGGAGAAATCCTTTGAATTGTACAATTGGAAATAGATAAATTTTTATGGATCCACATTTGTAATTTTAAATAAATTATACTTATATTTTTCAGTTATTTAATTTGGTGATTATTAAATTTTAAAAATATTGTTGATTTTTTGGATCCAAATATTCAGTATAGAAAAAGAGCAGGATGCTCCAAAAAACAAATATTCCTCTAGGTCATGATGGATACGGATATGCATAACCACCCAATCGCTCATATTAGCAATGTCGTGTGTATCTCTTATCCACATTGGGAGATGCATAAATGGAAAGAGATGTTCTAAGTGAGATTAATCAAAATAATATGAGCCGTTATCAATGGTTCATCATTTTGATCTGTATTTGTCTCAACATTATTGATGGCTTTGACGTGATGGTAATGGCATTTACTGCTCCATCCGTGTCAGCAGAATGGTCACTTTCAGGGGCACAAATTGGCTTATTGCTGAGTTCAGGTCTTTTTGGGATGGCTGCCGGTTCAATTTTTCTCGCACCTTTAGCCGATAAAATCGGTCGCCGTTTACTCATCTTGGTTTGTTTAGTGATTGCAGGTCTTAGCATGTTAGGCTGTGCTTTGGTGCAAAGTCATGGCATGTTGGCAGCACTTCGGTTTATTACCGGAATTGGGGTAGGTGGGATTCTTGCAAGTAGTAATGTCTTGGCAAGTGAGTATGCCAATGCACGCTGGCGCAGTCTCGCAGTGAGCTTAATGTCTACAGGTTATGGCATTGGTGCGACACTGGGCGGAGTACTCTCACTGGCCTTGATTGAGCATTTAGGTTGGCGTTCAATCTTTTTGGCAGGGGGTATCACAACCATAGTGATGTTGCTGATTAGTGCCTGGTTATTACCTGAATCTTTAGATTATTTGTTGGCAAAAAGACCAAAACAGGCATTAGAACGTATTAACGCAACAGTAAATCGTATGGGGTTAACTGCTTTAAAAGCTTTACCTTATTACGGCCAGAATAATCAAAAAAATACAGGTGATATTGGTAAATTATTTTCAGGGCAGCAGGGGTTCCAGACACTTTGTCTTTGGTTTGCATTCTTCTTAGTAATGTTTGGCTTTTATTTTGTCATGAGCTGGACACCAAAAATTCTGATTTCAATGGGAATGTCACCAGAGCAAGGCGTAAGTACCGGCATTTTAATTAGTATTGGCGGTATTTTTGGGGCGGCCATTATTGGTTTATTGGCATCGCGCATGAAAGTCTTTTATGCCTTAAGTCTGTTTTTAGGGCTAACCTCGGCATGTGTTTTCCTATTTGTTGCTGTCTCATCTCAAGTCAGCATTGCACTCATAGTCGGTTTATTACTTGGCACCCTCATTAACGGTTGTGTGGCAGGTTTATATTCTATTTCTCCAACAATTTATGATGCTGAAATCCGTAGTCGCGGTGTGGGTTATGCAATTGGTTTTGGTCGGATTGGGGCAATTTTATCGCCAACGGTCGCAGGCATTTTCTTAGATAAAGGTATTGCACCTGCAACGCTGTATGCCTATTACGGTGTGGTGTTTATTTTGGCTATTTTCCTGATTTTGAGTTTGGGTAGTGCTTTTTACCGCAGTCAAAAAGAGCAAAACTTCTCACTTAAAACAGCACCTTAATCCACTAAAAATTAAATAGTTGAGTTAAAAAATGAAAAAGACACCATTATGGGTGGGGGTATGCTTGTGCCCATTATTTAGTCAAGTTGTGCATGCCGAGTTTATAGCAGACAGTAAAGCTGAGCTGACATTGCGTAATTTTTACTTTGACCGAGACTATAAAAAAGACCCATATCCCTATACCGCAGCTAGAGATTGGGCACAGGGTTTAATTTTTAAAGGACAGTCGGGTTATACCGAAGGGACAGTTGGGTTCGGTGTTGATGTACTTGCAATGGCGGGTTTTAACCTAATGGGAAATCGGGCAGATGACTATGCACGTAGTGGCTTACTCCCAGTGAATACCGATAACTCACGTGATGATTATTATGGAAAAATAGGCATTACAGGGAAGGCTAAATTTAGAAAAAATGAGCTTTTTGTGGGCGATTTGGTTCCACAATTGCCAACCATATTTTCATCGCCAGCGCGTTTGTTCCCTCAGACTTATCGCGGTATTCGCTTTGTTTCAAATGAAATTCCAAATCTTCAACTCGAAGGTTTTTATGTCGACGAAGTGCGGCAGCGCGATTCCATTCGTTATACCGACGTTGGAACAGACAATATCAACCATCGATTTGACAAAGCTGCCACCACTGACTCGTTTTATACTTTAGGTGGAAGTTATCAGTTAAAAGACTATCGTTTACGGGCTTACCATGCTGAACTCAAAGATATTTATCAGCAACAATTTTTGGGTTTTAACGGAAAGCAGCCTTTAAATGACCAGCTTAATTTTTTAAGTGACGTACGGTTTTTTAATAGTGAGGAAACTGGAAGTAAAAAAATAGGAGAAGTTGATAACCGTCATATTAGCGGCCTATTTGGTTTGAACTATCAAAATCATACGGTTTCTTTGGGTTATATGCAGTCATTTGGTTCGACTGGTTTGCCATTTTTGTCGGGAACAGAAAGTCCAGTTGTGCTTGATTTTATGAGTTCGGACTACTCAAATAAAGATGAAAAAGTCTATTCGATTCGTTATGAATATGACTTTAAAAATGCGCGGATGGGGGATGTTTCATTGAATGGACTGCGCTTTATGACCCGTTATGCCAAAGGTGAAAATATTGATTTACTGCAATATGGTGATCAGCGTTTTAAAGAAGAGTCGATGGAGTTTGATTTGGGCTATAAAATTCCTGAAGGTAAATTAAAAGGCTTAGGAGTGCGGGCCCGCTTTTCTCACTACCGTAATGATATGCCAACGAATATGACCTTCCACTCGGCAAATGAAACGCGTTTGAATGTTGATTACACCTTTAAATTTTAATGGTTAATATTTAACTAAATTCAAGACAAGTTAAAACATTGTGACCATCAATGTTTTAACTTTAGTTATCAACTTCACAAAATCACTCTATAATACCGCCAATCTTATTAAAGCCCATTAAGTCGTTCATTAAACACATGGCTTTAATCTCTCATTTTTTTAAGTCAATTTCTTCGCTGTGATTCGGCTTATTTTTCAATATTTAGAATTTTATGTGTCTGTGCTGACACATAAAAATATTTAGGTGCCAGCATGGAAATCAAGGTTAATTATCTCGACAATCTTCGACAGGAAGCTAAGTTCGATGACTTTACGGTAATTGCCGATCAACCAATTCGCTACAAGGGTGACGGTTCGGCACCGGGCCCATTTGACTACTTTTTAGCATCGTCAGCATTGTGTGCAGCGTACTTTGTAAAAGTGTATTGTGCAGCTCGAGATATCCCAACCGATAATATTCGTTTATCGCAAAATAATATTGTTGATCCTGAAAACCGCTATAAGCAAACCTTTAAAATTCAAATTGAATTACCAGCCGATATTTCAGAAAAAGATCGCCAAGGGATTTTACGTTCGATTGACCGCTGTACTGTTAAAAAAGTCATTCAAACGGGTCCTGAATTTATTATTGAAGAAGTTGAAAGCATTGATGCAGATGCACAAGCATTGTTATTGCCAAGCTTAACTTCAGAAAACCATACCTATATTCAAGGTAAAGATCTACCATTAGAAGAAACCATTGCCAATATGTCTGCTATTTTGGCAAATTTGGGCATGAAGATAGAAATCGCGTCTTGGCGTAATATTGTCCCAAATGTATGGTCGTTACACATTCGTGATGCACAGTCTCCGATGTGCTTTACCAATGGTAAAGGTGCCACTAAAGAAAGTGCTTTGGCATCTGCATTGGGCGAGTTTATTGAGCGTTTAAACTGTAACTTCTTCTATAACGACCAGTTCTGGGGTGAAGATATTGCCAATGCTGAATTTGTGCATTATCCAGATGAAAAATGGTTTAAACCGGGTCCAAATGGTGAATTACCTAAAGAAATCTTAGATGAATATTGTCTTGAGATTTACAACCCAGATGATGAGTTACTTGGCACGCATTTATATGATACCAACTCAGGCAATATAGAGCGTGGCATTTGCTCGCTACCTTTTGTGCGCCAGTCTGACGGTGAAGTTGTATATTTCCCATCAAATTTAATTGAAAACTTGTACTTAAGTAACGGTATGAGTGCAGGCAACACTTTGGCAGAAGCTCAAGTTCAATGTTTGTCTGAAATTTTTGAACGTGCTGTAAAACGTGAAATTTTAGAAGGTGAAATTGCACTTCCAGATGTTCCTGAAGACGTATTAGCAAAATACCCAAGTATTGTGGCTGGTATTAAAGGCTTAGAAGAGCAAGGTTTTCCTGTATTAGTTAAAGATGCATCATTAGGCGGTCAGTTCCCTGTAATGTGTGTAACTTTAATGAACCCGCGTACGGGTGGGGTGTTTGCATCTTTCGGTGCGCATCCAAGTTTTGAAGTTGCGTTGGAACGTAGTCTGACCGAATTACTTCAAGGCCGCAGTTTTGAGGGCTTAAATGATCTCCCTCAACCGACTTTCCAAAGTAATGCAGTGACTGAGCCGAATAACTTTGTTGAGCACTTTATTGACTCAAGCGGTTTGGTTTCTTGGCGCTTCTTTAGCTCTAAATCTGACTATGACTTTGTTGAATGGGATTTTTCTGGCGAAGGCGAAGAGTCGAATGCAGAAGAAGCTGTAACATTGTTCGGTATTCTCGAAGAGATGGGTAAAGAAGTGTATATGGCAGTCTATGAGCACTTAGGTGCGACCGCTTGCCGTATTTTAGTTCCTGATTATTCAGAAATTTATCTTGTTGAAGATCTGATTTGGGACAATACCAATAAGGCACTTGCATTCCGTGAAGATATTCTAAATCTGCATCGTTTGGATGATGAACAGCTTGAGGCGTTGGTTGAGCGCTTAGAGGAATGTGAGCTAGACGATTACACTGAAATTACCACACTCATTGGCATCGAATTTGATGACAATACAGTTTGGGGACAGCTCACAATTTTAGAACTGAAATTGCTCATTTATGTTGCATTACAACAATTTGAAGAAGCAAAAGAGCTTGTCGAAACTTACTTGCAATATAACACCAATACCGTTGAGCGTGGTTTGTTCTATCAATGTATGAACGTGGTACTTGAAGTAATATTAGATGAAGAACTGGAGCTTGAAGACTACGTGACTAACTTCCGCCGTATGTTTGGTGATACAAGAATGGATGCGGTATTAGGTTCTGTCGACGGTAGCGTTCGTTTCTATGGTTTAACGCCAACAAGCATGAAACTAGAAGGGCTTGATCGCCATTTACGTCTAATTGAGAGTTATAAAAAATTGCATGCAGCTCGTGCTAAAGCGGTAGCGATGTAATTTAAGAAACTAAATAAAAAAGCCTATTTTTAAATAGGCTTTTTTTATAAAACAATTCGTTAAGTTAAGCAGAGGCTTTCGTGATCTCTATGGTTTCTTCCGTTATTGGATAGTCTGGTTGTTCATCCAAAGTGTGTTTAGCCGGAATATAAGACATTGCACGTTCAGCGAGAGCAGTAATAGTTAAACTTGGATTTACACCTAAATTGGCACCCAACATAGAGCCGTCTACAACATATAAGTTTTTATAGTTAAACACCCGATTTTTACCATCGACTACACCTTGTTCTGGGCTAGATGCGATCGCGCAGCCTCCCATACAGTGGGCAGTAAAAGGCACATTAAATAAAATTTCGGTAATAGTTGTTATTGGATGACCATTAAACATTTTGGCGACTTTTTCAGTAAAGGTATTGGCTTGTGGAATATAAACCGGAAGCTTTTTCCCTTCACTAGACAAAACCTTGCCAAAAGGCCAGAACCAATTGCGTTTTAAACGCATATTAATTGAGGCATCGGCAGTTTGCATTACTAAGAAAATTAAGGTTTGACGTGCAAAACCAACAGGGTTGCTCATACGTAAGAATATAAGTGGATGGCTAATGAGTACCCATAACCAATAAAAAATACGTGTCCAACCTGGTTTACCTTTTGCCATATACGTACACATGAGACCCATAGCATCGGAACCACTTTGATAGCGAGTCGCTTCAATATGAGTATCATGGTCAATATAAATGCTTGAACCAATCGCAACGCCCTTACTCATATCGACATCTTTATCAAAGAAACGAACCCCTAAGATAGACTCCGCATTGGTACGTACCCGATTACCCAAATCATCAGAAATATTTGGTAGAGAACCAGATTGCTTTAAGCGGAATAGCATCTCTTGGGTACCTAAAGAAGATGCCGAGAAAATTACGTTACGAACCCGCCAAGTACGACGTTGTTTGTTAAACCATGAGCTTGAGCATTCAGTCGTGACTTCATAACCATCACTACCATCGACTTTGCCATTGAGCGGTTTAACATCAACCACTTTGGTTTCTTCATAAACCTTGGCGCCATTTTTTTCGGCAAAGTACAAATAATTTTTATCTAAAGTATTTTTTGCATTGTGTTTACAACCTGTCATACAGCCACCACATGCTGTACAGGTGCCACGATCTGGTCCTTCACCGTTAAAATAAGGGTCTGGATAAGTCTTTCCACCTTCTTCGCCTTCGGGAGGAAAAAAGGTTGCAACACGAGTCGGTTTAAAGGTATGGCCTACACCTACCGCTTCACCCATTTTCTTTAACATGTGATCGGCAGGGCCCAGAATTTTATTATCAGTCACTCCAAGCATACGTTCTGCTTCGGCATAGTGCTGCGGCATTTCATTTTTCCAGTCCGCAGCATCTGCCCAAGTGCCTTCATCCCAAATATGTTCGGGTGGAACGAGCAGGGTATTGGCATAGGTAATTGAGCCACCGCCTACGGCATTACCGCAAATAATAGTGACATGGCGAAAAAACCGCATATTGAAATAACCAAAAAGTTTCATACCCGGACGCCAGATCCAACGGCGTGTGTTCCAGTTATTTTTAGCAAAATCTTCAGCTTTCCAACGACGCCCCATTTCCATTACAGCAACTGAGTAGCCTTTTTCGGTGAGACGGCAGGCAGAAACACTACCGCCAAAGCCTGAACCAATGATGAGATAATCATAGTCATAATTGTTTGATGCCATGCCAAAGGCTCCTGTCTAGTGATATTTTTTATATTGACTGCATGTGTTTATCAATGAATTGTCCAATGCGCTTAATTGAGTCATCGGATTCTTTTAGTATACCTGCATGGAATTGAAAAACGTGCCCAACTTTGTCATAAATCTTAAATGTGGTCGGAATACCGCATTTCCCGGCTTGTTCTGCAAGACGTTTCGCATCATCTAATAAAACTTCTTCGGTACCAACATGGATCAGAACCGGTGGTAATCCGGTTAAGTCAGCATAAAGTGGGGAGCAGGTCGGATCGGTTGCCGATTTTTGGCCGCAATAGTTTTTTGCACACCAAACTAACCAGTTTTCTGAGAGCATTGCATCTTGAGCAGCATGAGTTTTTAGCGTGCTTCCTGAAAGACTTAAGTCAACCCAAGGTGAAAGTAAAACTAATGCCGCTGGTAAAGGTAAACCTGCGTTCCTTAGCGCAATAACGGTACTTAAGCTCAGGCCGCCACCGGCAGAGTCACCAGCAATCACAAGTTTTTTCGGATCTTGTCCTTGAGCAAGTAAAGCCTTATAGACTGCAATGCTATCTTCAATAGCAGCAGGGCTTGGATGTTCTGGGGCTAGGCGATATTCAGCTAACCAGACTGGTGCCTGAGCTGCATGTCCGATCTGAGCCGCAAGCTTTGTGTGACTTTTTGAGCTGCCTACTACATAGCCACCGCCATGTAAATACAAAATGCCGAGCCCTGATTTGGTCGTTTTAGGCTGAATATGAACTGTCGGTACTTGAGCAATATTTTGCTTTTTAGTTTGATAACCACGTGGCCCAAGCACAATAGCACTGGCCGCATCGCTACAAAAACGTTGTAATTTCACTGGCGTTTTAGGAGATAAAGCTGGGCGTAGTGTGGTACGAATGGTCCATGCGAGAAGTTGCTTCATGATAAGCACTCATACTAAGCAGGTGAGATTAGTCAGCATCTCTGAAAATCAAGAGTATGCTGACCACTATTTTTATTTTGCTGACTTATTAAGTAGTCGAGTTTGCCAAGCAGTCGCGGTTGCAAAAATCTTTTGGTAGCCTTGCGGAAGAATACGCTGAATCACATCAACGGCTTTTGCATCGGCTCCAATAAGTAAACGGCGACGGTTCTTACGAACAGCCTCCAAAATTTGCTGAGCTGCATCATCAGCAGGTGTGCGAAGTAATTTATCGAAAGCGTCTTGGCTTTTTAGCGGGTCCATTCCTAAAGACTGGACGCTATTGTTCATACGGGCAGCTTTGGCAATATTGGTGCGAATGCCACCCGGATGCACACAAGTCGCGCTCACACCAGCATTTTGCATATCAAGTTCTTGACGTAATGATTCAGTAAAACCACGAACGGCAAATTTACTGGCGTTATAAGCACTTTGGGTCGGTTGAGCTGTTAAGCCAAACATACTGGAAATATTAATAATATGCCCATCACCACTTTGCTTTAAGTAAGGCAAAAATTCTTTGGTACCATAAACCACGCCCCAAAAATTAATACCAATGAGCCATTCAAGATCTTCGTAGCTCACACCTTCAGCCGTACTACCTATTGCGACACCAGCATTATTAAAAATCAGGTTAACTTGGCCATGCTCATTTACCACTGCCTTTGCCCAACTTGCCACTTCATCACGCTTAGCGACATCAACTTTTTGAGTAGTGACTTTGACAGAATAGGGAGCTAACAGTTCGACTGTTTTGGCTAACCCAGCTTCACTAATGTCAGAAAGTGCCAGATGACAGCCTTGTTTAGCGAGGGCTATAGCAATTGCTTGTCCAATACCTGAACCTGCACCTGTCACAGCTGCGACTTTATTTTTAAAAGACTTCATAAAATTCTCCGTTTATTTTTCTCATTTCCTATGGCGAAGCTTATTTAAGAAATAGCCGACACCTGAGTGTAGTTTTCAATGTCAAAGCGACGAGTGCGTTGACGATATTCAAGAGTGAAACCCGGCCAGTTATTGGTATTTTTACCATCAGCAGTTTGGTACCAACTGGTACAGCCTTGCGCCCACACCGTTTTTTTCATTTTCTCTTGGATATCTTGATTAAATTCGTGTTGAATTTCGGCACGAATGTTGGTGAACAGCAGGTTATTTTTCAAAGTAGTGCGCAGCGCATCTAAAATATAATTCACCTGACTTTCAATCATATAGACGATTGAGTTATGCCCGAGGTTGGTATTTGGCCCATACAGCATAAAGAAGTTAGGGAATCCGTTTACTGTCAGGCCTAAATAAGCTTCAGCACCATCTTTCCATGTTTCTTTTAAGGTGCGACCATCAAGTCCAGTAATTTGCATTGGCGCCATAAATTCAGTCGCCGTAAAACCTGTACCGTAAATAATGGCATCAACTTCACGCAGCTTTCCTTCCGTGTCTAAAATGCCATGTTCAGTAATTTCTTGAATACCTGTATCAATCACATCAACATGAGGTTGGGTCAGCGTTTCATACCAGTGGTTAGAGATTAAAATACGTTTACAACCAATTGGATAATCCGGCATTAAGCGATGACGTAACTTCCCATCTTTAACAACTTTTCGAATGTGGCGCTGGAATATGTATTCCACCAAAGGCATTTCATTAAGTGAAGTTGTAAAAGCAAGTAGGCGAATTTCATGATGGCCATATTGCAAGGCACGGTCTAGACTTTGCAAGATCGGCAGTTTACGGAAAGCTTTTTTCTCTAAAGGTTGGTAAACCCGATCCGGTTTTGGAATAACATAAGGCGCTGAGCGTTGATAAACGTCTAGGTGAGCCACTTGTTTTGCAATTTCAGGTACAAACTGAATCGCGCTTGCGCCTGTGCCAATGACTGCAACACGTTTACCAGTTAAGTCATAGTCATGGTCCCAACGCGCTGAGTGAAATGCCTTACCCTTGAAGTTTTCAATGCCTTTAAGTTTTGGATAGGCAGGGCGGTTAAGTTGGCCTACAGCACCCACTAAAAATTCAGCTTCAAACTGTTCACCAGTTGTACTTTGGATGTGCCATACACCTTGCAGTGCATCAAATTCGGCACTGGCTATTTCAGTATTAAATTTGGTGTGCGGGCGAAGATCATATTTATCGGCACAGTGACGTAAATATTGATAAATCTCTTGAGATGTCCCGTAACGATTTTTCCAACCAAGTTCCTGTTCAAAAGAAAAAGAATAAAGATGTGACGGCACATCACATGCAGCGCCTGGGTAAGTGTTGTCACGCCAGACACCACCTACATCGGCAGCTTTTTCAAATAGAGTAAATTGTTCAAAACCTGCTTGTTTGAGACGAATGGCAAGTCCTAGACCACCAAAGCCAGTGCCAATAATGGCGATGCGTACATTTTTATTTGAATTAGACGACGAATTAAACATAGGCTGCTCTAAAATCCTTAAAAACAGAGAGCGAAAAAATCGCAATTTCCTGTATGCAGAATAGACGTTTATTAACTTGATTTAGAGGATGGATGAGGACAAAATATTGTGATTCGAGGACATTCTGAGCGATACAGTGAAGTATGCATGGGCATTTGAACGCAGTGTACATAGTGTTCGGTTAATGGCTGATTTCGCGATGGAATCAGGCATCTCTTATCAGACAATTTTGCAAGGGACTGGGCTTAGCCAACAGCAATTACTTGACCCTAATATGGTGGTGACAGGCCATCAGGAATTACAGTTGATTCATAACTTGGTTGAGCAACTAGGAGACAGACCGACATTAGGCTTAGAAGTGGGCACACGCTATCATTTCACTACATTTGGGCCATTAGGTATGGCTCTGATGAGTAGCGCCAGCATTCGCGAAGCACTAGATTTGGCTTTAACCTATTTCACTTTAACTTTTGCTTTTACTCGCTTTGAGGTGTCGGATACACCAGGAGGAATCCGTATCGAAATTGATGAGCAAGATATTCCCTTATCAGTACGTCAATTCATTATTGAGCGCGATGCGGCTGCGCTCATTACGGTACAGCGAGATTTGGTGCAGGATAATTTTTGCCAATATTTGGCTTTTTCTTTTCAACCTAAAGGCGATGCAGAGCCTTATCGGAATTTATTTGGGGTTATGCCGGAATTTGGCGCAGCCAAAAGTTTTGTGATTCTTGATCCGCAAAAAGTAGACCAGAAGCTACTTATGGCAAATGATTTAGTTTTACATACAGCCGAAGAACAATGTCGTCAAATATTAGAAAAGCGCCAATCACAAAATAAATTTACAACCTTAGTGCAACAGCAGCTGATGAGTATGCGTGGGGAAATGCCATCCATGGATATAGTGGCTGATCGACTACATTTAAATACAAGAACCCTGCGCCGTCACTTGGCATCGGAAGGAATGACTTTTATCCAGATTCGTGAAGAGGTTAGACAGGTCTTAGCAGAGCAATATTTGGCATTACCAAAAGCTTCTGTTGAGCAAATTGCCGAGTGGTTAGGTTATGCCGAACCTGCCAGTTTTATTCATGCTTATAAAAGATGGCATGGGAAAACACCTCATGCCATGCGGTTAAATAGCCAATAGTCAAAGTATCTTTATTTCTTTAAACGCAAATGTAGCAAACGTGTTGCCGATGTATGGCGTATATTGTCGGCACGGTTATAAAAATAACGTTCAGTAATAGCTTCACCAGACAAGTCTTCGACTACTTCAAAACCCATTTTTTCAACTGCCTGATGTAAATCTGAAGGTTTAAATTGACCTAATAAAGGTTCTTTCAGTAAATGGGTAAACTGTGCAACCCCCATACTTCCAAGTCGCTCAATACCGTTTAGCTCCTGAAAGTCGGTTGAATAGTCGAGTACCACTTCGCTACCGTTTGCAGCAAACTCAGCAATACTTTTTAAAGTTTGTAGCGTAGTGTCTGGTTTTAAATAATGAGTGGTGCCCAGCCAAGAAAAGAAAGCCGGAGCTTTTCGTACATAGCGACTTCGGGCAAGCGCTTCAGAGATAGATTCTTTCTCAAAGTTAATAGAAACAAATTCAACAGTAGAGGGAAGTTCGCTTAATTTTTTGAGTTTAGATTGTTTGGCAGCCTGAGTATCAGGATGGTCAACTTCAAAAATTTTTAAAGTTGGATAATGCTGTGATTTTCGGAGCACAAAAGAGTCTAAACCCGCTCCAACCAAAACATATTGCTTAATATTGTGTTGAACAGCTTGGTTAAGTAAGTCCTCGGCATAACGTGATCGGCCGACAACCTGTCCACTCAATAAACCTAAGGTACGGTTTAAAATGGGTGAATTCATTAATTTAACAATGAGTGGTATAGATAAAAGCTTTTTCCAACCTTTACTGGTCATTTCAAAAGCATAGGGATCTGAAAATACAGGATTTATCGTATTTTTAAAGTGATTCGCACGTAAAGCAGCAGCGGCTTCGGCAGTACGGCTTGATTGACCTTCTTTCATCTTTAACCTGTTCTTTTATTTCTTGAAGATTGAATGAAGAAGGCAGTGTATTTCATGAAAATCTAAAATACACTGCCCATTCCTTACAACTGATTTGGTCAAATTTACAAATTAATGTGTCTTTGACATTTGATATGTAACTTCATAATCCTTCAAATCTAGTTTTTTCAAACGTTGTTTAAGCTTTTTCAATGACCACGGCCATGCTGCAAAGTTGCGACCGTTAGCGTCAAGGTAATAACTCTTACAGCCACCACTATTGAATACAGTGGTTTGAAGATGCTTTTGCACCAAGTCGTTGTGCTTTTTAATTACATCAGCCTTAACATTTAACTTGCTAATTCCTTTGTTTTTAATTTTTAACAAGCCATCTACAATATAGTCGAGCTGTGCTTCTGCCAAACCAATAAATGAGTCATAAACCAGTACGTTTGGTCCCAACACTAAGAATGCATTTGGTACATTTTCAATGTTAGTTCCTAAGTAAGCTTCCGGTGAACTATTTTTCCACAAATCATTTAAACGTTGGCCTTTTTCATTAAACACACGTTTGCCGATTGGTGGGTGAGATACTTCAAAACCTGTACCCCAAATAATCACATCAACTTCATGGCGTTCGCCATTAGCTGCAATCACCGTATTGCCTTCAACTTTAACTAAGCCATGTGGAATAAGCGTGGTATTCGGTGCTTGTAGTGCAGGGTAGTAATTGTTAGCAAACAAAATACGTTTACAGCCAATATCAAAGTTAGGCGTTACATTTTTACGTAATTCAGGATCTGCAATTTGAAGTTTAAGTAATTGCTTGCCGAGTACATTTACTGGTTTTAGCGCAAGTGGGTTACGTAAACCAAAGTTAATTGCATTGAGCGTTAGCGCTACACTTTTACGCCAGCTTGCCTGAATCGCTGGATATTTGGCAATGACGGATTTACTCAACTCGCCCAAGTCTGTATCTGGTTTTGGCAGTACCCAAGGTGCTGTACGTTGGAACACAAATAGCTCTTTTGCTTTAGGCTGAATTTGTGGCACAAACTGAATGGCAGATGCACCTGTACCAATCACAGCAATACGTTTTCCAGTAAGGTCGTAGTCATGATTCCATTTCGCGGAATGGAACATTTCGCCTGTAAAGGTATCCAAACCTTCAAGACGTGGAATTTGTGCTTCGGTAATTGGGCCTGTTGCAAAAATAACAGTTCGCGATAGATATTGACCACTAGTTGTATCAAGTACCCATAAATGGCGTGTTTCGTCCCAAGCAGCATTGAGCAGTTCGTTGTTAAACTCAATTTTAGACGTGATATTAAATTCGTTACTTACATCTTCTAAGTAACTTAAAATTTCCGGTTGGCGTGCAAATAAGTGACTCCATTTTGCACTTGGGGCAAACGAGTAAGAATACAGAGCTGAAGGTACATCGCAGCCACAGCCCGGATACGTGTTTTCACGCCAAGTACCACCTACACGTGCTGCTTTTTCAATAATTTTGTAGTTGGTATAGCCCACTTGGTCGAGGCGAATTGCTGCGGCAATACCGGAAATTCCGGCACCGACAATAAAGGTATCGTAAATATGGTTAGGCGAATTGACAGCTTTTTTTGCTGATGCATTTGTTTTCATTTGCGCAGTCATATGGGTACTACCTATAAATTTCTTATTTAAATAATTTGTACGATGTGCCAAGGAACTTGGTATACAAGCTTGGGGATGCACGTTTCATGAGCCAGAACAACTTCGCGTCGATTTGAGGAATGGTATAAAGCTCATCCTGATCAAGACGGTTAAGTGTGAGTTTGGCGACATCATCACTTGTGGTGAGTGCATAGTTCATGAGTGCATGGTCTGCAAGCTTGGAATAACGACCCGGAATACGACCATTTTTAATGATATTGGTGGGCACCAAAGTGGGGCAGAGCACATTGACTTTAATATTGAATTTACGAAGCTCGGCCGAAAGCGTTTCAGACAGCGCACGAACGCCCGCTTTCGTTACGTTATAAGCAGTCATTTCTGGAGCAGCTGTGTACGATGCAGCAGAAGCTACATTAATAATTGCGCCGTAACCTAGTTTTTTGAACTTTGGTACAAATGTATGGCAACCATGAATAACGCCCCAAAGGTTAATATTCATGACCCAGTTCCAGTCTTCTAGACTGAGTTCGTCAAACTTACCGCCTAATCCCACACCCGCATTATTAATGACAAGGGTCACAGGGTGACCAAGTAAAATTTCAGCAGTTTCAGCTAGGTGGTTCACTTGCTCTGCATTACCCACATCACAGCGCATGGCAAAAGCTTTAGCGCCTTCTTGTTCAAGAAGCTTTACTGTTTCTTCTGCGGCTTCTAAATTAATATCTGCACACACTACGCTACCACCACGTTTTGCCAGTTCAATTGCAAAACTCCGTCCAATTCCACTGCCCGCGCCAGTCACAACGGCATAAGCTTTTTGGCTTGGTTTAACTTTCTTTTTGCCAAATAAAATCATGATTCATCCCGAAATAGATTTAAGAAAAACCAGCCATTGAGTGACTGGTTACAAGCCAGTTAAGACAAGCGTACAGGTGGTGTAAATTCCTTCACAAAGTAAGGCGCAATTGCACCTCCATCGTTCAGTAATTTGTCTTTGTAGTACTCTAGATATTCAGTGGTGTCATGATCATTTGGGTGGAAGTCAGGGCGTAAGTAATCGAAAATTTGGCCAATCGTGCTACCGAATACACCATCTTTTGGACCAAAGATAAGTCCGACTCCACGGCGCGCGTCTTTCCAGAATTTTCTAGTCAACATTTCCTGTGGTTTTCTTAAAACCGGAATAAACAAGGTAGTGGCAGGGATTAAACCTAAAATAGTGAAGAAAGCTAAGAAGAAACCAGAAGCTCGTAGTGGGTAGCTACCATTGAGTAATTGATATACATCATAGGCAATATCTTTATGCTCAGATTCTTCAAGCATATGCCACATCCATAAAGCACGGCTTTTTGCATCATCTGAATAGTAGAAATTTTTTTCGTGTTTCATCATGTATTCGGCAAGTACAGCCGTAAAATGCTCAATACCGGCCATCATTGATAATTTAAGCGGTTGCGGAAATTTCAAAAACACATATTTAAAGAAGTTCTCGCCCAAGAAACGGTATAAATCGACCGGATATTCAACATCTTTAAGTGCATCGTTATATTCATTATGCAACTTAGAGTGAATCGCTTCTTGACCAATCAATGAAGTAACACGCTGTTTTAACACGGGGTCTTGAATAAATTCACGGTGGTGACGTGCAGTCTCGATCACCAAATCTTCACCATAGGTTAGAAATACTGAAAGAGTAGCAAAAAACAAAGTGGCAAATTGATTGTTCATATAGAATTCAACATCAATCTCTTTACCATCAAACCCGATATTTAAATGACGGATTGGAATAGATCCTTTACTGGCAAAATCTGGTAACTCGATTTCACGGTAAAATTTGAGTTTGTTTAGTGATTTTTTAACTGTGGTCGAGATCATGGCGACACCTTCAGATCAATCAGTGATAGTGCAGCTACGTCGAAAACCAAAAGCTTTGATTTCCAACAGGGCACTGTAAATTCCATTTTCAAAAAGCATTTTGTCTGCTTACTGACTACGGTGATGTTGCTCCGTTATTTGTTTGATTATTTGACTGAATAACGGAAAAAGAGGGAGAACTTGATAAAGGAATCAACCTCTTTTTGGATTTTTTCATGTTAATCTGAGTTTATGTTCGGATTCAATTCGGGTAACTTTTCAAGTTTTATAAGCTCACATCTAAGGCATAAATAAAATACAAAAATAGTTTTTTAATTTATTAATATATTGATTTTTATTTAAATAATTTAAATTTATTTAAAAATAATTACCTGATAATAAAAGAGCTCATAAGTATGTTTAGCCATGCTCCTATAAAAATTACTCTATGAAATTTGACAACTATTCGGATTTTGTTTTTTTATTAGGGTGGGGCTAAATTACATGCTAACCTGAGCTTATGTTCGGATTATTAATACGAAAATATGTCTACGCGAAAACCCCGTCAGGCACGAGCCAAAGTCACTGTCGATACCATTATTGAAGCAGGTTTTATTGCCGTAGCTTTGCATGGACCAAGTGGTACCACCACACGTCATATTGCGGAAATTGCAGGGGTGAGTGTGGGGTCTCTCTATGAGTATTTTAAAAATAAAGAAGAAATTTATGATGCGATGAATCACTACTTTGTGAGTGAAATTCTCGACATGATTAAAGAGCTAACCCCCACAATTTTAGAGTTGGAGTTAGAGCCTGTCATTGAAATGATTTTTTATACGTTCAGTGATTTATTAAAGAAAAATAATGACCGTTACTTAACCGTTTTACGTTACGCAGGTGAGTTGCAATACGACAAATATATTCCAAAAATTGAACAGGCTTTAATGGAAGTCATCATGAAATATATGATGCATAATCCTAAATATTTAAAAATTAATAATTTACCTGTAATTACCTATATTTGTATTAATAGCGGTATTTTTAATGTGGCAAGGCATCTTATTTTACCTAACCCATTTATTAGTTTTGATGAAATGGTGCAAGGGCTAACAACTATGATCATGAGTTATATCAACACTGAAATGGCACGCTCGGAAGACCATTTATAATTTTTCTTTTTAATAAACATAAAAAAACACCTGCGTATATTTCGCAGGTGTTTTTTGTTGATTATGGCATGGTTGGAATTTCTTCCGGACGCATATCAAAAATCAGAATTTCAGCGTTGTCACCATTAGTAAATGATAACTTGCCTCCATCACGAATTCGTGCAGCATCACCTGTGTTAAAGGTTTTACCGTTTACATCAATACGGCCTTTTGCCACATGTAGGTAAACATAACGACCTTCTGGAATTGCAAATTCTGCTGTTTCTTCACCATCAAAAAGACCTGAATAAATATTAATATCTTGTTTGATGGATAAAGTTTTTTCGCCACCTTTTGGTGAAATCATCAAGTGCAATTTACCGCGTTTGTCTTCCTCGGAAATATGCAATTGTTGATAGCCTGGTGTTGTGTTCACTTCATTTGGAACCACCCAAATTTGCAAGAAGTGCACGTTTTCTTGAGCAGAGTGATTAAATTCACTATGTGCAACCCCACGGCCTGCGCTCATTAACTGAATATCACCAGGCACAATAACCGAACCTGTACCCATTGAATCTTTATGTTCTAACGCACCTTCAAGCACATAAGAAATAATTTCCATGTTACGGTGAGGGTGAGTACCAAAGCCTTTTGATGGAGCAACCGTATCGTCATTAATCACAAGCAAATCTGAAAAGCCGACTTGTTTCGGGTCCCAATAATTTGCAAATGAAAACGTGTGTTTTGACTGTAACCAGCCATGATGTGCTGCACCACGCTCATGAGATAAACGCATATCAAACATGATTTATTCTCCTCATCCAATTTTTTTCTCTGAATGCAGTTTATCGTTTTCATTTATGCAATAAAGCTCTAAAAACAGAAAGCTTAGTGTGATTTTTGGAACGCTGAAATTTTGATATGAGATGCGAGAAAGGGTAGGCATAATATTTCATTTTTTATCTTTTAAAGCCATATTTTTATCATTTTAGGACAAATGTATTTTATTTAAATAATTATGAATAAGAGTAGGTTATATAAGTTGTTTGAAATAATCAAAAAATATTTAATTTGGCAAAAAGTTTCAAAGTAGGTTGGCTTTTTTTGTCCTTGTTCGAGTGGTACATCAAGCGCACTATTTAATCTGATTTGGTGAACTTAACAACACTTAGGTTCATAAAACATGGCAAGGCAGATGTATTCGAGCAAATTTTTGTTCTAGAGCAGTTAAAGATTGCAAGAAATAATCTAAAGACAACTTTACCTGTTTGATTCGACGCTGCCTTGTATTTAACAAATTTTATAGGGTGTCAAAAATGGTCGCTCAAGCTATCCGAAATATTATTTCTCCTAAATCAGTTATAGCTCAGTATCAAAAGATAGATTTCTCAAATAAAGGAACTATCCCAATTCGCCATTTAAATATCGGATTTGATGGTAAAGAAATTGATATCGAGTTTTACGTCAACAACCAGTTTGCAACATTGTTCTTTGCAACGCTTTCGGTTTTCTTGACCTATGGTGAAGATTTGGTGATCGAGACTGCTCGTCACCACCGTGAATTTATTCAAGACCCGATTTTAAAACAGCGAGTTACTTCTCTCATTGGTCAAGAAGCCATCCATTCAAAATTGCATAATGAGTTCAATGATGCAATTAAAGAGCTGGAATATCCGGTCGATTTCTACCGTTTCTTAGGTGAAAACTTCTTTAAATATGTATTTTTAAAATTCCCACAGCCGTTAAAGCTTTCACTTATGGCGGGTATTGAGCACTTTACGGCAGTACTTGCCGAATACATGATGAAGCATGAAAAGAATTTCTATTATACCGACGATGCCAAAAGCCGTGCGTTATGGATGTGGCATATGCTTGAAGAATCTGAGCATAAAGACATTGCTTATGATGTCTATCAGGTTTTAAACGGTAACTATCCGTTACGTGCAACCGGCTTTTTAATGGCTTTCATCACTATTTTAGGACTTATTCCAACAGCAACTTTATTTGTACCCGTACTACGTAAACCACAAGAAATGCTAACTAAGAAATTCTGGAAAGATGCACGTCGTGGCGTCAACTTAATTTTTAGTCCAAAAGATGGTGTATTTGGTAGCACTATTGGCCAGATTTTTGATTACTTACGTCCTAACTTCCACCCAAATGATCATGACACGACTCAATACCTTGAGTACTACAAAAACAAATTACTTAACGAGGGCGGTGCTATAGCGCCTTACTTTGTGAAGGAATTTACACCACCAGTTCGTGCAGTTTCATAAGCGTATTAGTCATGGCAGTAATACGAAAATTACTGCCGTCTCCCTAAAGTTTTTTAGGATTTACTATGATTTTATTTGGTAAGAAAGACCAGCCTAGCCGAAACGCATATGCGGTCGTAACTGGGGCAGGCAGTGGAATTGGTCGTAGCTTTGCAGTTGAACTGGCGAAGCGCGGTGGCAACGTAGTATGTGCAGATATTAATTTAGAAGCTGCAAAAGAAACTGTAAAGTTAATTGAACAGCTTGGACAAAAAGCATTTGCAGTCCAGTGTGATGTTGGGCAAGCAGAACAAGTACAGGCTTTGGCTGATCAAGCAGAACAGTTACTTGATCATCCAGTAACACTCATCATTAATAATGCCGGCGTAGGGCTAGGCGGCAAATTTGATGAAATGAGTTTGGAAGACTGGAAATGGTGTATGCATGTAAACCTATGGGGTGTTATTCATGGTTGTCATGCATTTGTGCCAAAGCTCAAAAAACTAGGTTACGGTGCAATTATTAATGTAGCTTCTGCGGCGTCTTATACCGCAGCACCAGAAATGAGTGTCTACAATGTAACGAAAGCCGGTGTATTGGCATTATCAGAAACCCTTTCAGCCGAGCTACGCAAATTCAATATTAAGGTCAATGTGCTGTGCCCAACTTTGGTACCTACCAATATCATTAAAAATGGTCGGATTCCGGGCCGTTATTCCAAGCTTGCAGACCATGCACTCATGAACTATGCCATGACAACCAGTGACGCAGTTGCGGCTTTAACATTGAATCGATTAGATCGAGGGCAGCTGTATACCACGCCACAGATCGACGCCAAATTATTCTTGCTTATGAAAAGAACGTCTCCAACCCTATATGCAAAGTTCCTTGGGCTTTCGTATCAGCTATTTAAATAAAATTTTGTATAGGCAGAAAAATTATGGTCACTAAACCTAGAACAAATACACGCACACGTAAAACCCAAGAAGTTGCACATGTTTATGACACTTTTATTGTCGGTGCAGGTATTTCTGGCTTAGCTGCAGCAATTAAGCTAAACGAAGCAGGCTTAACTAATTTTAAAATTATTGAAAAAGCCAGCCGCGTCGGTGGCACTTGGCGTGAAAATACCTATCCGGGCTGTGGTTGTGATGTACCGTCGTCACTTTATTCTTACTCCTTTGCCCCAAGTGCAAAATGGAGCCATTTATTTGCACGCCAACCGGAAATTTTAAGTTATTTAGAAGATGTTAGTCGTGAGTTTGATATTGAGTCCTTAATCGAATTCAATACCGAATTATTAAAAGCAGAGTGGGATAACCAAAAAAATATCTGGAAGCTAGAGACAAGCTCTGGTTTGTATATCGCTAAAACAGTTTTATTTGCTACAGGTCCAATTACCGAAGCACAAATTCCATGTCTTGAAGGTTTAGATACCTTTACTGGTGAAATGTTCCATTCGGCAAAATGGAACCATGACTATGACTTAACTGGAAAACGCATTGCTGTAATTGGTACTGGTGCATCTGCTATTCAGTTTGTGCCACAAATTCAACCTAAAGCCAAAGAGTTGTTTGTATTCCAACGTACAGCACCTTGGGTACTACCGAAGCCCGATACGGACTTGGGCGAGTTGAGTAAATCTGTCATTGCCAAATATCCAGCTATTCAAGCGGCTTGGCGACAGACTGTGGCGGGTACTTTAAATGTCATTAATTTTGGCTTACGCAATCCAAAAGCTTTAAAGCCTGTCAATTTTGCTGCAAAACAATTGTTAAAGCTGCAAATCAAAGATCCAGTCTTGCGTAAAAACGTAACGCCTAATTTCGATATTGGCTGTAAGCGTATTTTGTTTGCCAATAACTATTATCCAGCGTTACAGGCACCTAACACGACGCTTATTCCACATGGTCTAGTTAAAGTTGAAGGCAATACGGTGATTGCTGCCAATGGTGAACGCCACGAAGTTGATGTGATTATTTGGGGTACTGGATTTGAAGTGTCTCATCCCCCTATTGGTAAACGTGTACATAACGAAAAAGGGGAATGTTTGGCTGAGCTTTGGAAAGACTCCTCACCAGAAGCTTATTTAGGAACCAATATTGAAAATGTACCTAATGCATTTCTTATGCTTGGGCCAAATGTTTTGGTCTATGACTCATTTATTGGTCTTGCCGAAGCACAACTGCAATATATTGTAGATGGTTTGCTACAAATGAAGGCAAAAGGTATTGCTAAGCTTTCAGTGAAATCACAAGTGATTAAAAAGCACAACGACTTGGTACAAAAGCATCTGCAAACCACTGTATTTAATAGTGGTGGCTGTAAGAGTTATTACCTTGATGCCAACGGTCGCAACTTTGCAGCATGGCCATGGTCGTTAAAAAAGCTTAAACAGCGTTTACATCATTTAAAGTTAGAAGAATATGATGTGGTTTATGAAGCTGATTTGATAAAAGCAAAACCTAAAGCTGAAGAAGTTGCTGGTTAATGAATTTATAAAAGCCCATTTTAATTTATTGAAATGGGCTTTTTATTATTTAATAGATTGAACAATAAATTAAAATTCAACAAATAATTTAATGAAGTTAAATTGAAAAATAAATTTAAATATACTTAAAAATAAAAGTAGGTGAATAAGGCTATATAAGTTTTTGTTAAAAAAATATAGTTATTTTTAAAAATGAATTTTTAAGTGAAAAGTATTATTTTTACTCTTTTTAAAAATTGCAAATTAGAAAACATTTTTTATATCAATAGTTTGAGTGATTAATAATTATTGTAAATAAATGTGAAAATATTCACAAACTGGTTATTTTTTGTTAAGATCATTAACATTAAAAACATAGAGATAATAATAATGATCAATAAAGTATTAATAGTGTTGTGTGTGAGTATCGTGTTTGTACTAGGGTACTGGGCGTATTTAGATACCCAAAATAAAAGACATCAAGAGCTCATGAGGATTATTCAGGAAGCTGAAAAAAATTTGCAGACAATTGAGCGAAATCCTAATCGTATTAGTCATAGCAATTTAGCTTCATATAATTTGCAAAAATATATCAGCGATAAAAAAGTGTTTTTCTAAGCAAAGTAGTCATTATTATTTGCTTTAAAAACTGTGCCATTGATCATATCTTTTCATAAATTTTGATCATGTTGCTTTTGAATCTGTTAAACTTATTGAACGTATAGTAAAAAAGCTGCATAGGGGTTATGCAGCTTTTTTGTGTTTCAAGAGGGGCTGTGGCTATTTTCTGTGTATGACAGCAGAAATCGAATGAGTGGCATATTTGTTGCTTCGTCTATTGAAGATTTTTGTCTAGAGATCTGATCAGAAAAACAAGATTGCTCAGATACCTACATAGAAGTACATATTCCACAGCTCAGATTTTGTATAGAGGCTACTTATGGCGGCGCCCAATTCTTCGGCAGGCTGGTTAGAGCGTTTATTTAAGTTAAGCGACAATAAAACCACGTTTCGAACAGAAGTTCTTGCTGGTGTAACTACGTTTTTAACGATGTGTTACATCATCATTGTCAATCCACTCATTTTATCTGAAACCGGCATGGATCATGGCGCCGTATTCGTTGCGACCTGTTTGGCAGCAGCAATCGGTTGTTTAGTGATGGGTATTATTGCCAATTATCCAATCGCCTTAGCACCGGGTATGGGGCTTAATGCTTATTTTACCTATTCGGTATGTATGGGTATGGGAGTGCCATGGCAGACAGCTTTAGCTGCTGTTTTTGTTTCAGGCGTTGTATTTCTTGCAATCAGCTTCTTTAAAGTTCGTGAAGCGATTGTTAATGCAATTCCAATGTCGCTTAAATTTGCGATAGGTGGTGGTATTGGCTTATTCCTGGCGCTTATTGCGCTAAAAAATGCCGGAATTATTGTTGCAAATAAAGCAACATTAGTGGGTTTGGGCGATATTAAACAACCTACTGTACTACTGGCTTTATTTGGCTTTTTACTTATTGTTGTTTTACATCAGCTTAAAGTCCGTGGTGCCATCATTATTAGTATTTTAGTGGTGACAGCAATTGCGACTGCTTTAGGTTTAAATGAATTTAAAGGTGTAGTAGGGCAGATTCCTTCAATTGCACCAACATTTATGCAAATGGACTTTAAAGGTCTGTTTACTGCAAGTATGGTGGGTGTGATCTTCGTATTCTTTATTGTTGACTTGTTTGACAGTACGGGTACTTTGGTAGGTGTTTCACACCGTGCGGGCCTTTTAAAAGATGGCAAATTGCCACGTTTGAAAAAAGCACTATTTGCTGACTCTACTGCAATTGTTGCTGGTGCAGCATTAGGTACATCATCAACCACGCCATATATTGAATCGGCTTCAGGTGTAGCAGCAGGTGGACGTACAGGTTTAACTGCAGTAGTGGTCGCTTTCTTATTTATTTGCTGTTTATTCTTGGCACCTCTTGCTCAATCTGTGCCAGGTTTTGCAACAGCTCCAGCTTTATTGTTCATTGGTGTACTCATGATCCAAGGGATCACTCACATCGATTGGGATGATATTACAGAAGCTGTTCCAGCCTTTTTAACGATTGTATTTATGCCATTTGCATACTCAATTGCAGATGGTATTGCTATGGGCTTCATCAGCTATGCATTAGTTAAATTATTCACAGGTAAGGCAAAAACTGTTCCATACATGGTATGGATTATTGCTGCTCTTTGGGTATTTAAATTTATCGCTTTTGGCGGTTAATATGATTTTTCATAATTTCCTTCTAGAACTATTTTAGTGATAGAGATATAAGAAGGAAATTATAGAAGGGTGTGCTTACCACACCCTTTTTTCTTTAGATGTGGAGTTAATATGAATCAAGTCGAGCTGATTCAGGCCTTACCAAAAGCCGAGTTGCATGTGCATATTGAAGGGACGTTTGAACCTGAATTAATGTTTGCTATTGCACAGCGTAATCAGATTCAGATTCCTTACAAATCTGTTGAAGAAGTAAAGCAAGCTTATAACTTTCATAATCTTCAATCATTTTTAGATATTTACTATGCTGGTGCAAATGTTCTTGTTCATGAGCAAGATTTTTATGATTTAGCATGGGCATATTTTGAGAAATGTGCAGAAGATCGTGTCGTTCATACAGAAATGTTCTTCGACCCGCAAACTCATACCGACCGTGGTATTGCGTTTGCAACGGTGATCAATGGTCTTAAACGTGCATGTGCTGACGCAAAAACCAAATTTGATATTAGCTCTCAGCTTATTATGTGTTTCTTGCGCCATTTAAGCGAAGAAGCTGCATTTGAAACGCTTGAACAAGCTTTACCGTTTAAAGAAGACATTATTGCTGTTGGACTTGATTCAAGTGAAGTAGGCCATCCACCAGCTAAGTTTGAACGTGTTTTTGCTAAGGCACGTGAGGAAGGTTTCTTAATCGTGGCTCACGCGGGCGAAGAAGGCCCACCTGAATATGTATGGGAAGCTTTAGACTTGCTCAAAGTAAACCGTATTGACCACGGCGTGCGTTCTGAAGAAGACGAACAATTAATGGCTCGTCTAATTAACGAAAAAATGCCATTAACGGTTTGTCCTTTAAGTAACTTAAAGCTATGTGTCGTTAAGGATATGAAAGATCACAACATCCGCCGTCTTTTACAAAAAGGTGTACATGTGACTGTTAACTCGGATGATCCTTCATATTTTGGCGGTTATATGAATGATAACTTTATTGCTATTCAGCAGGCCTTAGATTTAACTAATGATGAGTTGAAGCAACTCGCAATTAACTCTTTTGAAGCCTCTTTCATTTCAGATGAAGAGAAGCAAAAGTGGATTTCAGAAATCCAAAAAATCTAAATAAAAAAACCGCCTGTGATAGGCGGTTTTTTTAACATAGAATTTATTTAGGCTGTTTGGTCATACTGTTTAAAACATTATCTTTATCGACAAAGTGATGTTTTAAAGCTGCCAGAACATGCCCAACAATAAGTAAACCTGCAAACCACGAAATATAAATATGTAATGGTTTAACAATCGCTAATATCTCGGGGTTATCTTGTACTAAACGTGGAATTTCAAATAAATATAAAACAGGGGCAGGATGACCAGCACTCCAGCTAAATAAACATCCTGTCACAGGTAAAGCCACTAAAATCACATAAAGCAATAAATGTCCGATGTGAGCTAGGGTTTTCATAGTGGGTGACATGGTGTCAGGGAGCTGTGGGGCTGGGTGGGTGTAACGCCAGAAAAGGCGAATAACTACTAGAAAAATAATGGTTGTGGCAATGTTTTTATGTAGTGTAATGACATCACCTTTAAAGCTACCATCAGCATCGTAACTTAAAAAGTTTCCACTATAAAAGCCAATCACCCAAGCGGTAATGAAAATGATTGCCATGACCCAATGCAGAATCTGTGCAGTACGGGTGTAGTATTGAGAGGATGAGGCAGGCATAAAAGACCCTATTTTTTTGTCATTTTAGTGCTAGATTTTATGAGAAAGGGTTGATTTTGAGAAATGTTGTTCTCGTAACGGAGCGTGCTATAAACAGAACGCTTTAATTGAAGAAACATAGTCAACTTGAGTTGGAAAATAACAGAGTTAGATTGCACAAATGCATCAATTTATTTGTTTCTTCTAAGCACAAGTTTAGGCAAAATACGCGCTGCTTACGTTCGATCAAAGGAAAAAATGATGAAAAAATTGATGCTTGCTATGGCACCAGTTGTTTTAGCTTTAACGGCATGTGCGACCACGCCTGGTGCAGGTTCTACAGAAACAGCAACTCAACAGTTAGGCATGACTGCATTAAAAGTGGCTGTAAACGCGAAATGTATTACAGAAATTAATAATGTTGCTGCATGGAAAACAGCAACCAAGCTTATGACTGCTGAACAACGTGATAGTATTCAAACTAATGTTTGTGGTTGCGTAAGTGAAAAGGCACCAAACAGTGTTACAGCAGTTGATTTGGCTACTGCTGCACTTGACCCTGCGGCACGTGCAACAGTTGTAAATCAGGTTGTCTCTAATACTGTAAACGCTTGTGTAGCCGAAGCTTTGCAAAAGTAATTAATAATTTGAGTTTCAAAGAAGGCTGACTCATATTGATCGGCCTCTTTTTTTATTGGAGTATACATGTTTGTTGCAGGCGTAGATGAGGCGGGGCGAGGCCCACTAGTGGGTTCAGTTGTTGCTGCAGCTGTTATTTTAGATCCGAACAATCCAATTTTAGGATTAAACGATTCTAAAAAATTAACTGAAAAGAAACGTGAAAAGTTGTTTATCGAAATTCAGGAAAAAGCTTTGGCATGGTCAATAGCAGAAGCTACCCATGCAGAGATTGATGAGCTGAATATCTTGCAAGCAACTTTTTTGGCTATGCAACGTGCCGTGGATGGTCTAAAAACACAGCCTCAAAAAGTCATTGTAGATGGCAACCAAATTCCAAAAGGCATCATTATTCCTTGTGAAGCGATTGTTGGTGGCGACGCTAGCCATGCCGAGATTAGTGCCGCGAGTATCTTGGCAAAAGTTACACGTGATCGCCAAATGGCTGAATTAGATCAGCAATATCCATTATTTGGTTTTGCCAAACATAAGGGTTATCCAACTAAAGCGCATTTTGAAGCGATTGCAGCTCACGGTGTAATCGATCAGCATCGTCGTAGTTATGCACCTGTAAAACGTGCATTAGGGCTATAAATTTATATACTCCCAAAAAATTTAAAGCGACTATAAAGTCGCTTTAATTAGGGAGAGAATAACTTCATACTAACGATTGAAGTTTTTCTGTGCATAATTATCATCTTCATATGAAACTTGATAATCTTGATCAAGATGTTGAAGGTGTTCATGCATTGCACGTTCATGTTGAATACGTTGATAAATTTCTTCGCGATGAACAGAAACCTCTTTTGGCGCATTCACACCAATTCGAACCTGGTTTCCTTTGACGCCAAGCACAGTAACACTGACTTGATCCCCAATCATTAATGTTTCCCCGACACGGCGGGTCAGAATCAGCATGTTTATCTCCTTGCTAAACGCTTAAAACTGCAATATTGGTACCCAAATAAAAAGCTCAACCTCAGTTTTCAGTCAGATTCTAACAGAAATATGAGAACAAAGTCATATTTTGATAATCTCTGCCAAAAAACTTTCCGTTTAATATAACAGAGCCGCTATAAAAAAAACTATAGCGGCTCTGTGTTTTCTTTGATTATTGTCGGACAAGTAAACATTTTTTAATGAATTCTTGACCGGTTGGTAAAATTAAGCGCGGGCGCTGCTTTCACCGTGTTCGCGATCTAAACCAAAAGCGGTATGTAGGCAACGAACTGCAAGTTCAAGATATTTCTCATCAATGATGACAGACACCTTAATTTCAGATGTTGAGATCATAAGGATATTAATACCTTCGTCTGCGAGGGCAGTAAACATCTTGCTTGCTACACCAGCGTGTGAGCGCATACCCACACCAACAATCGAAACTTTTACAATATCGTCACGTGTTGAAACTTCGCGTGCACCAATATTTTTGGCAGTTTCATTTAAGATTTTTTCAGCTTTCGCTAAATCAACACGGTTTACAGTAAACGTAAAATCTGTTGTGCCATCTTCTTCAACATTTTGGACTATCATGTCCACTTCAATGTTGGCATCACTTACTGGTGATAAAATTTTAGAAGCAATACCTGGTTCATCAGGTACACCTAAAATCGTTAATTTTGCTTCGTCACGGTTAAAAGCAATACCTGCAATGATTGGCTGTTCCATAGTGTCTTCTGCCTCAGTAGTAATGAGTGTACCTACATTTTCTTTAAATTCGTCGTCAAATGCGCCGTCGTCATCATTATCAAAGCTTGATAATACGCGTAAAGGAACTTGATATTTTCCGGCAAATTCTACTGAGCGAATTTGTAAAACTTTTGAACCTAATGATGCCATTTCTAGCATTTCTTCAAAAGAAATACGATCAATTTTCTTCGCTTTAGGAGCAACACGAGGATCTGTAGTGTAAACACCATCAACGTCAGTATAGATTTGGCATTCATCTGCTTTAAGTGCAGCAGCAATCGCAACACCAGAAGTATCTGAACCACCACGTCCTAGAGTAGTTGTGTTTCCATTAGCGTCAAAGCCTTGGAAGCCTGCAACTACAATAACACGGCCTGCATCTAGGTCATTGGTCATGACATCTGTGTCAATCGACTCAATACGCGCCTTGGTAAATGCACTGTCAGTTTTAATACCGACTTGACGTCCGGTATAGGATTTAGCTTCCACACCAATCGAATTAAGTGCCATAGCTAACATGGAAATCGTCACCTGTTCACCGGTTGAAACCATTTGGTCTAACTCGCGTGGGTCAGGTGTTTCGGTAATGGCTTTAGCGAGGGCAAGTAAGCGGTTTGTTTCACCACTCATTGCAGATACGACCACAACAACCTTGTGACCGTGATCATGCCAACGCTTCACACGACGAGCAACATTTAAAATGCGCTCGGGGGTACCCATAGAAGTACCGCCATATTTTTGAACGATTAATGCCATATCGCCTAAACCCTTATAATTAAACGGGAAAAGTATATTCTTGCTTCCTTGGTTTCATTATATGTACACCATTATGTACATAAATGAAATTGCTGAGTTTATCTAGCAAGCCGTGATTCGGCGGACAGTATATAGTAACGTAAATATGCTAACAATCATTGATCTGGACTAATTTCATCAAGTTTGCTGATTGTTAGCTTCGGTACAACTTATATAGCTTTTTTTAGTTGCTTCTTTTGCTGGCATTCTTCCTCCCACTTCATTACATCAGTAGCGAGGTATCTTTTCATTGTTCCGCCCTCAGAACTTAATGCCGGGGCTGGGAATGGAATCCCCCAAGGTGTGTTAATTTCCCACCGATTAAGTGTGCGTTTAGTAATATGAAACATCTCACACACATTGTTAGATGTCAGATATTTATCCACATTAGCCCTCCTTACTTTCCGCTTTAACTTCTAACTGGATGCCTTCATATGTGCCATCACCCCCACAATTCAGACAGTGTGTATATATGCCTAAACCATCCCCATCAGGACTAAAGTTTTCAGGTAATGAAACATCTATAAATTCAGTACCGCCAATTGGCTTCGTATGAATATGAGGGGCAAGGCCGTAATAGGGGAAAATGCATTCACCGTTCCCGTCATCACAAAAATTACATGTTTTAACTTTTAATCCACTCATCCTTTAGTTCCTCAACTCATTACGTTCTTTCTTCAATTGACGCAAAAGGTTGTGAAGAGTAACGGTTACAGCTTTATCTAAACTTTTAGTTGAATGGAATTCGGCTAGCTGAGAAAGCGCCAAACCAAAAATATGGTATGCAAAGACCTTTGCTGCCTCAGGATTATTCTTGAGAAGCTCTTCAGTACTTGGGCAAATAACTTCTTTAAAAATATGAACCGCTACCTGATCCGGAGTGCCTTCAATACGGCTAGGATTCAAATTAACTTCACCAATAACCTTACTCATTAGCAGCTCCAGATACGTTTGGCACACTATGAAAATGCATCCAGTGTGAAGGCGCATCATTATGATAATTTGCCCATACACTATTTAAATCTTCATCAATAGTCATATAGTCTTGTTCGGGGGTAACATCAGGTGCATCAGCCCAACAAATAAGTACCATTATGTCAGTAGGCGGCCATTCATCATCCATGCTGATCCAAGTTGGCAACACCTGAGCACTGGCGTCATTCCATGCAGCATCCCAAATCAACCAAGCTTCATGACGAGGACTAGTTGGTAAATATCTGTGTCCTGTTAGTGCCTCTTGTCTATCTAGTTGACGTTTTAAACTTTCATAACTGCAATTACATTTTTTGGCATGAAATCTTTCAAAAGCTTCTCTTTTTTTATTTAGATCAATCATTACCTAAGCCCTCAAATATTCTTCTTTAGTCCACTCAACAAACTCTTTATAAAGTTGTTGTGCCGGTTTATTTAATCGATTGTGATAGTCGATCGTTATGCGGCGCCAAGCGACTGGTACCGCATAATGTTTGGTTAGAAACATTGCTTGATCCATGCCTTGCCGGACTATTACGTAGCCCAGCAATTGCAAGTAGTACATAAAACCAAGCATGTGTTTTTGGCTCACTTTCTTGTACTGATCTTTCATATTAGAAGCCATCCTCTAAAAGATATGCTGGTTCATGAGCGGCCGCATTGAGTTGACTACGGCGCTTTTTGGCCATATTCCATAAGGTTTTATGAACGTCTTGATGGCGTGAAGGAATTTCTAACTCTAATTCTTCAAGCGTTTTTAGATCTGCCGCATATTGGAGGCGGACGATTAAAGGTGATAATCCATCATCTTCTTGTTTTGTTTGCTTTAACTCTGCAAGGCGTTTGTGCATTTCATTTAATAGTGGCTTACGTTGTTCCTCCGTCCATTTAGTGGTGTAACGGATAACACTATTAACTTCTTCAGGGGTATGAAAGTTCTGGATGCTTTGAACTAATGATTCATAATTTTCAGGCATTGAAATGGTTGCCACTTCATCATTTGCTTGCGCATCTAAATCAGAAAAAACTTGTTCACTAGCTGTATCAGCAGCATCCATTTCAATAAAATCGAGTTCAATTAATCGTTCTTGCTTAGCCAGATTTATTTGGTCAATTTGCTCTTGAGTAAAGCCTTCTTTTTCAAGATTCGCACAAGTTGAATCTAGCTCTTTTTCTGACTGGCAAATACGGATTGCATCAAGCAAAATTTCAAATTGGGCATTAACATTCGGCTTAATATTAAGTTCGTTAGTAACTGGAGTTAATAGGTCTTCGGAAGCTGTGACATTAGTTTGTTCTGTAATAACAATCGCTGGCTGTTTATCTGCAGGGAAAACTTCAGAAGGTATTACTTTTGCCACTGGCTCAGCTTTTGATTTCTTGCCACGCTGTTTCTTTTTTTCATCACCTAAGCGAATAACACTTAAGTCATCATTAACTTCAAAACCTAACGCTTTGGACAGTGCTTTTAATTGAAGCTTGGCGTTTTCTGCATCACGTTGAACGAAGCCACTGTTAATAGAATCAATTAATGCGTTAGTTTTGAAATCTAAAACATAGACCGTAGGTGAATATGTACTGATTACAAAAACTTCCTGACCGTCTTCATACTCATCAATAGTTAATGGCTTTGTGAATGTAATGCCAGCCAGTTCAATAGTTTCGATTTTGATGCAGAATTCAAAACCCGGTTTGCCAAAAACAGAAGCGGGGAATTGATCTAAATCGGCAAAGTCCAACATGTCTCCGGCTGGACGACATAGAACAGTTTTACCGTTTTGAAGAGCTGCAAATGCTTCAGCTGCAGTTAGTAAGTTAGACATAAATAGCTCTCCTTTTAGTGATGTAACGACTGTTGTTGCTGAACTTGCTGAGGATTGTTTTTAGGTGCCCAACCCATCTGATCGGCACGTGCTTGGCATGCTCTATTGATACCCGCCTCATACGTAGTACCTTTAAACTTCTTAATCGCAGCATTTAAGATGTTGGTGTCTGGTGCATCTTTAATTGCTTTTAATGCATCTTGATATAGTTGGTCCTGAGTACGAGGCGGCTTCTGGTTACCACCCTGAGCGATTGTCTGATTATTTTGATTTGTATTTTGACCTGCTGGGGTAGAGGCATTTTGCTCTAGATAGGCATAGTCATAGTTGTATAGATATTTACTTCCATCAAAATTACCGAGGTAGACATCAGCTGCCACACCAATAGCTTTAAACGCTACACCAAGAGCATCAGTAACGGCCTTTTTATAACCTTCATCAATCGCTACTAATTTGCCCTTTTGAACTTCAACAATTGCTGAACCGCCGTTGCCGAAAAATTCCTCACCCCAAACACCATCAATCTTGGTTTTTACTGCTACTTCAGCAAAAGCCATAATGGTTCCATCTGGCGCAGTTTCGGACCACAAACGCACATGTCTATAAGTCCAGCCATGACCAACAGGTCCAAAGGCCTGAGTCATAGCCATTAATCGCCATTGAGGGTTAATATCTGATTTACCTTTTAAATAACCAAACTCAATTTTTTTAAGAAAATTGGTAGGCGTTTGCTTAACTGCATTCCAGATATGTAAGTTGTCTTTTGAGTTTTCAGTTGTCATTTTTCTTATCCTCATCTAGAGCCGGTGAAGCCGCGTTTTTGCTTGTAAGCTTTGCGGTCATAAGTAGGGATATTTGTTTCACGCAGTTTTATAGCGAGCTGCTTTCTGCGCTGAAAATCGATTTCTTGGGTGAGTTCATTCCAAACTTTTGGATAAGAAGTTTGGAACCTAAACACATTTAAAGGCGTCTTAACTGAGTCCTTCACCTTGTAAAGAACTGAGCCATTAGCATTAGATGCGTACACTTGCCAGCCAATACGAACAGAGTAGAGGCCCTTATCATCACGGCCTAAAAATGACTTGTAGCCGTCAGGGTGTTTTTTGAAATTAGACATGCTCAGCCTCCTTACATTCGCATGTACCAACAAAGGCATACGTAAGCGGGCTTGGAGCATCAACTGGAGAAACGTCCTTTACATTTAAAGGAATAATTTCTTGACGGTATTTAACTAAAACCACATCACCTTCACGGCAATTGACAATTCCTTCTCTTGAAGAAAAACGTGCAGAATTAGAAGATTGGGTTACTCTGCAAAATGAAACCTCATCACCAGCTTTGATTTTTGAACGGTCAACAGGAATCATCTTCTTGCAAGTAGGGCAGTTATAATCTTTCATTAGGCTGCCTCCAACCATTTATTACGGTCGATATAGCCCGCTAATAAAATATTTATGTTTTTATGGTCGTCATGATTGGTGAAATCATTCCAAGGTTTGCCGCTTATGTCAGTTACTGACTCAATAGCAAGGTTAGTAATTTCAGCCGCTGTAAAATCAGATCCAGCTACACCATAGCTATCAGCTACGCCGTCAAAATCGAAGCTTACGTTTAATTTGAAGCCGTCTATGCGGATAACAGCTACACCAGTTTTTTCACCAGTTTGCTTAATTCCTAAGAGTTCATATTCAGAAGCAACTACTTGTTTGCTTTCATATGAGTAATTAGAAGGGACGCTAGAATTAGCAGTTCGATATTCACAAGAACTCAAGGCTACAAGTACAGCAATTGCTGTAACTCCAGTTACCTTATGCTTGTTTGAAAAGGTTTTTACGTTCATAATTGATCTCGCAGTTTTGCAAAAGCACATCGGACCTGGGGAGGGGCGGTGTGCTTTTTTGTTGTCTACGAGACAAATATCGCATTTCCGATATTTGTAGTCAATAGCTATTCCGATATTTTTACTGGTATTCCGATATTGATCTCTTGAAACACAAAAATCACTTTAACAAGGGGGGATTAATTAAAATTATTTAATTGATATTTATGGTCTAGCACTGTTAGTAGTTTGATGAAGGATTATTTTCAACTTCACTATTTAAGTCATCAAGAGCATTATCCACATCTGGAACGACGTCACGCCAATTTTCATTTTCAAAGCGCTCAAATTGATTGTTTACTTCCTCTAGTTTAGCTTCTAACTCAGCAATATGCTCTTCTAATTCAGCAATTTTCTGATCTTTCTCATACACGATAGCATCATGTTCAGCTCGGCTAATAGTGTCTGAACATCCAGTTAAAACTAAGACTGGCAATAACAAAATTATTTTAAAAACTTTCATCTTAACTCTTTCTTACTCTTCGTTTTCCACGGTATGTATATCTCAATGAATCTATTACTTGACCAATAAAATAGCAATCTTCGTCAATTGGAATGATATTGGGATGAAAATTTGGGTTAATCGCTTTTAGATACCTTGTTCCATCAGATTCAATAACCAGTTTTTTGAAAGTAGCATCTTTGTCTTTACGGACGACAATGATATCTCCAGATTGCATATCTGAATAATATACTGTCGGATCTACAACAATATAATCACCTTCTACAAAATCGGGTTCATTACTTACACCACGTACTTTTAAATAAAAACATTTTTCGCAATCATCTGGGAGAGGGAACCATTCCGTAACTTGAGACATATCTACTGATTCAACATTAGTAAAATTACCTGCTTGTACCCAAGATAAAACGGGTGCCATTCGAGCTTGAACTGGCACAACGTTGGTGGTAATAAGTTCCCCAACTACACCTTTTTTTAATTCTTCAGCTGTAACCCCAAGGGCATTTGCTAATTCAAGTATTGAACCTGTCGACTTGGCATTTCCTGTTTCAAGATCAGAAATTACAGATTGTTTTACACCAGATTTCTGAGCTAACTCTTTTTGAGTCATCTTTTTTGCTTTTCGTATTGCTTTTAAGTTTTCACCCAAAGTAGCCATATGTATTTCCTTAAATACGTATATCGGAATTCTGATACAAATTAGTATCGCTTTGGCTATTGTTAAAATATCGGAAAACCTATATATTTACCTAAAAATATAGGAGCTTCGCATGAATCAATGGCCAAACATGATTTCAGATTTGCGTGAAAAGGGCTTAACACAAACTCAAATTGGTACCGAGATCGGGTGCTCACAGAATTACGTTAGTGATTTAGAGCGCGGGGTATGTGGTAAACGCTTATCGCATGAAATTGCAACCAAATTACAAAAGCTTTGGAAAAAGCATTGCAAAACCAAACAAGTGGCTTAGGTAACAAGATGAGCAAATTATCAGTTGATATTTCTGCAAGTGCCAGAAATGGCGTATCCCGCATATTGCATGGCCTTGATATAAGCAATCAAAAAGAGATTGCTGAACAATTAAAAGTTGATCCAAGCACTATAACTCGACTTAAAACAGATAAGAAAAACAATGGCTTGAATGAAATTGAAATGTTTTGCGAGCTATTGAGTTTGCTTGGATTAAAAGTCGTCCCTAAAGATTATCAGAGTATTGATAAGGAACGTGTTGCTGCACTTTTAGTCATGTCTAAAAGTTGGATGAACCGTATAGAAACGGTGGATGACTTATTTCATGACGAAATCAGCTGTCAAAAGGAAAAACTCGGATATTAAAAAACCACTACCTGCGCGAACAGGAGTGGTTTATAGGCATTCAGTCGAGGTGAATCAAATGAATAAAACTAATTTATCAAATCAATCAATGAATAGCAACGATCTAGATTTTTTAGTTGGTGATATGGTGGTGCATACTGAAGAGTGCCGTACTTTTAAATCAAATGATTTGTTTGAAGTTAAAAACAAAACTTTGACTAGTTTATGGACCATCAAATCAGAGAATCATTTGATTCTGGTTTCTTCAAAAGAAATCCGCACAGCAACAGTAGCAGAGCTCAACGCTAAACGCCGCCTAACAAAAGCTGAGCAAGCATTAGCGGAGGTGTCATGAGTACCTTTGAACAACAACGAAAGCATATTCAATCCTGGCATGAACCAGCATTAAGAACTTTGTCTGGTTTGTTGAAAAAACGGAAGGAAAATTTAGCCCGCCAAAACCGTGACAAAAAAAATGCTGCTGTAACACGTGATGAATTCATGCAGGATTTGGTTGACGAGCATGGAAAACATGGGATTTATCTTATTCATGCTGGCCCGATCATCTCAAGTTTATATCGAGCTAAACGGATCCGCTATTTGGGTAGCACATTCATTCAGTTGAATGAAGAGGGGGATAAATGAGTCTAGATGCAACAGTTTGGGCTTGGAAAACCCGTCAAAAACAAAAGGTGGGTGGAGCATTAAAACCACTCAAAAAATTAGTCCTTCTTTCACTAGCCGATCGAGCTGGTGAAACACATGAATGCTATCCAAGTATTGCTCGTTTAGTTGATGACACGGAAATGGACCGTAAGACCGTTTTAAAAATCATTGATGAGTTAATTGAAGACGGATTTATTATCGATACTGGTAAGCGCGAAGGTAAAACTAAGCAGGTAAAAGTCTATCTTTTGATCGGAGTCAAAGGTCGGGAAACAGTACCAACAAAGGTACACTTTGACACTGAAAATGATGATTTAAACAATACCAACAATGGAACAGTTCCAACAACGGAACAGTTCCAACAATTCCATGAAAGAGTCCCAACAATTCCGTTAAACAGTCCCAACGTTGGGACACGGAATCTTTCAAAGAATCTATCAGAAGAATCTAAAAATAAAAAAACATGGTTGAGTTTGAAAAAACTTGGTGAAGAAATTCTTTTGGCAACTGATCAGGAAACTTACGAGCAGATTAAAAATGCGAATTGGTTCGATCGAGAGTTACGAGCATTTGAACTCTACAACGCCGAGAAGAATCTTTGTGATGAACTCATGAATTACCACTTTGCAGATTGGTTAATCAACGCATGTGGAAAATACCAAGCACGTGAACAATCTAAAAAACCAAATTCTGGAACGCAGGTCCGAGTCCCGCAGGGAGAATCAAATACTCTTAGTTCAAAACAGATTTACTCATTTGCTCAAAAACTTTCTGTACATCCTGAGTTTGCAAGCAAATACGCTGAAGGTAACGAGAGCTATGAACAACTTGCTGCACGTGTCGCAGTGAAACTTGCAGATCCAGAGCAACAACAAAAATTGATGCCATACCTCATTCAGGTTGGATTTCAACAAAAAGGTAAAGGAGAGGCGGCTTGAATAAATTCGAGATTTTAGCGTGGGGTTTACTCATTTCATTTTTTACAGCAGCTATTAGCGGTGCTGGTTTTGTGGTGGTTGGCGCGTAAAGAACATATTAAGAAAGGAATTCACCAATGAAACTAACTAAACAGCAACGTGCTGAGCTAAAACAAAAGTTTGGTGGACATTGCGCTTACTGTGGTGATTTGCTTGGCGATAAGTGGCATGCAGCCCATATCGAAGCAGTGAAGCGAGATTTAATTCATGTTGGTGGTGGCAAGTTGATTTCAGGCGAAATGACTAGACCGCAAAACGATACTTTAGAAAACATGAACCCTGCATGTGTTCCTTGCAATACAAACAAATCGTCTATGCCGCTGGAAGGGTGGCGAAAGTTGCTTACACATTACCGTGATGTGCAGTTATTACGTGATAGCACACATGCTCGTCATTTACTTCGTTTCGGTTTGATTGAAATTAAGACAAAACCTGTGACGTTCTTCTTTGAGAATTATAAAGGAGCCAGTCATGAGTGAGTTTGAGGGTAAATCTGGAAAGTGGGCTTGGGAGATTCAAAAAGAACAACAAGCGAATCTGGATGAGCTTAAAAAATCAATAAGTGAAATGGCTCAGAGGTACAGAGTTGAGGCACATGAATTAAGTCGTATAAGAGATTTTGAAAAGTCTCAGATGTATAGCCATTTTGCTAGGGAGTTGGACCATTTGCTGAAGGGTGGTGCTTGATGTCGTCAGTCAGCATTGCTGAATACCGCAAGTTATTTCCGATAAAGAAAAATAAAAAGCGGCGTTCAGCAAAGCAAGTTGCCAGACAACCAAGTGTGGGTGAAATGGTTCTGGCAACGCATTTAAGAGCATGCAAGATTGGTTTTGAACAGGAATATAAGTTCCATCCTGATCGTAAATGGAGAGCAGATTTTTTAATAACGGGTACAAAGATTTTGATTGAGGTGGAAGGCGGGATCTGGAGTGGAGGCCGTCATACAAGGGGCAAAGGCTATATAGGGGATATGGAGAAATACAACTCTGCAGCAATGATGGGTTTTACAGTTTTACGGTTTAGTACAGAGCAAGTTAAAGCAGGCGTGGCGATTAAACAAATTGAGCAATTGGTGGGTGAAAAATGAGTGCAGTTTTAAAAACACAACAAATGGATTGGTCTAAATATACTATTGACGGTTGGTTAGAGCAGTTTGGCGCATGGTGTGAAACAGTTAGAATGAAAGGGGGTGATTTGCCAGATGGGCTTCATATCAATCAAATTTACTGGTTGATGCGTGAAGCTGGCAAAGAAGTACAAAAAAGTAAATCTTATATTCGATGTGAGATCAGTGATTATGAGGCGGATCAAATTCAAGCACTTTTACGAAGTCTATTAAATTCTGATAAAACAGATTTTACAACTAAGTTTGCATTAATTTGTTTAATTAAAAATAAGGTTGAAAATAAAGGATTGTTGAAGGTTGCTCAAGAAACAAACCAATCTAAAGCTCAGGTCGCAATTATGGTGAGTTGCGCTAGATTTTATTTATTAGGTCATGATAAAAGATTAAGACAAAATGGAGGTTCAAATGAAAACATACACTGTAAAACTATATGAAGGCGTTAGTCGGGAGAAAGTTAATGAAACTTTGAAATACTACCCTGATTATTTTGGTAAAATATCAATAATTACAAATGTAATTAATAATAAATTGCAATTAACACTAAAAGCATTTGAAGGAATCGACGTTATAACTGCCAATGATCTAATGATTAAAATCGTTGAACGTTTAAAAGCTTCTCAATTAGTAGAAAAGCATAATTTAGACTTGTTGACTGTCTAGACGCTTTATGGCATATTTTTGATATAGTGGACGAAGTATAAGTAATTCACTGATCTAAAGCTCATCGTTTGATGGGCTTTTTGTTTTTATACTTGCTAGATTTCAATTATGATTTAAAATTAAATCAGGTGGCTCGTCGCCAAACATCGCCACCTGAAATTCTATTAGAAATGATAGTTATTTGTTTGTGTCACCTCCATATTAATTAATTGTAGAGTTGATATTGTGTTGTACTGGTGGTGGGCACCAAGCGCCACCAGTACAATCGTTAAAAGCGCCCCCTTTTCTTTGCATTAAGTAATGTTCCTTTGATTTAATGGTTAGATTTACACCACACATTAGCTGTCTTCATCCTAAATACATGGTCGTTACATTATAAATCATCTAAATTGAATGCTTGTCTAAATCTTAAGCGTTTAAGAATGCCCACTTAAGCATGTTTATATTTATGCTATAGTCCAGTCTAATTAGAATTTGGTACTTAAAATGAATATCTGTGTTGGTGGTGAACTTGATGGGCAAAAGATAGAAAGAGGGGCGTTAAGAAGAATGATGTATATAAATATTATAAAATCCAATAATTATATTATTAATTCAATAATTTATTTAAAATTAAATTAATCGAATTTAAACAATATTTACTTAGATGATGCATTAGGTAACTCAAATAAACATGATTTTAGGAGAATAATTAAAAAAACGGAGTACAAATGCTATGAATGAGAATGTAGAGCTAATAAATTACATTGATGTAGCTGAGACAGTTTACGAACGGGTATATGAAAATAATAAAATTTCAAATAATTTGATTGTTAATCTAAATCGCATTATGGCTGAGATAAAGAATCAAGCCGCAGAAAAAAGACTCAAATTGAAGTACAGCTCAATAGACTTTGAACATTGTTTAAGTTTGCCTTTAGCTGATCGCAAAATAAAAGTAGATTTAAGCCTTATACCTCATTTTGAAGATCGTGAAGAAAGTATTTTGTGGTTAACTAACTTTATTGGAAAAATTTGTGAGCCCAGAAAGATGCAAAGACAGAAAAAAAATCTTCATTAAGTACCTGTGAATTTTAGATGAACCGCCCTTAAAGCGGTTTTTTATTGCTAGTAGAATATTTAAGGTATCTTTTCTAATAGGCACATACTATTGAAGTGTTTTTAATTTATTTTTTAGATTGAAAAGATTGCTATTTAAGTAATTTAAATATAAAAATCTTTATTGATTGAGAGTAGTTGTTATACAGGATATTTATAAGGATTTTATAATGACAATTATCACATTGCTCGATGTTAAGACGAAGAAGAAAGTGATAGTTCGGTCCGTAATAGACCCAATAGCAAGAATAGACAAAAAAGGGAATATACAAATTATTCAAATTCATAAATGGCTATATGATGAATCTGGAGATTTCGTTGATGAAGACTTATATGAGGCACTCAACAATGGAGAAGTTGGAATATACATAACTTTGCAGTATATGATCATTAATATTGAAAATTAATTATTTTTTATTTTTAGTCAGTTTGAGTTCTTACTCTCTAGAGCCTAATGGTTACTACACATAAGACCTTATTAAGTATTACCTATTGATGGGCACATATTCTTTATAACTCTTGATAAGTAAAAAAATTATGTAGGCTAAAAATAAAACTATTTAAAAAAGAAATCTTTATCTATTTAAATATGAATATTTGATATTTTTAATTCAATCCCTATTGCTAGTGCTTAAATATTATGCCAATATGAAGTTGGAAATATTTCCGAATAGATATTTCCTATTTCAGGTTTAAGCGTTTTTTTCGCTAAGTCCATTTCTGAATAAAAATAGGAAGTGGGCTTTTTTATTTTTAAATATTTCTGTATTATCAGTGTGTTGCTGTAGGTAACACTAAACCTTGTTGATCAGCGCAAATATCAAAAAGGGGAAGCTTGCCTAATAGCCAAGCTTTTTAAATTGATCAACTAAACACAATAATCCATTTCAAAGCTCATTAGAAAAATCAAACTTTCCTAGCTTTTATTCGTACTAATTTATTGAATCTAATCGTCTTTATAATTTTAAAAAATTCTTTAAACTAAAAATGGAAAATTTCTTGTTGCAACATTGTTATAATTGGACTACCTTAAGAAAAAATACTTTATAAAAATGAGGAGCTGCTGAAATGCCACAGTATCTCATGTTTGCGGAAAATGTTTATAACAAAATTAAAGATGAGGAATTATTTTCACATGACTGTATTGAAAATATGAACTTACTTATGACATGTATACGCAGAGAAATTAAGGGAACAGAATTTAAATTAAAATATAATTTTATTGATTTTGTTGAATTGTTTAGTAGACCATTAGATGAATGTAAAGTAAAAATAGATGTGAGTTTGATTCCTCCTCATAATTCAGAAGGTGAGTATATTTTATGGTTAGCTGGATTTATCGAAAAAATTACAGAAGGTGGACCTAAACCACCTCCGCCTATAAAGAAATTTATTCCAGAGTATATGAGCTT
>NZ_JAKTHZ010000040.1:0-7231 GCF_027854645.1 Acinetobacter sp. AOR41_HL | reverse complement strand
TGACAACTCGGGTATGTGGTCTGCCTAAGTCCGTAAATTTATTTAATACTGCCATACGTGCATGAATCTGATTGACTTGGCTTTGAAAATTTCTCGCACTGAGTTTATCCCCTAATAATTTGATGCAATGCATCTTGGTTTCAACCAAACTTCGCCGATGATAGCCTGACCATTTCTTCCAAATAGTTCTTCCTAAACGTTTAACTGTTCGAAGCAACTCATTGCGTTCTAGCGAGCCCATCTTTTTATCTTTCCATGGCTTCGCATTTTTTCTTGGTGGAATCACTGCATGTGCTTGCCGATCCGCAATGACCTGTCGGCACTGTTTGGTATCATAAGCTCCATCGGTATAGACGGAGTCAACTCTCTCATCTTGTGGAATCTGATCGAGTAAATCACCAAGTACCTGTGAATCACTCACATTGCTGGTTGTGAGCTGAACAGCGCGTATTTGTAAGGTTTTAGCATCTATACCAATATGTAATTTACGCCATTGGCGACGATATTCAGGCTGATGTTTTTTACGCTTCCATTCACCCTCATTTGTGGACGCAATAAAGCAATTTGACCTTCTGCCTCAACTTGATCGTCACCTAGAGTAAAAACTTCTTTAACGGTATTTTCTTGATTGAAATTACGATCAATAAAATCTTTATTATAGACTAGAGTTTTTATTGGTTCTTCACCAAGCCATTGAAGTAAACAATGTGTGTAGCCTAATGGTTGATCTATAATTCTACCAATTGTAGTTTTTCCAGACCCATTTGCCCCAAATATAAAATTTATCTGCTTTAAACCATCTAATTGTGTTGGTACACTATAAGTAGCAACATTATTTATATAGACTCCAGTAAGCATAGCTTTACCTATTTTTAATTTGCACGATTTAAAATTTATTTTTTTAGATTATATAGTTACATACAAATATCATCTACTAATTTTAGAAATATATAATAGCCCCATAATAAATAACGGTCGTTTTCTTACATTCGGAACAATATTCTAAAGTGATTTAATTTTTGCCATCCAGTATAAGGTCTTAGATATGAGTCGATTAACTTTTATAAACGGTGCGATTGTTTCTGCGTCTGATGTTCGCAAATCTTGGAGCAAAATTATTCAATGTGTCAAAGAAAGTCATAAACCTGTTTTTGTTTATACGAAGAATACGCCCGAAGCTGTTGTTCTGAGTTTTGAAGAATTTCAAAACATGCAGGAAATTGTTGAAGCCGTCCGGCGTGAACAGCTAGGACAACAAATGGTTTATGATCTTTTGGATATTAATCAGCTCACTGGTCAACCGATCAAACACATGCTTTTGAACCCCAAAGGTGTATTTGAAGAGGTAAATGGACAAGAAAAATAGCTTTTGAGGATATTAGCGGATTCGTGATTAGAGACAAGCTGATTTAAAAGTCATCTTATATTTATATTCGTTGCACAATGAGCTTTGATTTTCGTGAAATAATAGGAAGTGAAAACATTTTCGTAAATTAAGTAGCCCTGATGACATAGAGTTGACTAAGTTTATTGAAAATTACAAAGAATGCTTGGATGTCTATAGAACTATATTAAATAATGCACTGGGTAAAGTAATAGACTCACCCCCGGCGCAAACTTAGGAGAATCTCACACATTACCAATGAGTAAAGGACTATTTGAGTTGCGCTTAAAATCTCAAGAAGGTATTGCTCGTGTTATGTATTGCACACTAGTCGGTAAACGCATTGTAATGCTCCATAGTTTTGTTAAGAAAACCCAAAAAACACCTAAGCAAGATCTAAACCTAGCACTTGACCGCATGAAAGAGGTGAAAAATGCGAACACATGAAGAAATGAAAGCACTTGCATTATCTCGTTCAGCAGTGCGTACCGAATACGAACGAATTGAACGTGAAGAAATGCCCTTGCTCGATATGGTACTTACTGCACTTCGAGAGGCAGGTCTATCCCAAGCGCAAATCGCAGAACGCATGGGAACAAATGTACCTGCCGTTTCACGGCTAGAAAAAGCATTGATCACAGGCAAACCATCACCATCTATTGCCACATTGCAAAAATATGCTGCGGCAATTGGTAAACATGTTGAAGTGCGTTTTGTCTAAATAAAAAAGCACCCTAGGGTGCTTTTTACCAATTCACTAATCAATCAACTTTACACATTTAGCAACAACATCCTGTGCCTATAGACCCTTATCTTTGAAATTACTGTTATACGCACGATCAATATCTCTTAAGCCTTCTTGAATTTCTGCTTTTGATGCATTTTTGTCTGTTAGTATTTCATTCCTTAAGCTTTCCTTGGAAACCCCTTTAAGCCTTGCATCCATTATAAGAGACTGATTATATGCATCCTTTACACACTCATTGCGCTCTTTTAAAGATAATTTATTTGGAGTGCAGTGTGCTTCCCAAATTATTGCAAATTGAATAACCACGGTAGCTATTCTTAGAATTTACCTCTCCGCAATATCCTTTTATATTTTGGAATTGGGCTGAATCAGGATCTTTTAAGGTGCTTAAGATAGCTTCTTTTGACTCTTTTTCCACCTTTGAGCAACCATTAATCCCTACCAAACCAAGAACTAAGCTTAAAAAAATAATTTTTTTCATATAATATCAACACCTTAAAATTAGCTAATAATCCTGTTATGGCCAAATTCATCTTCACTATTATCAAATTGCTCCACGAGCACAAAAAGCTTTAAATCTTTTCGCCCACCAATGCTGTTTTCCTTCCAGTTAATGATTGAAAGCGCGTCATAAAGCGCAAAGTAAGGAACCCCATTGGAATCAACATCCACTAGCAAACCACAACGACCAAATACCAGAAGTTCAAGACAAATTCTAATGAAGAGCTGTTTAAGGCCAAATCCATCATTAGTTGCATTAGCGATAAATTCTTGAAGCAAAGTACTTTCGATCACAATATTTGGCGGTAGCTTAGAAACCAAACCAATCATCGTACGTAGCGAATCTTGAACCCATAATGGATACTGAGCACGGCTTAGATAAGCTTTATAGATCTCTCCGGCAGTATCACCCTGCTTTTCTGCTTCAATCATGCCAGCCGATTTAGCTAGGTACTTTGTCTGAGCCTGTTTGATCTACTCTTCGCCGGCAACGGCGTCACGCATAATCTGCCAGCTTTTTTGTGCAGCAATATACTGCGGATGTTTATCAGTAACTGCCATAAAAACACCAATAAAAAAGCACCAAAAAAGGTGCGTTGTTTAAGACATTCCGCGAATCCTTCGAACTCCAACAGATTTCTTGTCGATCGGAAATAAATAAGCAATTGGATATGTACCTGCATCATTCATATGGTCAAAACCGGCACTCTTATCCGGCTGTCCATAATCATCATAGATTTGTCGCTCTAGGCATTTGGCAAAGTGAGGACATTTATCTACATTTACGAATAATCTACGCTCAGACAAAGTATTGCAGAGCATACCGTTCATTGAGTTAATACGATCTTTAACTGCTGGGTTTCTACTGTTCACATGGACTTTAAAACCTGCCTTTCTTAATAAAGCCAGATCTGTCTCACTAGCATTACTCGACTTTCGATTCTCACCTGAAGCATCGGGATAAACTGCAACCTCGTGATTAGGATATCGCTCTTGGATAGCCTCAATCATTGCTGGAGTATCGAATAGATTAAAGAACTCATCTACCGCATGCATATGCTCACCACGGCGAACATATACCACAGCAGCCATTTTAGTTACGTTGAAGTCCATTCCCACATGAAGAACATCATTAACCTTAACTGTTTCACTTGATGCACTTAGCAACCGGTTAAAACAATAGTAGATGACACCTTGATAGCTCTCAAAGCTTGCTTCATGTTCCTGACTAAATGTCTTAGGATCCATTTTGCGTTTAGCAACAATGATTTCAAACTCAGGAATATTTCCACCTTGTAATGAAGTGTAAGAAAAGCTTTTACAGTCTGATGCCCTGGCTGACCATCCATGAATGTGTCATAACAATGGTTAAAGCCTTTAGGCGTACCAATTCTTAAAACATGGCCACCAACTCGCTGTTCGCCGTTCACCATATACTTACAGGTAGAAAGCATCGGGCGAAGCACTTCTTCCCATGCAGCCCATTTACAGTCGGCCCATTCATCAATAATTAAGAAAAATAAACCAGATCCACGAAGGTCATCATAGTTATCTAGACCAACGACACGGATAATATGGCCACTTCTTAAAGTAATTGAACATTCAGTTTCATTAGGCTTACCAGCTCGCCAAGATGCTGGAATAGCTTGTTTTAGTCGCTTCCAGAAAACCCGTTTTGCTTGCTTAAAGGTAGGCGCTGCATACCAGATTTCATTCTCTACCGAAACATTCCATTTAGCCGCTAGTCTTGCGGCTCTTCGCATTTCCGCTTTGGCCAAGAATGTTTTACCGAAACGTCGGCCATAAACAGCATCACGTAATCGAGCTTCTTTTTGCCAGCCCCACAAATAAATATTGGCTTGCTTAGGCGTTAATTGAACTGAACCTTCTGGAGGATTAAAGAATTGGCTCATTTGGTATCTCCTCATCAGGATTCAGCACAAGCTTGTAATCCTCTTCAGGTGGATTTACCTCACGTTGTAACTTCTGAAGTTCAAGTTTTTTAATCTCAAGTTCTACTTCAGCTTTAGTTTGGTTCGCTTCAGAATTACCACCTTTATTATTTTGTTCCCCCTTCTTCTCATAAAACCCTTTCATGATCTTTTGTATTTGGTCCACGATCTTAATTGTCATGGTCACATTGTTTTTTTAGTCCAAAGCAAATCACTTAAAATCTTCAACTGAACAATGTCATTTGCTCCACTGATTTTATTTAGTGGCTGACTCAAATACTCTTCCCGTGTATTTTCGAAAATTTCTTTGAGTTCCTTACTTAAGTCTCTCCCAGCAAACTTTGTAGGGTCATATGACTCTACCTGCTGTCTCGAAACATCAATGTCAAATTCCTCCTTGACGAGACTTACTGTTTCTTGAGGGGTGTTAAACACAGCAAGCGATTGTACAATAAAGAGTTTCTGCTTTTTGTTTAATGTCGCCATTTCTCTCTATCCGTCAAGGTACGTCAAGGAAACATGGCAAAAAAAATGAGCCAAAAGGCTCAGGTAATTACACAGTTTCCACAGCATTTAGAAATATCTAAATCAGAAACAAACGGCGGGTTTTTAGCGACTTCAACAAGCCGCTTAACACTGTCATTAGCTCCCCAGCGCTTAACAACACCGATGAACTCTTCCACATCGTGGCCAGCTAAATAGTGCTTTGGTAAGCCAGTATGATCGCTGTAAATAATCTCACCGTCCGAATCTCGCTCTACACCAATGTGATAGAGCTCATGTTCAAGCAAAGCACAAAATTCGTTATCGTTTGCCTTTTCACAAAAGCTTGCATCGATAGTGATTAAGTAAATTGGAACAAAACCGAACCAATCACGCATTTGCTACTCTTGACGGGCTTTCTTCCAGCCGCCTTGTTGAAACATAACCTTTTCACATTGGCCGAGCACCATGCGCTTAGCTCTCGTATAAGCAGTAGAAGCCCATGCAAAAGCCAAAAACCCCTCATTGTCATGAAGCATCTCAGCGATATGGTCATGATCTGGATTATGTAAAGGTCCACCAAGTGTAAGAAAATTAGCAACTACCCAATTTTTTAAATCAGACGCAGGTACTATGCGAATCGCTTCCTCTTCATCTATTTGGTCAATAAAATCAGTTGGAGGAAATGGTCTGATCTGATCCATTAAATATTTGCCTCTTTAAATTTTTTAGCCATTCACTAGCGTATTCAGTCCGTAACTGCAAAAGTCCAGACTCATCAATGCGGCATCTTGAAGCTGTCTCTATGCGAACTACGGTGTAGCCCATCTCTTCAGCCACATCGTAACAATCAAGACTACAAGCTTTATTTTTAAGTTTGCCCTTACGACCGCCAGACCATGGACCACCCGCAATTTCAACTAGTATTCGATACTCAATTAAATGAAAGTCAAACCGCCAGTGCTTAGCAGACTTAAACTGAAATTTCTTTTCATATTTAATTTCCAGATTATCTAAAGTTTCAGTAAATTCTTCTTCTGCCTCTAGATATTTTTGTGTAGGCTTTGGCAGTGGCCAGCTTTTAGGTTTAGTTTTAGGTTCTTTTTTCCGAGTAAGCCAAAAGTATTCTGTAGAATCCATTATTCTTACCCATAAAAAAAACCGCCCTTAGGCGGTGGCTAAACTCACAGGCAATATATTATTACTTCTTAAAAGTTGACTTATAGAGCTTTGAATTAAAGTAATCCGTAATTTCTTTACCTTCGGTTTGAATTTTTTCCTCATTTAAAGGTAAAAAATCTAATTCAGATTTCAAGCTCATATACTCTGGAATAAATTTCTTTATAGGCGGAGGTGGTTTAGGTCCACCTTCTGTAATTTTTTCGATAAATCCAGCTAACCATAAAATATACTCACCTTCTGAATTATGAGGAGGAATCAAACTCACATCTATTTTTACTTTACATTCATCTAATGGTCTACTAAACAATTCAACAAAATCAATAAAATTATATTTTAATTTAAATTCTGTTCCCTTAATTTCTCTGCGTATACATGTCATAAGTAAGTTCATATTTTCAATACAGTCATGTGAAAATAATTCCTCATCTTTAATTTTGTTATAAACATTTTCCGCAAACATGAGATACTGTGGCATTTCAGCAGCTCCTCATTTTTATAAAGTATTTTTTCTTAAGGTAGTCCAATTATAACAATGTTGCAACAAGAAATTTTCCATTTTTAGTTTAAAGAATTTTTTAAAATTATAAAGACGATTAGATTCAATAAATTAGTACGAATAAAAGCTAGGAAAGTTTGATTTTTCTAATGAGCTTTGAAATGGATTATTGTGTTTAGTTGATCAATTTAAAAAGCTTGGCTATTAGGCAAGCTTCCCCTTTTTGATATTTGCGCTGATCAACAAGGTTTAGTGTTACCTACAGCAACACACTGATAATACAGAAATATTTAAAAATAAAAAAGCCCACTTCCTATTTTTATTCAGAAATGGACTTAGCGAAAAAAACGCTTAAACCTGAAATAGGAAATATCTATTCGGAAATATTTCCAACTTCATATTGGCATAATATTTAAGCACTAGCAATAGGGATTGAATTAAAAATATCAAATATTCATATTTAAATAGATAAAGATTTCTTTTTT
>NZ_JAKTHZ010000039.1:0-70820 GCF_027854645.1 Acinetobacter sp. AOR41_HL | reverse complement strand
ATGTTAGATCAAAACATTAAAACTCAATTAAAAGCTTACTTAGAACGTTTAGAAAGTCCAATCGAATTAGTTGCTGCTTTGGATGAATCAGATAAAGCTGCCCAAATTAAAGAATTAGTAACTGAAATCGCTGAGCTTTCTGACAAGGTAACAGCCCGTTTTGACGGTAACAATACACGTCGTCCAAGCTTTGGTGTGGCTAAAGCAGGTGAACAGCCTCGTGTGTTCTTTGCAGGCTTACCAATGGGCCATGAGTTTACATCTTTGATCTTGGCACTGTTACAAGTGTCTGGCTATGCACCTAAAGTGTCGGATGAGGTTTTAAATCAAATTAAAGGTTTAAACCTCAAAGCCAACTTTGATGTATTCGTATCACTTAGCTGTCATAACTGTCCGGACGTGGTACAGGCGCTTAACCTGATTGCCATTTATAACCCGAACACTACGGCAACCATGATTGATGGTGCTTTCTTCCAAGATGAAGTGGAACAACGCAAAATCATGGCTGTACCAATGGTGTTCCAAGACAATGAACATATTGGTCAAGGTCGTATGACGCTTGAAGAAATTGTGGCAAAACTTGATACCAACTCTGCTGAAAAAGATGCAGCAGCACTCAATGCCAAAGATGCGTTTGATGTATTGGTGATTGGTGGTGGACCTGCAGGCGCAACAGCAGCAATCTATGCAGCACGTAAAGGTATTAACACTGGTATCGTGGCTGAACGCTTCGGTGGTCAGGTCATGGATACCATGGACATTGAAAACTTCACTTCTGTGCAAAAGACTCAAGGTCCTAAGTTTGCTGCCGAGATGGAAGCACACGTTCGTGAATATGATGTTGATATCATGAACCTACAACGTGTTAGCAAAATCACAGGTGCCAACCAAACAGCAAATGGCTTGGTTGAAGTTGAACTTGAAAACGGTGCAAAACTTGAATCGAAAACTGTGATCCTTTCAACAGGAGCACGTTGGAGAGAAATGAATGTACCGGGTGAAGCTGAATACCGTACCCGTGGTGTAGCGTACTGTCCGCACTGTGATGGTCCACTGTTCAAAGGTAAACGTGTTGCCGTGATTGGTGGTGGTAACTCAGGTGTTGAAGCGGCGATTGACCTTGCAGGTATTGTTGAGCATGTAACTTTGGTTGAGTTTGACACTAAACTTCGTGCAGACCAAGTGTTGCAAAACAAATTGCATAGCTTGCCAAACACCACAGTAATTATGAATGCCTTAAGCACAGAAGTATTGGGTGATGGTTCACAAGTAACAGGTCTTAAATATAAAGACCGTGCAACTGATGAAGAGCATGTGGTCGAGCTTGCAGGAATCTTTGTACAGATTGGTTTATTACCAAACACTGACTTCTTGAAAGAAAGTGAAGTTGAGTTAACTAATCGTGGCGAGATTATTGTCAATGACCGCAATGAAACCAATGTAAAAGGTGTATTCGCTGCAGGTGACTGTACCACTGTACCTTACAAACAAATCATTATTGCCACAGGTGAAGGCGCTAAAGCATCACTTTCTGCGTTTGATTACATCATCCGTTCTGGGCAATAAAACTGGTTAAATCCTGTTATTGAGCGAAAGCCTAGCATTGCAAAATGCTAGGCTTTTTTAATGTTGAAGTTACAACTTTTTAACAATTTTTGATCTTTATTAATCAGTTACTTTATGTTTATATTTTAGACATCCATAATTTTGGATGCCATGAATTAGAAGGAAAAACACAATGAATAAATTACTTGTTGCTTTAGGTCTTGCTGCGACTGTTGCCCTTGTTGGTTGTAATAAAGAGAAAGCTCCAGAAACTGGTGCGACTACAGGTGAACATTTAGAAAATGCTGCTAAACAAGCAACAGCAGATATTAAATCTGCTGGTGACAAAGCTGCGAGCGATATTGCAACTGCTACAGACAACGCTACAGCTAAGATTGATGCTGCTGCTGACCACGCTGCCGATACTACTGCAAATGCTGCTGCACAAACTGAAGCGACTGCGCGTAAAGCAACTGCTGATACAGCTCAAGCTGTTGAACATGCAGCTGCTGATGTAAAAGAAAAAGCTCAACACTAAGTTATATTCAATATTAAAAAAGCCCCTATTGATTAGGGGCTTTTTTAATGCATCTAAAAGCTTATGAAATTAAACCTTCATCACGCATCGCGATTTGTACAGATTGACGTTCTGCAACTTTATTACGTAGTGCAATAATATTTTTATATGGCGTTAGATCATGCTCAATTGAATTTGACCAATTTGTTAACACAAATAAGTATGCATCTGCTGGACCAAAATTATCATTTACTAAATAGTCATAATCTGACTCAGCCAAATAATTATCGATATATTTTAAAAGACGGTCGATTTCAGCATAAGCTTTGGTTTTTTCATCGTTTGTTAATGGCGCCCCAAAAAATACTGCGTATGCATCATGCAGTTCAGAATTTAAATAGCCCAACCATTCCAACACTTTCGCACGGCCTAAGCCTGAAGGAGGAATCAAATCTTGTTTAGGATCATGCTGAGCAAGAAACGGTAAAATCGCCACGTTTTCCGTCAAAATCAAACCTGGGTTAATTTCTAAAGCTGGTACATAGCCCTTTGGATTAATTTCGTAATAATCTGCACCTTTTTCTGTTTTATGTGTTTTTAAATTTACTCGTTCTAAATCAAAATCAACATTAATTTCATTTAAAATAATATGTGCAGCTAAAGAACATGCGCCTGGCGAATAATATAATTTCATATCTGATCCTTCTTATCTTACATTAACGTTTTAAATTGCTTCTAAAAAACCTGCAAGGTTTGTACAATTCCTTAATTGTAAAAAAGCGTAAATTTATAAATTACTTACACTACCTAATATTCTTGAAAAAGTTTGACCTTGCAAGTTGTCTTGCGTGACGATTGTTTAAAATATGATAAAACACATTCCCATCACGCATTTTTTACCGTTAATTACGTTTAAAAAGTTGGCTAATCCATTCCACTAATTGGTTTAGGAAATCCAAAATAGGATTTTTGTTGCCATTATCAGGATGACTTGAATCTTTACCATTTAAATCTAGATCGACAATGACAGGATCATGGTCCGAAGAACGATAAGCATCTTCACCATAAAACAGAGCCTTTTGCTCATCAGTTTTATATTCTTCGTTATAATCTAGAACAGTTGGTTCATCTGCATTGATATGCCAAGCAAAAGTACGCACTACTTTTGGATATAAATCTGCATCGGCAATTGCATGGTCTAAGTTACCCGCTCCCCCATTACCATTTGCATCACTTGCCACACCAAACACATAGCTATATGCCTGAGCGCCTTGTCCAACCTTAGCATCATTGAGGAGAACCTTATAGTTAGCTTTTTCAAAAGCTAAAATTGGTGCTTCTTTTGCATAGCTATTCATGTCTCCAACGAGTAAAGCATTTTGCTTAGGAACTTGAGTTGGATTTTTCGCTAGCCACTGCACAATTTGGTCAACTGCTTTCACACGGGTTGGATTCCAACATCCTTGACCATCATTTTGATCGGCATCAGTAGAGTTAGCATCTACTCCTGTACAACCTTTTGACTTCAAATGGTTTGGAATAACGGTAAACGTTTTATTACCACGAACAGCCTGGAAAGTTTGTGCTAAGGTTGTTCGGTTTTTATCACCCAAATCAAGCACAACAGGTTTGTTTAAAGGCTTAACACGCTTGCTGTTATAAATAATCGCAACAGCAATAACATCACCACCTAAACGATCCAAATTTTCAGGAATAACATATTTCCAATCAGGACCTAATGCACTGGTTAAATGAGCAATTGCGCTGTTTGGACCATAACCATTGTTTGCAATTTCCATCAAACCGTATACGTCAGCATCAATCGCTTTTAATGCACTCACAATTTTACGGTGCTGTTTATCAAACTCTGCTTGTGTGTTTGCACCACGCTCTGTTGGGAAACCTGTTGCACCATTGTCATAGTTCAAAACGTTAAATGAAGCTACACGAATATGATTGGCATTTTTTGTAATGACACTCTGGCGTGGATTTGTTTGAGTAACAACTTCTGGTTGCGTACGTCCAAGCACTGGCTGTACTCGCCAACCATTAAAACGATACTCTAAAATCCCTTCAACATTTTTAAGCTGATAGCCAGAACGCAATGTATTAGCAGCACTAAAATTTGTTGGTAACCATGGCGTACGGTTTTGATTGTTATAACCATCATCAAAGATAATTTTCGATAATAAATTTTTCTGAGCTAAAGCTTTTGCTTCTGGCGACAAGGCAGGATATAAGTTGGTTGGAATATATAAACGGCCTAAACTTAACGATAACTCACCATAACGACCATAATTATAGTTTTCACTCACCGTTAAAGTCTGAGGTAATTTAACCAACATTCCTTGATAGCGCTGTGGAGAATTGGTTGAACCGCCTGTTAAGCTGGTAAATGGTAACTCTAAACTAATTGGCTGAACCTGATTTGCCATATTAGTATTACAGGTCTGAATATCTTGTTGTAATTGGTCGATCTGTAGTTGATTTTGATAGCTTGTTAAACGACCACGTAAGATGACTTCATCACCAACTTGCCCACCTTTTACCATGCTGCTATTTGGTATATAAACAAAAATGGCATTGCTTACATTTGCACGTGCTTTAGTGTCAGGTGTTTGAACATAAAAGCCTGAAAAACCATTAGCATAACGATAGTCAGCAGTAATTACGCCACGTACTGTATAAGTTTGATTTTGTGTGGAAGATGCTAAATCGGCAATTGGTGTATCTGAGCTTGAACAACTGACCGTTTGCACAGGCGGTTGAGTAGTCGAACCCGATAGATTTGAGAAATCATTTCGGTTTGCCCATGCTGACCATGAATGATCCAAATCAAATGCTGCGGTTGGGTCAATACTTAAAGCTGGGTTTTCCGTTTCAATACGCTTAAAACTATTTCCTAAACTTGAAACGGCTGTTCCCCAACCTGCCTCTGGTCGTTCACCAATACGCCCAAAACGATCGACAGGTGTGCCTTTATAAACGAGCACAACTGCATCATCACCATTAAAAGATAATGCAGCTACTTGATTTACTTTACTACCAAGTTCAGTTTGTAGCTCCGAGCGTCCCACTAAAAACTTCTGCTTACTCGCAATTGTACCTTGTAAACGGAAAGACACCGTTTTTGCAGTGCCACCATTATTAAACTGTTGAATCTCATAATCGGCCAAGTTAACTGTAGTACCATCCGGGTTATAAATTTCTAACCCTTTTTTATTACTACTGCCATCAACATACTGACTAAACATAAGCTGCGCCTGAGCAACAGAGCTATATGAAAATGCACCAAATGCACTTAAAAAAACCGAAAGTGTTCTTAACTGAAAAGTTTTCATGAGTAAAATTGTTCATGTGAGTTTTAATTAGTCTCTTAGATTAAATATTGATCATGACATCTACATGAAGAAAAACACCGAAATATTTGACTTGACCACCTGAAGACTTAAAATACCGCATTTGAATTTCAATATTGCCAAGGTTATGTCGATCGATCAGTTAGAAACGCAAATTGCAGACTTAGACAATTTGCCTGAACACCGTGAAATTGTGACGTTTATGCGTCGTTCAGCACCACTTAATACGTCTCAACGCACGGCATTAGAACAACATCGCGATTTAATTTTGGAATATCCTGTTGGTGACTTACGTCAACACTTTGAACATCCAGAGCGCCCTTTAACTGTTGAAATTGGTTTTGGGATGGGCCGCTCTTTAGTTCTTATGGCTAAAGCAAATCCTGAACTCAACTATGTAGGCATTGAAGTACACGTACCTGGTATTGCCCAATGTTTATATGAAGCAGGTATAGCGGAACTTAAAAACTTACGTGTACTCGATGCAGACGCGATTCAAGTTTTACGTGAAATGCCAGACAACAGTATCAACTGCGTACAACTTTACTTCCCAGACCCTTGGCAAAAGAAACGTCATTTCAAACGCCGTTTTGTTATTCATGAGCGTATGCAACTGGTCGAACAGAAACTTGAGCTTGGTGGTACCTTCCATGCTGCAACAGACTGGGAACCGTATGCAGAATGGATGCTTGATGTACTAGACAACCGTCCAAACCTTGAAAACTTGGCGGGTAAAGGCAATAGCTACCCTCGTCCAGACTGGCGCCCAGTGACTAAGTTTGAACGCCGTGGTATTGAGTCGGGTCATAAGATTAATGACTTTATCTTTAAGAAGATTAAGTAAAATTTAACTATTAGAGACAAAAATGAAGGCATTAAATATTAGTATTTAATGCCTTTTAAAGTTTCTTTAAGATTAAAAAAGAAAAACAAATTGATGGAATATAAATAAAGAATAAAAAATAGGAAATAAATTTTTTATTTTCCTTATATAATTCTATTAATTCATTTTCCCCCATATTCAGATTTTTACTTTCAAATCTATAAACTACACTCATATTTTTTAACGGATAGCTATTTTCTTGTTTTAATTTAACAATTGCTTTCTCTCCTTTTAAACCTCCTAAATCACACTTAACCCTAGATATTAAGTTGCATACCATTACATAATTTATTCTTTTATTCTCTCGATCCTCAGCATAAGCCCAAGTGTCTCCTCCTTGTTTAGAGGTTCCCGTTTTGAAATAACCTGCAACTTCAACTTTATGAGTTTCTGATTCTCTATAACCTTCCTCAATATTATAAAAAAATAAAATTGATATTTTTTCAGGTAGCCCTGTAACCAAAGGAGCTAAAAAAAAGACCATCAAAAAAAATTTAATTTTTATTTCTACAGAAGAATTAATTTTTTTAAAAAAATTCACTTTATAACTTAAAAAAATTGAATTGAAATTTACAATCCATATCATCACAATAGACCATATAGATAAAAATCTTATTCCATAAAAATTCTTATTACTTATTACCCAATAGAGGACTCCTACTGAGTAAAAAATTAAAAATAATAAGTACAAGCTCTTAGAGTTTAGGTTTTTCATTTAAAAATCAACTGACAACACATTTAATTAATATAATTTATTTCTTTTTCTCAATGAAATATCTTCGCCACTTTGAGTTTCACTAGAGTTAAATATTTGCTCTTCTTCTGAAATAGTGCCACATGCTGTGACTAATATTTTTCTAACGTTTGGATGTATATCACGTCTTAAAGAGCCTATACTCATACGTAATCCATATCTTTGGACTTGTTCTGGCTCATTAAGTGCTAAATTTTCATATAACTTCATAATATAAATATTATCAATATTTTGGCCATCAATTTGATCCAAATTTAAATCAGGTTCTTTGGTACTATAAATTTTTTCACCTTCTTCCATTCTTTTCATATTCCTTATCATTTTTAAATCGATTGTTTTAATCGATTTAAGGATTTTTTTATTATCACAACAAAGCTTATCAATAGAGTATTCTTCTATACTATAATTACTGTTACTTATTTTTTTCAAACTTGAAAGTGGATAAATTGTTCGCCCATAAGTTATTACAGAATAGTTCATTGGCAAGCTTTTCAAATAATCAATATCCACACGATTATCTTTTGTCCATAAACTTTTTAAATTATTCTTATTTTCTCTTAAATCTCTGCATCTTCTTTTATTTTTCTTACAATCTTTATTATCATAATATTCCTGCATTGTTGCCACTGCTATAACATCCATATTTTCTTCAAATGTTTTATCTATTTTTGCAGTACTTATCACTTCAATAATTTCTTCCTTATTATTAAAATTAAATTTAGAAACATACATTACATTATCATTCACATTAAATCCTTCACGACCATCTCTAATCCAATGTTCCATTTCTATAGCCAAAAAATCTGCTTTTAAATTTATTAACTTTTCTTCATCAGTAAGATATTTATTTTCACTTGTACAAAATCCTTTTTTTTCATTTTTATTAATTATATATTCGTAATATTTATTATTTAAAAAATCAAATATTACGAAAAACACCAATATAGCAAAAAATAATATTTTATATTTCTTCATTTTAACCCCCATTCAAGCCCAAACAACCTTCATGCTTCACAATTAATAAAAACATTAAAACTAACATAAAGACAATAATTCATAATTTTTAATATAAACTATATTACATATCATTATTTATCCTAATCCAACTTCAATTAACACTCAATCTTCTACAGAAAGATAAACATTAAAATAAACCCTTCCACATTCATCAATAGGATGTGCCTGAGATTCAATATAAATTTCTTTAAGTGGTATATATTTCATGTCCTTAATAAATGTATTAATTTTATATCTATAATAAGAAACTATTAAATAATATTTAGTTATTTTTTGCTTAGAAAGATGACTAACCCTCTTATTATTAATTAAATTATCATAATTAATAATACTACAGCAGTTATAGGGATAAAAATTTTGCAGATTGGCTTCACCATCTGATGAAAATGTTAATAAAAAACTATTTTTATTATTGATTTTCTGATAAAAATTTTTATTATTTACGTCAATATTGTCTCGTATTTTTGAAAACCCTGTTAAAACCACAACACTACCATGAGAAATACCATCTAATACCAAATCCTCATCAAGTATTTTATTTCCTCTTTTTCCTACAGTAACTTTAGAATTAATGGTATTATATGGATTTTCAATTTGACTTTTAAAAGCATTTTGCAAGTCATCAAGATTATGAATATTTTCTTTTAAAACAAATAGATTATAAGTAGTATTATCACTTTTTTCATTATCATCTACTTTATCTCTCGATTTTTTAAAAATGATATCATCTTTATAACTCTGAAAATAACTTGCCATCGCTCTTTCATACAATTGATTTGTATTAAAATTTTTAGCTTGCAAACAAAAATTTTTCTCTATTTTTCTTTGTTCATAATTTTTTACAATAAAATAGCCACCCCAAATTAAAAGTAAAATTAAGGATAATCCTAGAAAAATATACTTTGTATAGATATACTTAACCACAAGAAGAAGAAACTTAAAAACTAACCATAAGATTAAAAAAAATCCAAAAAAAATTGAAAGCCCCATTAATAATAAATTAAACATATAAAATATTTTTCTCTATCTAATACTATTTTAAATTCTCATACAAAACAGTGTAATTTAAGTTGGAGAAAACGACTCGCCGAATTGGCATGCTTGGATTACGTCTTCCCCTATGATCTTGTCTTGATCATCAATTGTAAAATTAAATACATTCAAAATTTATATTTTCATTTTCAATACATTATTTTAACACTTGCTATACAAAACTGTCTGTATATTTTCACCACAAAAGAATAATAAATATCAAAAAAATTATGCTCTTATAGCTAGTATTTGTTCTGGTATCTTTTTTATTATTAAATCTTAAAAAACCAAAGAATCTGTATTACATTCAATTTACTGAAATTCACGAAAAGTCAGAAAGCAATATGTTAAAAATTTTAGGGCGCGATAACTCAATTAACGTTCGCAAAGTCTTATGGCTATGTGAAGAATTAAATCTTGAATATGAGAGAGAAGATTGGGGACGAGGCTTTCGCTCTGCTCAATTACCTGAATATTTACAATTAAATCCAAATGGTCAAATTCCTGTTGTTTTAGATGGCGATTTAGTCCTTTGGCAGTCCAACAGTATTATCCGTTATCTCGCCAATGCTTACGATAAAGAGCATAAGCTTTACCCTACTCAAGCAAAAGAAAGGTTCTTTGTTGACCAGTGGCTTGATTGGCAAGCGATCGAGCTAAATAACAGCTGGACTTATACGATTATGTCTCTACTTAGACATTCACCAGATCATCAAGACCCTAACTTATTACAACAAGGTATTGATAACTGGAATCATCATATGCAGATTCTTGACCAACAACTTGCAAAAACTCAAGCCTATGTTGCAGGTACTGAGTTTACTCTAGCGGATATTCCAATTGGTCTATCTGTACAGCGCTGGAAAGCCACTCCTTTTGATCATCCAACGCTTAAACATGTCGACCAATATTTTGAACGGTTAAATCAGCGTGCTGGCTTCTTAAAATGGGGCAATAACGGCGAACCTTAATTTTTAAATAAGTTTTAAGCCGAGTGATGGCGCTTCACGATGTCATCACTTAAAAGTTGATAGACCTGTTTTAAGTCATCCCTATTTGCTTGAGTTAATAGCCCCTCATGCATTGCCAAGATATTTTCATCTCCCCTTACCGCAGGCCCAGTTTGCATTTGTTTCGGATCATTTTCAGTGGCTTTTTTTGCTGTTTCCACAATTAATGGATAAAGCAAGCTAAAGTCGACTTGTTCTGCATCCACAATCTGTTTAGCCATATCAAAACAGTAGTTACTAAAATTACAAGCAAACACAGCCGCTAAATGTAAAGTTAAACGTTGTTTTGAAGTGTATTGATATACTCGATTACTTAGGCTATTTGCTAAATCAGAAAGTATTACTAAATCATCGTTATTGGTCGCCTCTACAAATAATGGTGTGGCTTTCCAATCAACGTCTCTTTCAAAACTAAAAGTCTGTAAAGGATAAAACACCCCAGCTTTTTTATGAATATTACTAATAACTTCAATATTGGTACTACCCGAAGTATGAACCATAAGCGTTTCTGGAAATAACGCGTGTACTTGCATTGTAAGTTCACTAATAGCACTGTCTGAAACAGCTAAAATAATTAAGTCACTCGCTTGAAACTCTTGAAGAGACTGACATGCTTTTGCTTGAATTTGTTCTGCAAATTTCTGGGTTTTCTCAAAATCACGCGCATAGACTTGTGCGATGTTATGCCCCTTAGCCAAAAGTGCCTTTGCCAAATGAAAAGCAACACGGCCACTTCCTAACAAACTGATTTTCATACCAACCCAACAATATTGATCTTTATAAAAAAAGCTTCTCAAAATGAGAAGCTTTTTTCAAATCAGAATTCAATAAAATCAAACTTTTTTGTGAATCTATTGATTATTGAGCTACTGAAAACTCAATACGACGGTTTTTAAAGCGTCCTTCTTCAGTTGTGTTTTCTGCAACAGGGTTTTCTGAACCATGGCCTTGGGCAACAAGTTTAGATGCATCTACGCCTTTAGAAACCAAGTAATCTACGACAGCTTGAGCACGGCGTTGAGAAAGTGCTTTATTGGCAGCAGCATTACCTGTTGAGTCTGTATGACCGCCTACGTTTAATTTCACACTAGTCACTTTATTTAACAGTGTTGCAGCTTGGTCAAGAATGGCTTTATTGTCTGCTGGAATTTCACTTGAACCACTCGCGAAGTTAATGATTTGCAAGTTAAGCGCTTTAACTAGAGCATTTACATCTACATTGTTCGGGTCAATTGAGCCTAAAGCAGTTTGTGAAGCAGTTAAGCTATTACTTACAGATTGCTCAGCTGTTTGTGGTGCAGCTGAAACAACTTCAGTATGAGGAACGAGTGCTTTTACTTTTGCAGTTAAAGCTTCTAAAGCTGCGGCATCACCTGCTTTCAAAGTGATTTTGTCACCAACCCATTCTAAAGACGCGTTTGGAACTCCTTTTAAGGCACCGAGCACACCTGCTAACGCATCTTTATCGGTAAATGCGGCAGCATAAGTTTGACTGGTATCAACATTACAGTCTTTAGTCCCTGAAAGAACTTTTTTAACTTGCGTTTGTAAAGTTGCCAAGAAGCCCTGATCACCAATGCCTGCCTGACATTGACTTACTGCCCCTTTATCGTCCGTACTTAAAGTTAAAGTAGCCGGTGCAGCTGCTGCGGCCGCTACACCACTTGCAGGAGTAGTCTCAGGTACAGGTGTAGCTTCTTTATGCTGGCAAGAGCGCCATAACCAAGCAATTAATAAACCAAGAATAATAAGCGCAATAATCGGTAAGAAACCGCGAGATTTACCAGTCGTTTCCGTTGCCGCTGCAAGTGGAGGTGCAGTTGATGTAGTTACTGATGATAAACCCGCACCAATACCCAATGGAGCTAATAAGCCTACTGCCCACCCTGGTAAATATGAACGAATCGTTTCCGCATGTTGACGTAAATAGTTCACAATGCTTTGTTGATCGCTTCCAGCGACTTCAGAAATCGTATTAAGACTGGGTTTGATCGCACTATTGAGTGTACTTTCAATCTCGGCAGATGGTGCAGTGCCACTTAGGTGTGTTAGTACCGTATTTTTAATTTGGTCATTATGAGAAAAAAGATCGGATAATGATGGAGCTAAACTGTTTTTTAACTGTCCAATAAGATCAGGTTTAGCAGCTAATAATGAAAGTAGAATTGGATAAAACTTAGAGAGCGCGTTAGTTTTTTCGCCTAGGAATCCATCCTGATTATTCAATATTGTTGATGATACTTTTTCTTTAAGCAGTTCTATAGGGTTTATCGACATTGTTTATTCTCCCGAATCTTATACGTCGTAACCAGCAATTTTTTGATTATTCAAATACTTCTATTTGCTGATAGTTTTTTATTCTAATGCGCTCGAAATCTTTTGTTGTCTTTTAAATAATTTATATACAATTTTCCATCTAGTATTTACAAAACAGGCAGATCATTATGATCTGCCTGTTTATATTTTGAATAAGCTTTTAACAGTTAAAAACTATATAGCAAAAGTCTGTATCACTTTACCAGTAAGGTTTTGACCCAGTAATGGCGTGTTTTTTCCTTGTGACAAGATAGTGTCTTTAGTTAACGTCCAGCTTAGTTCAGGATCTACCAACACCCACCCAGCTTCAGCTTGCCAACGCGCAGTCATGTTTGCTACCTGTGCAGGAGCACTTGTTACTTTAGTAACCCACTCAAGTGGCTCAAATAAGCCTTCATTAATGAGTTGGATACCTAGAGCTACATAAGTATCAAATGCAGTAATACCAGGTTGGGTTTCAGCAAATGGAGCCATTTTCGCTGAACTGCTTAATGGTTCGTGATGCGTACAAATTGCATCAATTACACCTTGTTTTAAACCTTGGCGTAAAAGCTCTTTATCTTGCTCAGAACGTAATGGTGGACGAACATGTGCAAGTGAGTTAAAGCCATCCGTTAATTGTTCAGTTAAATGTAACTGGTGCATTGCGACGTCGGCAGTAACAGGTAAACCTTTCGCTTTTGCTGCACGAATTAATTCAACTGATGCACCGCAAGACAACAAGCCAAAGTGAGCTTTGACACCTGTCGCTTCAATCATAAGCAAGTATTTTGCAATCGCTACAGTTTCAGCAATTGCAGGAATCATTGGCAAACCTTGACGCGATGCGATAAAGCCTTCATGAGCACAGCCATCTTTAGCAAGTTGCGGCTCTTCAGCATAGAACACTACTGTTAGACCGAGACCCGCAGCATACTCAAGCGTGCGGACAACAACATCATCATTTTCAAAAGCAGCATTTGCATTTGAAACAGCAGTACACCCACCCTTTTTAAGACCTGCCATATTTGCTGGTTGTTTACCATTTAGGCCTTGAGTCTGAGCACCAATAATATGCAGGTGAATACCGCCGTCATGCCAAGCCTTTTCAATCAAACCATGAATGAGGGCACCATTGTCTTGTACAATTGGCTTTGAGTCTGGTGGGGTAATCACGTGCAAAATACCATTAGCACGTGCAGCCTTTCCTTCAGACTTAAGCGTACCATGCTGCTGTTGACCCGGTTCACGTAAACGTGCACACAAATCAACCATGGTCGGCATTAACCATTTGCCTTGCCCATCAATGGTTTGTTCAACTTGTTCGACTGGAGCAACGAGCTTACCGTCTTGAATATATACAGTTTGTACGCTGTCTGTTTTTTGGATTGGGTCTAACACACGTACATTTTCAATTTTTACAATACTCATGTGATCCATTCCTTACAACGCAATCGCTTCAATTAAACCTTGTTCTTGCAGTTGCCCTTGCATAGACAACGCCAGTACAGCCATACGAACTGCAATACCGTTAGTAACCTGTTTTAAAATCACAGACTGGTCACCATCGGCAATACTCGAATCAATTTCTACACCGCGGTTCATTGGTCCCGGATGCATAACAATACAGTCCGGTTTAGCTAAACCTAGGCGCTCTTTGTTTAAGCCATACATTCTATAAAATTCAGATTGCGAAGATAACGCTGGTGAATCAATACGCTCATTTTGAATACGTAGCGCAATAATCACATCACAACCAGTGACGCCTTCATCCATGTTATTGAACAAACGAACATGGTCACCGTATTCTGAAAAGCCAACTGGTAATAATGTATTTGGTGCAATTACACGAATGTCTTTACATCCAAGAGTTTGAAGTGCAGCCACATCTGAACGTGCCACACGGGAATGTTTAATGTCACCAATAATCGCAACACTCAAATCTTCAAATGGTTTTTTCGTCTCACGGCGAATTGTGAGCATATCGAGCATCGCTTGCGTTGGATGGGCATGACGTCCATCTCCGGCATTAATAATTGCGACTTTTGGACATACATCTTTAGCAATGAAATGTGCAGCACCCGAAGATGAATGGCGAACTACAAAAATATCGGCAGCCATTGCTTCGAGGTTCCAAAGTGTATCTCGTAAAGTCTCACCTTTTGACGTGCTTGAACGTGCTATATCAATGTTTAATACATTGGCAGACAAACGTTTTGCTGCTGCTTCAAAAGTAGTACGGGTACGTGTGGAGTTTTCAAAGAAGAGATTCATCACCGTCCGTCCTTCTAAAAGCGGGCGGTTAATTAAATTATTATTATCGTCTAAAAAGCTTTGAGCGGTATCTAAAATCTTAGTGAGGTTTTCTTTTGAAAGGCCCTCAATCGTTAAAAAATGTTTTAAATTTCCGTCTTGATTGAGCTGAACCTGGCTCGGTTGATGCAATGCTGCAATATGCATAATGGATTCCTATGGGTCGAATCGCGAAAACGTGCATAGTGTAGCTGAATTCCAGCTTTTTCGCAGAAGAACTTTACAGAATAAGACCCTAAATTGACCAGAAAATTTAGGGCCATGCCGATATTACCTTAAAGCACCAATATAATGGTGCGGAACTTGTGCCCGATAAATGTCTTCAGCCGTGATTTCTTTTTCTTCGTTTAACTGAACATTTTCCGCGATTTGTTTTTGAGGAAGCTCTGGTATGGAGTCAGTCAATGAGTTTAATCGTTCAACATAACGTTTTAATTCATCGTCATCTGTTTCCAAAGCCAGCGCTATTACATACTTTGCGTAATCTTTATTTTGGACCACATACAATGCATCTATGACCCGCCCTGTGATCCTACGCATACGCACATATATTTGTGTAGACACTGAAAAAGCTTCCGCATTGGCTACAAAACCATTCCCCATCATATCTTTCATTTATATTCCCCTATGCTTTCAAATCATAAAATTGGTTAAAAACCATTTAATAAATAAGCTTTACTCATAGAGGTTTAGCAAAATACATACCAGTTTATAGGATTTAAGCTTTAAAAATCAGTTTATTGGTTGCCAAGTGATAGGTTGCAATAATTTAAAAACCTTTACACATCAAAATAAGTTAAACTTTGCATCGTTAATATTTATATGTTTTGGTCAATCGAGTTTATGAATACCTCTTTACGTTTAAACCACTATTGGATTACTTGTGCTGATGGTTTAGAAAGCCTCTTACAAGAAGAAATAGAACAGCTTGGCACCAAAGTGACAGAACGTAAAGCTGGACGTTTAATCATTGAAGGAACACTTGAACATGCTTATCGCATTTGCATGTGGTCACGTCTCGCCTCTCGTGTTTTACTTCCAATCCATACGTATGAACTTGAACATACACATGATGCACGTGATGTAGCGGAAGAGCTTTACGAAGGTGCAATAAGCTTTGACTGGTCACTTATTTTTGCACCACAAAGTACCTTTGCTATTCGCTTACATGCAGAGCGTGAAATTAAAGTTAATACCCAATTTGCAACGCTTAGAGCAAAAGACGGTGTAGTCGATTCCTTTATGGAAGCTGTCGGCCGTCGTCCAAGTATTGATACTAAACAACCAGAAATTACGTTATATGTACTTGCTGGCAAGACTGAACATACTTATTGTCTAGATTTATCTGGTGACTCATTACATAAACGCGGCTACCGTCGTTATATGACGGATGCACCGATTAAAGAAAACCTAGCTGCCGCAATTTTACAAAAAGCCAAACTTAAAGAACGTAATCCAGAGCTTGTATTCGACCCGATGTGTGGTTCAGGTACATTTATCATTGAAGCATTAATGATTTTAACTGACCGCGCACCTGGTCTTGTTCGCCGTTTTGGCTTTAATGGCTGGCATGGTCATGATCGTGAACTTTGGCTTTCACTCAAAGCTGAAGCAGCAGAACGTCATGAAAAAGCGCTTGAGCAACCACTACCTAAGTTCTATGCGTTTGATGCTGACTGGGAAGCTGTAAAAGCAACTCGTGAAAATATTATTGCAGCAGGCTTTGAAAAGCTATTAGGCCAAATTCAAATTGAAGAACGTACTTTAGCTGACTGGCCAGATTTTGCTGCTGAAAAGAAAACAGCTTTTATTGTGACTAACCCTCCATATGGCGAACGTTTAGGTGATAAAGCATCAAACCGTTCTCTTTACTTAGGGTTATCGGCACTTTTACAAAAACATTTCCCAAATCAATATGCAGCTATTATTGCAGCTCAAATTGAACAAGCAGATGTTTTAGCTTTTGAAGCGCCTGAAACTTTACGTTTAATGAATGGTAAGTTACCAATTTACATTCGTTTTGGTGCAATCAAACCAGAAAAAGTAACACAGCCATTTTTAGCAACTTGGCAAGCTCAACCTGTTGAAATGGAAGAAGCTCAAGACTTTGCGAACCGTTTGCAAAAAAATATGACTGCCTTGAAAAAATGGGCCACCAAAGAAAATATTTACTGCTTACGTTTATACGATGCCGACTTACCTGACTTTAATGTCGCTGTCGATTTATATGGTGACCGTTTACATGTCCAGGAATATGCACCACCAAAAACAATCGATCCTGAAAAAGCAAAAAAACGTTTTAATTTAGCACTTGCTGTAATTCGTGCTGTTACTGGTTTAAACCGCGACGCTATTTTTATTAAAACGCGTGCTCGCCAAACAGGTACTAACCAATATACGAAACAAAGCACAGCTTCAAAACGTTTTATCGTTCAAGAAGGTAAAGCTAAAATTTTAGTAAACTTGACTGACTATCTTGATACAGGTTTATTCCTTGACCATCGTCAAATGCGTTTACGTATTGCTCAAGAAGCTCGTGGTAAACACTTCCTTAACTTATATAGTTATACCTCTACAGCCAGCTTACATGCGGCTTTAGGTGGTGCTGCAAGTACTACAAGTGTCGACTTATCGAACACGTACTTGAGCTGGTCTAAAGAAAACTTCGTTTTAAATGGTTTAACTGTTGATCATGCAGACGAACAACACATGTTCTTTGCAAGTGACTGTTTTGAATGGCTAAAAGAAGGTCACGAACAATACGATCTTATCTTTATTGACCCACCTACCTTCTCTAACTCTAAAAAATTCTACGGTACTTTTGACGTACAACGCGACCATGTTTCTCTTATTAAACGTGCAATGAACCGTTTAACAAGTGAAGGTACGCTTTACTTCTCAAATAACTACCGTGGCTTTGAGATGGATGAAGAAATTGAAGCGCTATACGACGTTGAAGAAATTACTTTTGAAACAATTGGACCAGATTTTAAACGTAATCAAAAAATCCACCGTGCATGGAAAATTCAGCATTTAGGACTGAACTAATATAAATTTGGTAGAAAGTTATCATTACTTTACGGTAATGATAACTTCACCATGTACATTTTTTGGCTCAAACTCATAACGTGTAAAACGGTCCGCTCGGTCTGGTAGTGCAACCATTTCTAATTTTTTCTTTTCTTTAATATCTATTACCTGATTTTGTTTTTGTTCTTGATAAGGTGATAGCACACTCGACCTTAGTGAGTTCCAACGAACTTCTTGTAAATAGTTATCGCCTAATTCTTTGCGAGCTTGGTGCTGCTCTATTTCAGGTTTTTGTGCATCATCTTGAGCCTTAGCAATAATGACGGGTAAAGATGTGGTTACCGCACCTGTTTGGGTGGCTAGCGCACTTTCTGTCATTGGTTGTGCTGCCCAGGCATTTGATAATAATACAAACACACCACTCAAAACTCCCAGCATATACCCTTGCTTATTATTCATTACCTACTTCCTAAAATTGTTATTGTTCGTTATATCGAATCAAACTAGCAACTTTTTAACCTTGTCGCAATGTTATAAAGAAACTTCCCGATAATTAGCATTGATCATTTTAAAATCTGAAATTCTTCACAGGCTTTTTGTGAATATTCAAGTAGTTTTATAGATTGTTATCTCAGACTTGCACCATAACTCCAGATCACTTACTGTGATTTTATAATGTATTTGTATTTAGATTTATTCATAAATAAACACCATACGAGGTGGAATAATGCTTCAGCAATGCTGTCAATTATTAGAAGATCTTCAACTTAAAGTTGCATTTATTGAAAGTGCCAGTTCAGGTTACTTAACCAGTCAGTTTTCGATTCATAAAAATAGTGGCGCTGATATTTTACTGGGCGGATTAGTGAGTTATGACCCCAGTATTAAAATCAGTGTTTTAAAAGTTGAACCAAAGTTAATCGAAACCTACACAGCAGAATCACCACAAGTAACTGAAGAAATGTGCAGGCTTGGTCAAACTCTATTTCAACAAGCCGATATTATTGTAAGTTGTACAGGTTTACTCAAACATGGCGGAAGTGAAACCACGGAAAAACCTGTAGGTACTTTTTTTATTTGTATTTCTTATCTAGAACGTATTTATCATTACCATTATTTTTTATCAGGGCATGCCGAACAAAAACTTAAAACTCTCACGCAAAAAGTGGCAGACTCAATTATTGCGCTTATATCTTCCAATCAGCATAAAAGTTAAATATAAAAAAAGAGAATATGTTTCCATATTCTCTTTTCGGTTTTAGCAGAACAAACTTAGCTGAGTTTCATTTTATCAAAGACCAAGTGACCATGCTCACCTTTAACTAAAATGGTATCACCTGCAACAAACTCACCTGACAAGATTTTTTGAGCCAAAGTGTTTTCAACCTGTTGTTGAATTGCACGTTTTAATGGACGTGCTCCGTATACAGGATCGAAACCAACATCAATCAATAAGTCAAATGCACTGTCATCTACAGTTAAGCTCATATCACGATCAACAAGACGTGAACGTAAACGATCTAACTGAATATCTGCAATACCACGAATCTGTGCTTTTTTGAGTGAATGGAAAATCACAAGCTCATCAATCCGGTTAATAAATTCCGGACGGAAATGCTGACTTACCGCATTCATCACGACTGTACGCACTTCATCATCAGTTGCACCTTCACCAAGCTCACGTACATCTTGTGAACCCAAGTTCGATGTCATCACAATAACCGTGTTTTTAAAGTCCACTACTCGACCTTGTGAGTCGGTTAAGCGTCCGTCATCCAACACTTGGAGCAAGATATTGAAAACATCTGGATGCGCTTTTTCAACCTCATCAAACAACACCACACTATATGGTTTACGGCGAACAGCTTCGGTTAAAACACCGCCCTCTTCGTAACCCACATAGCCCGGAGGCGCACCAACTAAACGGCTGACAGAATGTTTCTCCATGAATTCACTCATATCGATACGAATCATGGCATCATCACTATCAAACAAGAAGTTAGCTAAAGCTTTAGTTAACTCAGTTTTACCAACACCCGTTGGTCCTAAGAACAAGAATGATCCGCTAGGACGATTCGGGTCAGACAAACCGGCACGAGAACGACGTACTGCATTCGATACTGCAACAACTGCTTCATCTTGCCCTACAACACGGTCATGCAAGAACTCTTCCATATGAAGGAGTTTTTCACGCTCGCCTTGCATCATTTTCGCAACCGGAATACCCGTTGCAGCACTAACGACTTCGGCAATTTCATTTTCAGTCACTTTAGTACGAATGAGTTTTGGCTCTTCGTTTTCTTCAGCAACTTCGTCTTGCTCAAGCTGTTTTTGCAATTCTGGAATAACGCCATATTGTAAACGTGCTGCTTCGGCCAAATCGCCTTCACGCTGAGCTTTCTCAAAAGCAATACGTGCTTTATCAAGTTCAACCTGAGCTTGTTTAGTGCCTTCTACCAAAGTTTTTTCAGATTTCCACACTTCTTCAAGATCGTTATATTCTTTCTGAACTTCAGCGATCTGTTTTTCAAGATGAGTAACTTCGGCCTTACTACCTGCATCTTCATCTTTTTTCACCGCTTCCAACTGCATTTTCAACTGGATTAAACGGCGATCAAGCTTATCAAGTGCTTCAGGTTTAGAGTCAATCTCCATTTTGATACGAGAAGCTGCCTCATCAATTAGGTCAATCGCCTTGTCTGGTAATTGACGGTCTGTAATATAACGATGAGACATTTTCGCTGCTGCAATAATCGCTGAGTCTAAAATTTGTACACCATGGTGAGTAGCATACTTTTCTTTTAGACCACGTAAAATTGCAATCGTATCTTCAACGCTTGGTTCATCAACCAGAACTTTCTGGAAACGACGTTCTAAAGCGGCATCTTTTTCAATGTATTGACGATATTCATCTAAGGTTGTTGCACCCACACAGCGCAGTTCACCACGCGCCAACGCAGGTTTTAACATATTCCCTGCATCCATCGCGCCGTCACCTTTACCAGCACCAACGAGGGTATGTAACTCGTCAATGAATAAGATGATTTCGCCTTCGTGTTTCGCCAAATCTTTTAAAACAGCTTTTAAACGTTCTTCAAACTCACCACGATACTTAGCACCTGCAAGTAATGAGCCTAAATCTAGTGATAAAACACGTTTATTCTTTAAGCCTTCTGGCACTTCACCATTGACAATACGCTGTGCTAAGCCTTCAACAATAGCGGTTTTACCAACACCCGGCTCACCAATGAGTACAGGGTTGTTTTTTGTACGACGTGACAAGACCTGAATAGTGCGTCGAATTTCATCATCACGTCCAATGACCGGATCAAGTTTCCCTGATAAAGCCCGCTCAGTTAAATCAATCGTATATTTATTAAGTGAGTCACGTTGGTCTTCGTGATTATTACTCATGACTTTGTCACTACCTCGAATATGTTCAATTACTTTGCGTAAGCTGTCGGGAGTTACACCTACGGCACTTAAAATATTTTTTGTTTCGCCAGTTTCTGCTAAGCCCAATAAAACCCAGTCAGTCGACAAAAATTCATCGCCAGCTTTTTGCGCATATCGATCTGCCAAGTTAAGCGCTTTAACTGCTTCAGGGTTTAAATTGACATCACCCGTCGGGTTAGCAATAGTCGGAGCATCTTTTAAAGCCTGCTCTAGCTTTTGTTTAAGTTCAGGTAACCGTGCACCTGCTTGTTGCAACAAACTAATATTAGACGGCTCTTCCAATAAAGTACTCAAAATATGAATACCTGCTATAGCCGTATGGTCTTTACCCATTGCTAAGGATTGAGCATCTGAGAGGGCTTGCTGCAAGCGGTTCGTAAATTTTTCAAATCGCATTCTTGTTATTCCTCACAACAAATTCGTACTTGTGTAATAGATGGGAACACTTTTTCGGATTTCAAATAATTTTTTATATATTTTTCATGATCTTATAAAAAATACTATGAGTAAAACTCGATTATAATATGGGTTTGTTTTGTATATATTTCAAGTACACTTCAGCTACATTTTATTAAATCGCTTAAATATTTATATTTGGTTTCGTCTGTTCCACTCTTTTCACAAAGTCTTCATTGAGAATTGCAAAAATAGGAATTAATTTATTAGGCTAATTCCATCCTGTTTTTGAAATTAAAATGCGTTTAAAACATATTATATTAACAACTTGTCTTTTTAGCTCGACTCTAGCAATAGCAGAGTTACCCCAAGACTCAAGAAGACCCGGTGGAATTGCAGTCGTTCCATTATCGACCGATATTACTCAAGTCACTTTTCAACATAAACCCGTTTTAATCAGTCAAGAAGGCCATCAACGTTATGCTGTAGTAGGTATTCCATTATCTACACCACTCGGCAGCATTCAGCTTGATACCAATAAAGCGCCTATTCAAATAGAAGTTAAGTCTTATCCTTATGCTGAGCAAAGGATTAAAGTTACCAATCAAGACTATGTGAACCCCAACCAAAGTCAATTAGACCGCTATGCTCAAGAAGCGAAAGAACAAAATGAGGTTTATAGTTCTTTCACAACAAGTTCATGGCAAAGCTTGCCTAAATTTATACGTCCAACTTCGGGAAAATTTACCAACTCTTTTGGAAGAAAACGTTTCTTCAATGGTGAAGAACGTGCACCTCATTCAGGTCTGGATATTCCAGCACCAATAGGTCAAAAAGTAGTTGCTCCAGCAGATGGTGTAGTCGTTCAAACAGGACATTATTTCTTCAATGGACAAACTGTATTAATTGATCACGGCCAAGGCTTAATTAGCATGTTTTGCCATTTAAGCGAGATAAAAGTAGAAAAAGGTCAGCGTATCCATCAAGGTGAAGTACTCGGCTTAGTCGGTAAAACAGGCCGTGTAACAGGGCCACATTTACATTGGGGAATGAGCCTTAACAATGCTCGGGTAGACCCTCAACTTTTTTTAAATCCAGCTCATTAATTTAAAGCTTTACGAAAGTACTTTGGCGCCTCGACATAACCTTCTCTTAGGTAAAATTGATGCGCTAAAGGCCTTTGCAATCCTGAGTGCAGTTCCATCCGGTCACAACCACGTTGCCTTGCCAACCGTTCTGCTTCTTGTACAAGCAAATGCCCCACTCCTTTACTACGCATATTCTCGTCAACACACAAATAACATATTTTGGCAAAGTCCCCTTTTAAGGCAATTTGCGGAATAAAATAAAGTGATAAAACTCCATATACATTTAAATCGTCGGCTGCGACCAATGTAATTGCGTTAGAATCTTTACTTAATCTTTGGAATTGCTCCTCAATCAATCTTAATGGCTGTGAATATCCCATTTGTTTCAGTAAGTGACATATGAATTCGGTATCCTTTGATTGAGCTAAACGAATATTCACCCAACATTCTCCTTTTATTTTTTGAATTGTTCTTATCATAAAAAAAGCCAACATGACTGTTAGCTTTTCTTTTCAGGTATTCATATAAAATTATGCAGCTTCAATAATCTCAAAATCGTGAGTAATTTCTACGCCACCATCAGAAAGCATTTTACTTGCTGAACAATATTTTTCAGCTGATAGCTCTACTGCTTTTGCAACCTGTTTTTCTTTTACGGCTTTACCTGTCACTACAAAGTGCAAATGAATTTTAGTAAAAACCGCTGGAATTGCATCTGCTCGCTCAGCTTTAAGCTGACATACGACATTCGTCACATCTTGACGAGATTTCTTTAAAATAGTCACAATATCAAATGAAGCACACCCACCAAGTCCCATTAATATCAATTCCATAGGACGTGGTCCACGGTTTTCACCACCATACTCAGGTGAGCCATCCATCACTACACTATGACCACTCTCTGATTTCGCTTCAAAAGCAACATTCTCTAGCCAATGTACACTTGTTTGCATTGCAACTACCCAAAAAAAATTATAAATTTAAGCAGGGTCTGTTGACATTTCACCTATGGATTGCGTAATAGCTAAAAATTAATCCAAATAAAAACGCAAAACACAGACAAGGGCAATCCTTTGTCCCGTTTTGTAAAAAAGTTTGTTAAATTTCAGCCAAAATCTGAGGTGCGATTTAAGCATCTTAGGTGCAGCGCAAGACCAGATTTTTTGTGCGTTTCGTTGTTAAGCTCTATTTATTTAGAATGACTAAATTCCATAGTTCTTGCTTCGTAACGTCTAGAAAAATCGTCTTATGTCGCAACCATCTGTGAAATGTCAACAGGCCCTTGTTTTGTACACTAACATAAAATGAGTTGATAAGGAATTTCATCTCTTCTGTGTAATAGCTCATCTCGAGCTTGTGTGAATTGTTTACCCTATTCGGAACATATCAAGCATGACTTCAAATTTTTCACAACTCAGCACAGATGCTTTATCTCCGGGGCAACTACCTGAATCCGTTAAAGCATTGTTAAAGCGTGCTCACATCAACAGATATCCAAAACGAACCACAATTGTTGATGCCGGAACAGAGTCAAAATCTTTATATTTAATTTTAAAAGGCTCAGTTTCAATTATTTTACGTGAAGATGATGAGCGTGAAATTGTTGTGGCATATTTGAATCCTGGTGACTTCTTTGGGGAAATGGGGCTTTTCGAACCGAACCCTCAACGTACAGCTGAAGTTCGTACCCGTGATGTCTGTGAAATTGCAGAAATTTCATATGACAACTTCCATGAACTGAGCAAACAGTATCCAGATCTCAGCTATGCCGTTTTCGCGCAACTTGTTCGTCGTTTAAAAAATACAACTCGTAAAATGACTGACCTTGCCTTCATTGATGTGTCTGGTCGTATTGCGCGTTGCTTAATCGACTTATCTTCACAACCAGAGGCAATGATTTTGCCGAATGGTCGTCAAATTCGTATTACCCGTCAAGAAATTGGACGTATTGTCGGTTGTTCACGAGAAATGGTTGGCCGTGTATTAAAGACCTTAGAAGATCAAGGTATGATCCAGACAGATGGTAAGGCTATTCTTATTTTTGATGCATCATTAGAAGAAACTCCGGTCACTGACGAAGACTATGATGACGAAGAATAATTATTCGTAATGATTTAATAAAGAGCAAACTTCGGTTTGCTTTTTTTATATGCAACAATGAGTTAATACACAAAGCTTACAAACTATTCTGTTTTTATGATTTAAGTTGAATACATATTTTCCGTTAGGCTAACTTAAAATTTCTCAAGGATTTCGCAGTATGCAATTCAAACCACTTGGTCACACTGGCATTAACCTTCCAGAAATTTGCTTAGGTACTATGACATTTGGTGAGCAAAACACTCAACAAGAAGCTTTCGAACAACTCAATTACGCTTTAGAGCACGGTTTATATTTTTGGGATACGGCAGAGATGTATTCCGTACCCCCTAAACCAGAAACATATGGTGCGACTGAAACCATTTTAGGCAATTGGTTTGCACAACATGGTCAACGTGACAAAGTATTCCTTGCTTCAAAAATTGCAGGTCCTGGCTTTGGTGGAACTCATATTCGAGAAGGTCATACCAAGTTTAATAGTGAACATATTTCACAAGCGATTGATGGCTCTCTTAAACGCCTCCAAACAGACTATATTGATCTCTACCAATTACACTGGCCAGAACGTCATACCAACTTTTTTGGCACGCTCGCTTATGGTAATCAACAGGCCCACAATAATTACGACACTACGCCTTTAGAAGAGACATTACTTGCTCTTCAAAAAGAGATTAATCGAGGACGTATTCGTTATATCGGCTTATCTAATGAAACGCCTTGGGGCACTATGAAGTTTTTACAGCTTGCTGAAAAATTAGGTGTAAGTAAATTTGTGAGTGTGCAAAACCCCTATAGCCTGCTTAATCGTACTTATGAAATCGGTATGTCTGAGATTGCTAAATATGAAGGTGTAGGATTACTTGCATACTCTCCTCTTGCTTTTGGTTACTTAACTGGTAAGTTTAGAAATGGGGCACGTCCTGCGAATGCTCGCGTTACTCTATTTCCACGCTTTAGTCGCTATAGCAATCCACAAAGTGAATGGGCAACGGAACAATATGCACAGCTCGCTGAAAAGCATGGTTTAAGCCTGACTCAATTGGCTCTAGCCTTTATTAAACAGCAATTCTTTGTGACGAGTACAATTATTGGTGCGACTAGCTTAGATCAGCTCAAAGAGAATATTCAGGCTTTTGAAATTGAGCTTTCACCAGAAATTTTACAAGGCATAGAAGCTATTCATGTACAACAGCCTAATCCTGCCCCTTAAAAACAAAAAAACGGATGCTTAAGCATCCGTTTTTATACTTACATTAAAGTTTTAAAACTTATCTACGGCCATTATAAATAGCTAATGCTGCAGGTAAGTTTTTACGCATATCATTAATACGCTGAGCATTAGATGGGTGAGTAGACAAGAAAGATGAACCACCAGCACCTTCAAGTTTGTTCATTTTTTCCCAGAGGGTAATAGCAGCATTTGGGTTATAACCTGCACGTGCCATTAACATTAAGCCCCCTTGGTCAGCACGGCTCTCTAAACTACGCGAATATGGTAAGCCCACCCCTACTTGCGAACCTAGTTGTGCAGCAGCCGCTCCTAATTGGTTAACGTTACCACCACCTGCATAGCTTAAGCCAATATTTAATGCCAAATCAGTTAAAGCTTGTGCGCCAATTTTACTTTTAGCATGCTCTTCTAAAGCGTGCGTCATTTCGTGGCCCATAACAGCTGCAATTTCAGCATCCGTTAGGTTGAGCTTATTCACAATACCTGTGTAGAACACGACCTTACCACCTGGTGCAACGTAGGCGTTAACAGTATCTGATTTCAGTACAGCCAACTGCCAGCTAAATGGCTGCCCTGTTTGATTTACTTGGTCAGCATAAGGTTTTAAACGGTTGAAAACAGCATTAATACGGCTATAGGTACTTGAACTTGTATCTAAAGTCCCTTTAGCACGTGCTTCCTGCACCATTTTAGTAAAACCTTGTGCAGACTGCGCATTTAATGTTGCTGTATCTGCACCAGCCATGTCAGCCATTGTTGCGCAACCAGAGATTGTTACAACACCTGCAGCACACAAGCTTAAAAAAAGTTTCTTATTCATCAACATGGGTCACCTAAATCTTAAAAAAACTGTTTATTCTTTTGCACTTATTATAAGAAATAGCACATAAGCTTTGAATCTCTCATTTCTTCACGATCATAGTATTTATGTAACGATCAAGCAGATAAAGTCATCAAATAAATCCAGAACAGTAAACATATTATATTTAGGACAAGATAGACATGGCTTAAAGGCTTAACTTTCTCTTCAAGAGAGGGACTTGTCCTTTTCCATAAGAGATAACTGTTTTGTATAAAAACGACCGGAATTAAGACACAAGCAATCAAAACAGAAAGACTCATAAATGCTGTCATGAAGAAGTCAGGGTTATAATTTTGGCCATAAATGACTAACATAGCTAACGTTGGCGAACCACCAATCGCAAACAAAAAAGAATAAAAAATGGTTTTTGAAATAGTGGGTTGCAATTTCATTTTAGTTCATCATCCATGACATCACTTATATTTCTGTTTTAATCTGAATTAGACAAAACAGAAACTGCACTTTAGTCGGATATAAAAAAAGCCCCCTTTTTCAGGAGGCTTTTATCATCTTTGCAAATTAAGCAGAGAATGGGTGACGTAAAACAATTGTTTCTGCACGGTCTGGACCAGTTGAAACGATATCAATCGGACATTCGATTAATTGTTCAATACGTTTTACATAAGCCAAAGCATTTGCAGGTAATTGGTCAATGCTCGTTAAACCAACAGTTGACTCGCTCCAACCCGGCATAGTTTCATAAATTGGTTTCAAACATTCAAAAGAAACCGCATCAGAAGAACCTACACAACCTGAATCAGTATTTTCATAACCTACACAGATTTTCACTTCTTCTAAACCGTCTAAAACGTCAAGTTTAGTCAAGCAAATACCTGAAAGTGAGTTAACATCTACAGAACGGCGTAAGATTTCAGCATCAAACCAACCACAACGACGTTGACGACCAGTAGAAGCACCAAATTCATGACCTACTGTACCCAAGTGTTTACCAATTGGGTCACCAGAATCAGTTGCTGCATCGTAAACTAATTCTGTTGGGAATGGACCTGCACCTACACGTGTTGTATAAGCTTTAGTGATACCTAATACATAATCAAGATGTAAAGGCCCCATACCAGAACCAGAGCTTACGCCACCAGCAGTTGTATTTGAGCTAGTCACATACGGGTAAGTACCGTGGTCGATGTCTAAAAGTGAGCCTTGAGCGCCTTCAAACATTACAGGCTTACCTTCTTTGCGGTAGTCATGTAATACTTTAGTCACGTCAATCACTAACGGAGCAAGCACTTCACGCCATTCGTTGCAAAGAGCCAACACGTCTTCAAATTTAACTGCTTCTACACCGTAGAACTGGGTTAATTGGAAGTTATGTAACTCAAGCATTTCTTGGAGTTTTTCTTCTAACGCTGCACCACCACGAACAAGGTCAGCAACACGCACTGCACGGCGAGCTACTTTATCTTCGTAAGCAGGGCCAATACCACGACCTGTAGTACCGATTTTAGCGTTACCACGTTTCTTCTCACGAGCCTGATCAAGAGCAATGTGGTTAGGTAAAATAAGAGGACAGTTTGGAGAAATACGTAGACGTTCCTTAACTGGAACACCCTCAGCTTCCAAAATTCCCATTTCTTCAATTAATGCTGCTGGTGAAAGCACCACACCATTACCAATTAAGCACAATACGTTTTCACGTAAAATACCTGATGGAATGAGGTGTAATACAGTCTTTTTACCACCTACGACAAGAGTATGACCTGCGTTATGTCCGCCTTGATAACGTACTACCGCAGCCGCTTGATCTGTGAGCAGGTCGACGATTTTACCTTTACCTTCGTCGCCCCATTGGGTACCAAGTACCACAACATTTTTGCCCATAATAGCCTCATTACATCATGCTGTTAAAATTGGAAACCATCAGTAAAAACTTACCGCTGGCGTTTAAATCTTTTCAATATTCCATTGACCGTTTTGCGATACAAGCTGATGTGTCGCATAAGGAATAGAACCTAAATTATCATTACCTAACAATTGGACTACACGTAAGCCTTGTGAACGTGCATTTGCGATTGCCTTAAGTAAATCTGCATCAGTACCTTTTGGTGCCACCACAGTTTCAATTTCGGCAAACTGATTTGCCCCTAAGGCATATAAATCACAACTGAAACCAGTAGCAGGACGTGCACGACCAAAGTGTTCACCAATACCATCATAACGGCCACCTTGCGCTAAAGGTGCAGCACGGTTCGGTGCATAAACTGCATACATCAAACCAGTGTGATAGTGGTAACTGCGAAGTTCGACAACGTCAATTCCAACATTAAGTGCTGGCCAACGGTTTTTAATTTGTTCAAGTGTAGTTTTGAGCGCATTTAATGCAGCATCAAATTCAACATCTTTTAAAATATCTGTACTTAAATGAGTTTGTAATGCTTCTAAATCACTTGCATAGCGACCAAGTGCATAAAAGTCTGAACCCATATTTAAATTTTGAGTAAATTCAGCTAACTCAGGTAATGCTTTTCTTTGATAAAGATCAGATAACTCATGCTCTTCATTTTTAGAAAGTCCGGCATATTTTACTAAGCTACGAAATAAGCCTACATGACCTAGGTCTAAATGTGCACCTTGCAATGTATAAGCATTTTCAATGAGCCCAAGCATTACATCGACCATTTCAACATCAGCTTCAATACTATCGTGGCCATATAGCTCTGCACCTAATTGTAAAGGTGCGCGAGTCGCATTGAAATTTTGTGGTTTTGTATGTAATACAGTCCCTGCATAACAGTAACGTGCAACCCCTTCAACAGGTCTTACATGTGCATCAATACGTGCAACTTGAGGCGTCATATCAGCACGGATACCGAGTAAACGGCCTGAAAGCTGATCAATCACCTTAAAAGTTACTAAATCCAGGTCTTGATTTGATTCTGATAATGAAGACAACGATTCGATGTATTCGATAAATGGTGTATATACCAGTTGATAACCTCTTACTGAGAGGAAATCTATAGCTTCACGGCGAAGTTTTTCAATGACTTGCGCCTGTTCCGGCAATACATCTGCTACCCCGTCAGGCAGCAACCATGTCTCTGAAATGGTCATATTTCAAGCCTAAAATCTGATCAACGTGGAACGACCCCACATAAAAAAATCGGGAACACACCCGATTTCTCTTAGTGTAGCATGATACTTTGTGCCATGCACCTGACAATTTGCATAAATCTTTCTGAATAAACTCAAAAGTCAAAAAGAAGATTTAAACAATTAATAATAACATTCAATACCTTACTGCGCTTTGCTTATATCATAATCAAAAGTTCTTCAACCAAAGAATGGGCCAATATCTGAACTATCGCCTTGTTTCCAGTTAACCAACCTTAACTGCTGAACAGCTTTCCTAAGTTATTTCAAATTTAGAAAGAATCACACAAGTCTAATAATCGATTTGCATAGCCCCATTCATTATCGTACCAAGCAAATACTTTAGCTTGATGCCCAACGACCATAGTTTGAGTTAAATCAACAATAAGTGAATAAGGCGAATGATTAAAATCGCTTGAAACGAGTGGCTCATCAGTCACTGCCATAATTTCAGCATAATCTGTTTGAGAAGCCTTAATCAACAATTCATTAATATGATGAACAGTAATTGGTGATTGTGCGATAAAAGTTAAATCAATCGCAGCCACATTAATGGTGGGAACTCGAATTGAATAGCCATCAATACGGTCTTCCATTTTAGGCATTACACGTTTTAATGCACCAAGTGCACTAGACGTAGTTGGAATAATATTTTGACCAGAAGCTCTGGCACGACGTAAATCACGGTGCGCATGGTCAAGCACAGACTGATCTGCTGTTACGGCATGAATTTCTGTCATGAGCGCAGTTTCAATCCCAAATGCGTCATCAATGATTTTTACTAACGGCACTAAAGCCTGTGTCGTACATGACACACTTGATATGATTTGATCAGACGCTTTCACATCGGCATGGTTAACGCCATAGACAATTGCAGCATCGACATGGTCAAAAGGTGCAGCCCCAATAATGACTCTTTTTGCCCCTGCTTCTAAGTGGCGGGTTGCATCAGCATGAGAACGGAACAAGCCTGTACATTCGAGTACAACATCAATTTGCAAGCTTGCCCACGGTAAAAGTTCTGGCTGTTTTTGCTGTAAAACTTCAACTTTCAAATTTCTTTGGTTAGATTGAATATTTAAATAAATCTTTTCATTTTCAATCGCTATGTCAACTTTGCCATTAAAACGACCATGAGTTGAATCATATTTAAATAAATGCACTAGTGTCTGTACATCTGCTATATCGTTAATCGCCACGATTTCAAAATGAAATTGTTTCGGGCTTTCAAACCATGCACGTAAAACATTACGTCCAATCCGGCCAAACCCATTAATGGCGATACGTTGCATGACCTATCCTTATCTACAAAACCAGAAACGAAAGAAGGCATATAGTAAAACACGTGAAGGCCAATTGAATATAGATTTTTAGCCAAATCACAGTTTTGTAAGATATTCCCTCTAAAATCGTTGGTTCGGTGGGGTTTTTCCGTTACAATTTAGCGTTTTTTAAAAATAAGCCCCGTATCACATGCAAGATTTGTGAACAAACAAACTTGTGGTGATGCTTTTAGCCAAATTCGAAAATATGGAGTGACTTGGTTGTGAGTACTCGTTTAATGACATCTGCTGAAATTCGTGAAGCATTTTTGCGCTACTTTGAAACGCAAGGGCATACACGTGTTGCATCGAGTTCTCTTGTTCCTGCCAACGACCCAACTTTATTATTTACAAATGCTGGGATGAACCAGTTTAAAGACTGTTTTTTAGGTCTTGAAAAACGTGATTATGTACGTGCAACAACATCACAAAAATGTGTACGTGCAGGCGGTAAACACAACGATTTAGATAACGTCGGCTATACAGCTCGTCACCATACATTCTTTGAAATGTTAGGTAACTTCTCATTTGGTGACTATTTCAAACGTGATGCACTTAAGTTTGCTTGGGAGTTTTTAACCAGCGAACAATGGCTAGCTTTACCGAAAGATCGCTTATATGTAACGGTTTATCATACCGATGACGAAGCTTATGACATCTGGAATAAAGAAATTGGTTTAGCACCAGAACGTATTATCCGTATTGGTGATAACAAAGGCGAAAAATACGCATCAGATAACTTCTGGGCAATGGGTGATACAGGTCCTTGTGGTCCATGTTCTGAAATTTTCTTTGACCACGGTGACCACATTTGGGGTGGCTTACCTGGTTCTCCTGAAGAAGATGGCGACCGTTTCATTGAAATCTGGAATAACGTTTTCATGCAGTTTAACCGTACTGCTGATGGCGTACTTCACCCTCTTCCAGCGCCATCTGTAGATACAGGTATGGGCTTAGAGCGTATTTCTGCAGTATTGCAACATGTTAATTCAAACTATGACATTGACCTGTTCCAACACTTATTAAAAGCTGCTGCAAACATTATTGGTATTGAAGATGAAGGTCAGCCTTCTTTACGTGTCGTTGCAGACCATGCGCGTTCTTGCTGCTTCTTAATTGCTGATGGTGTAAATCCAAGCAATGAAGGACGTGGTTATGTATTACGTCGTATTATTCGCCGTGCTGTTCGTCATGGTAACAAGCTTGGTGCAACAGGTACGTTCTTCTACAAAATGTTGCAACCATTAATTGAAGTGATGGGTCAGGCTTATCCTGAGTTAGAAGCTCGTCGTGATGTGATTGAAGCAACTTTAATTCGTGAAGAAGAACAGTTTGCTAAAACACTTGAGCAAGGCTTAAAACTTCTCGAAGGTGAACTTGCTCAGTTAAAAGACAAAACTATTCCGGGTGCGACTGTATTTAAACTTTACGACACTTATGGCTTCCCGACAGACTTAACTGCGGATATTGCACGTGAACGTGGCTTTATTATTGATGAAGCCGGTTTTGAAGTTGAAATGGCTGCACAGCGTCAACGTGCACGTGATGCTGGTAAGTTTGCAGTTGACTATAACAGCATTGTAAAAGTCGAAGGCGAAACTCAGTTCGATGGTTATACCAACACAACCGGTCAAGGCCAGATTGTAGCGATCTATAAAGATGGCGTACAAGTTGATGAAGTTTCTGAAGGCGACGAAGCACTTATCGTTTTAAACCAAACTCCTTTCTATGCTGAAAGCGGTGGTCAGATTGGTGATACTGGTATCTTCAAAAACGAAACAGGTATTTTTGAAGTTCAAGACACGAAAAAGTCTGGTGGTGCCTTTGTTCACCAAGGTATTGTGACTGTCGGTAACCTTAAAACCAGTCAAAATGTAGAAGCGATTGTTAAAGCAGACATTCGTGAAGCTACTGCGCGTAACCACTCAGCAACCCACTTGTTACATGCTGCCCTTCGTCAAATTTTAGGTTCTCATGTACAACAAAAAGGTTCTTTAGTTGCAAGTGATATCTTACGTTTTGACTTTGCAAATGACCAACCTGTTTCATTTGAACAATTACAACAAGTTGAACGTCTCGTAAATGCTGAAATCATTGCCAATACTCCAGTGAAGACTGAGCTTCTCGACATTGAAGCAGCAAAAGCAAAAGGCGCAATGATGCTGTTCGGTGAAAAATACGGCGATGAAGTTCGTGTACTTTCTATGGGTTCAGTTATTGATGAGAAAAACTTCTCAATCGAACTTTGTGGCGGTATTCACGTAAAACGTACAGGTGATATTGGTTTATTCAAAATCACTTCTGAAGGTGGTGTAGCTGCTGGTGTACGTCGTATTGAAGCAGTGACTGGCACTAAAGCATTAGAAGTGGTACAAAAAGCTGATCATGATATTCAGCACATTAATAGCTTACTAAAAGCACAGAAAGACCAAACAGTTGAGCGTGTACAAGCCAATGTAGAATTGGTTTCTGCATTACAAAAGCAGATTGAACAGCTCAACCAGAAATTGGCAAACTTCCAAGCGGCTGATTTGATTGACCAAGTTCAAACCATTGCTGGTCGTCAAACGCTTATTACTACTGTTCAAGGGGTTGATGCCAAAGCGCTTCGCAACTTACATGACAGTGTAAAATCAAAATTAGAGAACGCAGTGATTGTGTTAGCAGGTGTAGAGGGTGACAAAGTCAGCCTGCTTGCATCAGTCGCGTCACAATACACTGCAAATCTAAAAGCAGGTGACATCATCAAACATCTAGCAACTGAACTAGGTGGTAAAGGTGGTGGTAAACCTGACTTAGCACAAGGTGGCGCGCCACTTAACGAGAAGTTTGGACAAGTGATCGCAGCATTGCCTGCATGGCTTGAACAAAAATAAGACTTCACTTTTTGTGTAACTGACCCTGAAAAGCCTCTCAGGGTCATGGCTTATATGGAACAACTATGGCATTAATCGTTCAAAAGAATTAATGCCATTTAGCCACTCCAAGACACACTAAGACAAAAACTACAATAAAAGCCTTATTTCTCAATATTTCCCCCATTTTTAATATAGACACACTAAGACATTTTAGGACAGAATAAGCCTCATCAATTATGTACACATACGTGTACATATTCGTACTTATCTCTTAATTGACTAAAAATATGTACACAGGTGGACTATGGCTTTAACTGAAGTGTGGCTGAAAGCTAATAACGGCAAGGCACGTGATAAAGTTGAAGAAATAGCAGATCGGGACTCAATGAGTGTCAGGATCTCACCTAAAGGGAAAATTGTTTTTCAGCTTCGGTACCGTTTTGCTGGAAAAGCCGAACGCTTAGATCTGGGCACCTACCCTCATATGTCACTCAAAGATGCACGCATGAAAGCTGGCGAAATGCGGTCACTTTTAGATAAAGGAATGAATCCTAAAGTTGAGGTTCGTGTACAGCAGCAAAAATATATTGATGCAAGCACATTTGAAGAGGTTTTTAATGAGTGGTATGAAAGTTATTGCCTGAAAAAGAAAACTTCTGCCCAACAAATTAAGAATACCTTTGAACAACATGTAATTCCTGAGGTTGGCGATTTACCAGTTGACAGAATCACCTTGCAACAATGGTTAGCTTTACTTGAGGAACTAGCTGATGAAGTACCTTCTATTGCAGATCGGGTTTTAACGAATGCAAAACAGGTTCTTAAGTGGGCTAAAAAGAGACAGTTACTTGAAGTAAATGTTTTATCTGACATCTATGCCAAGGAAGATTTAGGCATAGAGAGAAACAGAGGAACCAGATTTCTTTCTGATGAAGAAATTAAAATGGTTTTGATGGCTATTGAAGAATCAAATATTTTGCCTAAAAACAAAATTTTCTTAAAACTATGTTTAATGTTTGGTTGTAGAAATGGCGAACTCAGAAAAGCCAAAAAGACAGATTTCGATTTAAAAAGAAAAGTATGGGTTGTTCCTGTAGTAAACAATAAGACTGGCAAGAAAACTGGCCGTGAAATTATTCGCCCTATTTTACCTGAAATGGAGGCATTAATTGTCGGGGCTTTTGAATACAGCACTTGTGAGTACTTCTTAACTAATGACAGTGAAGCAACCCCTATGAGCCATGGTTCTTCAAATTCATTGCCTGGTTATGTAATGGAACGCCTTAGAAGACATCATGATTATCACATGAAACATTGGTCGCTTCATGATCTACGAAGAACTGCTCGTACTAATTTCAGTGCTTTTACATCGCGTGATGTAGCACAACTCATGATTGGTCATGTAATGTCTGGTGAACAAGGTACTTATGATTATTATGAATATTTACCTCAGCAAACAGAAGCATATGCAAAGTGGTTGTATAAATTAAAGTCTCTAACCATTAATTAGGGTTTACCCTTTTAGAATTGCAGAATTTCCGACCAAATGCGCCAGATACTGCGACAATTTTTGACTTTTACTTGTTTATCCACAATTTTTTAAATTTGAATTTAAGCTCATCTCTAGAATATCATCTTGAATATGTTACAGATTCAAGTTGGAGGATATTCTATGAGCGAAATTGTACCATCCATTATCCAGATAAAACCGTACATCACACAAAGTATTGTTTTATCTGAGGCCTTATCTATCAAACAAGTTGTACCATCAACTCATCTACTCATCCCTTACGCATTAGAAAAAATCAATGCAGGTTTCCCCTCTCCGGCTCAAGATTACATCGATAAAGCGCTCGATATGAATGAGCACTTAATAAAAAATGAAACTGCTACATTTATTGTCAAAGTAGCATCCCTATCAATGCTAAATGCTGGTATTGATATTGATGATGAATTGATTGTCGATCGTAGCTTAGATGCAAAACACGGTGATATTGTTGTTGCGCTAATCGATAATGAATTTACCGTTAAACGTTTAATGATCGATGAAAAGGGAAAATGGCTAAAAGCTGAAAATCCAGATTATAAAAATATTTATCTACAAGAAGGCCAAGAGTTGTTTATCTGGGGCGTTGTCACTTGCGTCATTAAAATGATAAGAAAATCATGAAACATGAGAACAAAGTCTTTTTCTTGATAGACGTCAACAATATGTACGTTTCATGTGAGAGAGTCTTTGACCCATCTTTGAATGATAAACCTGTTATTGTGCTTAGCAATAACGATGGTTGCGCCGTGGCGCGTAGCAACGAGGCAAAATCCTTAAATATAAAAATGGGTGTGCCGCTTTTTCAAATTAAAGACATAGTTCAGCAACATAACGTAATCGTACTTTCAAGCAATTATGCAATGTATGCCGAAATGTCACGGCGCTTTCATAAGATTCTTGCTTCATACGTAACTGACGAAGAAGTTGAGCCTTATTCTATTGATGAATGCTTTGTAGACTTCACAGCTTATGAAAGGAATTTTGACCTAGAAAAAGTCGGGCAACAAATGCGCCAACAAATATGGAAGTGGTTAGGCCTGCCTGTTTGTGTCGGAATCGGTAGGAGTAAAACAGAAGCAAAGATCGCAAATCATATTGCAAAGAAAAACGCCGGCTTTAATAGCGTTTGTGATCTCGTTAATATGGATCCGTGCAATAAAGAATATTATTTCTCATTAATTGAAGTATCTGAAGTTTGGGGCGTTGGCCGTAAGCACTCAAAAAAATTGCAAGGTATGGGAATTAATACAGTGCTTGATCTAGCTTGTGCAGAACCTAGAGAGATGCAAAAACGTTTTTCTATTGTTATGGCACGTACGATCTACGAATTGCAAGGCATCTCATGCATAGAGATCGAGCACACTCCCCCCTCAAAAAAGCAAATAGTTGCAAGCCGGTCTTTCGGTAGTCGCGTAACTGAATTAACAGATCTAAAAGAAGCTATCTCAATGTATGCTCAGGATGCATGCAAAAGACTACGTGATGAAGGGCTTTTATGCGGATGTATGATTGCCTTTGTACAGTCAAACCCTTTTGATCCCAATGTGCCTTTTTACAATAAATCAATTACGGGTTCATTTTCTGAGCCCACAGATTGTGCAATTGATTTTGTTAAAGCAGCAACAAGGATGTTAAACGATATCTATAAAGAAGGAATTAAATATAAGAAGTGTGGTGTTGTGCTGACAGGTCTAGAGCCAAAAACTGGCCACACATATGACCTCTTAACCGACTTTGAAATGATAGAAAAGAAAGAACAATTAATGAAGGCGCTAGATAATGTGCATACAAAATTTGGAAAGAAAAAACTAGGCGTTGGTCCTTGTTATATACCTGGTCGAACTTGGTCGATGTCGAGAGATAAACTCACTAAAAACCCATTTGTGTGGGATGAACTTCCATTGATAACAAAATGAGAAAAAATTTGCTCATTTTTCATTAATCATTACTGATTTTGAGCAAAAATTTGCTCAATAATATTATTTATGGGGATAACCTTTAAACATTTAATTGGTTATTATAAATAATTAACATCTTTTAATATTAGTTTATGAAATCCGAATACAAAAAATTCATAATAACTTTTATTGGATCGATAGTAGCAATTTGTACTATCGTATTCTTTTTTTTCCTATTATTGTATTCACACAATAATGTAAACGAAACACTTAAAGAATCCTTTACAATCACAATAAGTATTTTTTCTGCATTAGCAACAATTGGTGCTGCAATAATCGCACTCAAACTATATACAGATTGGCGTGATCCAATTAAGCTTCAAAATAAGTTTGAATTTCACAAGTTTTCAAAAGAACTATTTAATGATTTTTGGGTAAAAGCAAGTGAATATATTAATTCTGATCTAGATACTAGAGTAAAAGTCACTAGTATGAATCTTGAGAAAAATCAAAGAGCAGCAATTGAATTTAATAGAAGTTTTTATACCCTAAAATCTATCCTTAATGAATTTGATCTTTATTTCAATAGTAATAGAGCCATTCCTCTCAAGCAAATGAATGAAATATTAGATTCATTCTTTCTAGAGATGAAGAAAATTTTACCTTTAGAGATTAAAGAAAAAGATGATAATTGTATAAACTCCATATATATGCAGCAGTATCACAGACTAATAAATTCGTTAGAAAATTGCCAAAAATTTTATACTGAACAGTTTTTAATTCAAATATTGGATGAACTCAAAGATGAAACAAGGTAAAGCCCTCTTTAGAGGGCTTTTACGCAAATTCCTACACTGACATTGTTATTGATCGTATGAGCTGAGCATCCTGTTAATAGGATGCTCAGCAAAATTAGGGCCTTCAAATAACAACCCTATTAGCAATCCAACCGTAAAAAAATTGTTCTTGGCTTTTATTTCGCTCACAGATTTCAATGTAACGTTGGCCTTGCATAATATTAAGGACTCGAACTAAAACTTTCTCTCCCTCTTTACCGCGTTTGGCCAAATAAGTTTTTAGAGCACCTAAAGTTTTAGAGCCATAAACACCATCGACCTTTAAATCTTCATATCCAGCTTTACCTTGGTTATTCAGCAAATTTAATGCGCGTTGTAAAAGTGATTTTGCAAAGTTGATACCACAGTTAACACCAGTATCTAAAAGTTCTTCTGCTACTGCTGAGCTAATAGTATTTACTTGATCGAATCGCGGAGCTATCCAATACTGTTTCCGATAAATCGCTTTGGCCACATCCAGCGGTAAATCTTTCATGTTTCCTTTGTAGCCATTTTCACGGGCCACAGCTTCAGTAATACCGTACTTTGTTGCCCCTCCTCGATCTGCTGGATTATTTACATATCCGCCTTCACGTTTCATCAGTTCATCAAGATATTGTTCAATGTTCATTTCACTTTCCTTTTGACGTAAAAAAACCGCCCGAAGGCGGCATTTAGAGTTAAGTTAATTACTGCTCAGTTGATTCCTCGGTTTTATTTTTCTTTTCCTGGTCAGAGCTTCCGAAATAGAATCCACAGGCAGTTGTCATTGCCCCCGCAATAAAACCCAATGCTGTATTAATTAAATTGCTATTCTCACGCGGCATGTTCACAAAAAATAAGGCGATAACTAATACAAACATTAGCGCCACAAGTGAGAATGCCAGATATGCTCTAGTCTTTTCGCTTGTCATCTATATCTCCTCGTAAACGTTTTTTAGTTTGCTCATATTGCTCAACACGCAATTTATGAATCTCATTTGCACGCTTTTCATCGCGCTTTTTGAAATAGAGATTCGTCAGGAAGGTTGCTATACCGATAAAAATCGAGAAGACAACGGCCCAGTCAATTTTGCCAACTACTCCGATCAAGCTCCCCCCTACTACATAGCCATATGAAAATTTTGTTGTGGTTGCAGCAGCAGTACTTACTGCTGCCTCCATTGCATTAGTTGCTCGATCGTTCATGCATGCCTTCCTCCAGATCTTGGGCATAAAAAAAGCACCCGTTTGGGTGCATGTGATAAAAATTTTTAATCATTAGAAAATTTTAAATTAACGAGATTACTTTCTAGCCTGCAAATTTATAAACAAATAAATAGAATCCATATAACTTAAGTGCTTTTATAATACCTGGCTCTTCGTACATAGATTTAAACTTATATGCTAATTTTAATTTGCCTTGGTTATAACCCCAATACATAGCAAACCAACGAGCAGTTGTACCTGTCGGCCCTGGGTTAATGTCTAAAGAACCTAAAATATTATCAACCATAAAACCAGAACCAACTCCGATATCTACCTCAATACCTTCACCGTTATTCGCAACAAGCTGATCATAGGTTACACGAATCACTTTAGTTACTCGTGGCACTTTAGCAGCAGAAGCGGCAGACCATATAAGCTCTCCATTAGCATTGAATACATCTAAATAACCTGAAGATACGGCGTAATCTTGACGTAATTGATACAACGTACCGCAGTTCACACTAAATGTTCCTTTACCTGCTCCAAATGCACCATCATTAGGCATAATAATAGTCATAGGCATTGGGCCGTCATCTAATTTAGGTAATTGAATAGTACGAGTCTGATACATTGATGTTGGAAACCATGAAGGGCCACCACCACCAAAAGACACAGTAATAGCTAAATTTCCCGAACTATCGGGTAACGTAGTAATTACATTAGACCCAACAATGCCAATATTTTTTATAGTGTCATCAATTACAGTGAAGCCTTTATCATTATTAACAAGAAAATTACTCATTCACTATTACCTGAATTTATAAAAGATTAATTTAGATGTCTCACTAGGCTTTTGTTCAAAACAGGAAAGTACATATTTATTAGGTGCAGTAATAGAAACAATACATCTTTGCATACCTACTACATTCTTTTCAGTACCTGCCTGAATACCGGTAACAAAACCTACTGTAGTTTCTGAATTAATCCCTTGTAATGTTAATTCACCTCCAATACCTGCACTACCAAAATATCCATAAACATCTAATGGAGCTATTGCTTCTCCGATTGTTAAACTAGCAAACTCAGTTAATTGACTATCAGTTAAATCAACAATAATTTTTCCATTTTCATCAAAACACTGTAAGCCTTGTGGCATATATACCTCCAAATACAAAGGGCTGGTAAGCTAGCCCTTTGTATTACCATAAACCTAATTTAACTCTCACGATATTATTGTCGTCATACACCGTAATCAAACTTCCTGTAAGTACCATTCGCGCTCCATTAGGCTTTGCTGGATCCTTATAAGTGGTCAAAGTACCTAGTGATGCACTAATAGCACTTAAGTTTTCTGCCCAGATTCGATTCGCATTGATATACCCAAAACTAGCATTATCAACATACAAGCCACGCGGAATAACTGTACCATTAGGCAAAGTCACAGGCGTATTCTGTAAAGTCATTAAGGGTTTTGGCTCAATACCATCTATACCCACTGGAGTACCAAATTGAATGCAGTCATAGTTAAAAATGAAGGTGGAAGTAGTACCATCATTCATTGATCCATGACCTGAAACATGGCCATTCACATCAAACTTTGTAAATTGCTGTGCGTATACGCCATCAACACTTTTTGCAACCGTTTCAATAGAAGCACTATTCTCACCAACTTTTGTTTGTAACGTTTCAGTTAACTTTAAAGTAGAAGAAATAGCGCTCGAATTTGCCTCGAGCTGACGCTTGAATACGGCGCTGTTATCATTCATCTGAGCAGAAAGCTGTTCAGTAAGTTTAGCCTGAGCTAAATCCCCTTCAATGCGTGCCGACTGCTCTGACCAGACACCAGCATAGCCACCATCGTTACCGATTAATTCAGATTCTGAACCTATTAGAGGTGGATTTAACTGTGCATAAACACCGTCAATCCGGGTGGTTTGAGCAACAACTTTTTTATCAACCTCCTTAATATCTGAATTAATTTGATCAAGGGCACCGGTACTAACTTTGTCTTTTAACTCGATGTTGATATTTTTAATTGCTTCAGCATTAACATTTGAATTATCAACTGCAACTTTTGCTGAATCACGGACCGTTGCAAGAGCGCTATCATTACTAGCAATATAAGTATCTATTTTTTGGACAGTTACTCTATCGCCCTCAATTCGAGCTTGAACTTCTTGCTGTGCGTAAGCTTTAAGTCCATTTAATTCAGCTAAAGTAGAGTCGACCTGCTTACTTACTACAAGATCACCTTCAATACGTGCTGATTGCTCTGACCATATACCAGCATAACCTCCCTCATTGCCGATTAACTCTGATTCCGAGCCGATTAAAGGCGGGTTGAGCTGAGCATATACGCCGTCAATTCTCGTAGTTTGAGCAATGATTTTCTTATCAACTTCCTTGACGTCAGATTTAACTTGGTCAAGCGCACCGGTATTTACCTTATCATCTAAAGCAATATTAATTGATTTAATTGACTCGGCATTCGCTGCTGACTGTTCGACTGCTATTTTCGCTGATTCACGCACAGTGGCTAAAGCAGTATCATTACTAGCAATATAAGTATCAATCTTTTGAACTGTTACTTTGTCGCCCTCAATTCGCGCCTCCACCTCTTGCCGTGCGTAAGCACGTAAATCATCAACTTCAACAACTGTCGTATCAATGCGTTTACTTAGTGCAAGATCACCTTCAATTATTGCTGATTGAACAGACCATGTGCCTGCAAAGCCTTGATCATTACCAATCAAATCTGATTCGGAACCGATTAACGGAGGATTAAGCTGGGCATATACTCCATCGGTCTTTTCAGCAACAAGTGAAAGATCATTAGCGACAACTTTGATATCTTGCTGAACTGCCGCAATACCATCTTCACTAGATTTCTTTACCGTTTCTACAACTTTAAGAACACCTTTATCTCCGTCGATAATTTGTTGGGATAAACCATCTTTGGCCTGTTTAATTGCATTTTCACGGTCTTTAACTTCTTGCGAAATTTGGTCTTGTGTAGCTTTTACCTCGGCTTGTCTATCTCTCACCTCTTGTGCGATTTGGTCTTTTGTATTCTTTATGTCCTGCTTAATCTCAGGAATCTGAACATCAATAGTCTCAATTTGTTCAATCTTAGTTTTTAAATCCTGACTAAGTTGAGTTTCACTGATTTGATCATTCAAGAGCTCCAGAACATCTGTAGCATCGGCAGAAGTTGTCGCATGAGTCCAATCCGACCAAGGTCCAACATTTCCGATCCGGTCAATCAAACGAGCTTGATAAAATTGAGTTAGGTTTGGCTGCAAACCTTGAACTGTATGTGTAGTCGTCGGATAAGCGAATAAGCCCAATTGAGCAATATTGCTGGCACCATCTGGCGATACACGAATTTCAGTATAAGCAGTGTCAAGTGCACCTGAAGATGGAAAGCCCCAATCAAGTTTTATACCGAATAAAATTCCTGTAGCTTGAATAAAAGCGGGTTTCGGCGGCAAGCCTTGCTTTCCAGAGAGTTCAGTCAAAGTTGAATAAACAGGTAAAGAAGCGATCTCAAATGCGGAAATCGCTCTTACACGTGCTTGATATTGACCCGCATAAATACCTGGTACTTCGACTGAATTATTACCGGTTATTGGAAGCTTAATCCAACTCCCATCATCTTTCCTCCACTCAACCTGATACTTTACGGCTCCTTTAGCCTGCGACCAGGACACAATCATTGTTGCCACATTGATACCCTGATCAATACGGCTTTCACTAGTAATTACGACATCAGTTACAGGATCCTGAATTGTTGGGTTCACAATCGAAATCGGAACCTCATCAAAATAAGCACCCTTGTCAATGGCATCAAACTTGGCTGGATTATATTGAAGTGCAGTAACTGAAAATTGATGACTTTCGTCTTGAGTAATCGAGATCACTCGAAACTTCATTGTTGCTAAATCTTGGGCATCTATAACCCATACATTTTGAGCGGCAATAGCATCAAATTCATGAGTAACAGTTACTACTCGACCTGAGATAGATTGAACAATACGAGTTTGAGCCTTTCCATCCTCGCCATTAATAATCAGTCTGTCGCCAGCAACTGCAACAACATCGTCACGGTCAAGAGTAATGCTTTTACGATCGGCAGAGATTTTAGAAACACGTCCACCATTTGCACGACCAGCGAACAGAGGATCTGCAATTTCAATCACTTTGCCAGGTAAAGGAATATGTCCATCAAGACCAACTTTAAAACTTACGGTTCGCGTTTCTAACTGCTCAGACTTTAATGCCCACCAGCCTGCTCGCTGCGCTTGTCCACGCGAAGTGCATCCCCAAGCATCAATTTCCAAAATACGAACTTGGCCTGCTTCGGCAATCGCCTTTTCATCACGAACAAACTCATATTCCGTTTTGTAGTGATTAGCCGGGTTATCCCACGCTACTTTAACGACATTATGTCTATCTCGAGCACGGGTTCCCGCGTACTCAAAATTACCTTCAATAACATTGGCACGCGTATATGTGAAATAAGTATCTTGGGGAATATCCGCATCACAAATAATGCTCATCCCATCCCAGAATGTTATCGCACGAAATACACCTGCTAGCTTTGTTAAAATCTCAAAAGCGCTTTCAGCACTTTGAAGATAAACATTACAAGTAAAGCGTGGTTCCTGTCCGCCAAGTCCATCTGGCACCATTTGGTCACAGTATTGTGCCAAGCGATATAAAGACCATTTATCAACCATGAATGGGTTTAAGCGGTCGCCCAAAGCATAACGGTCAGCAGTGCATATATCGTAATAAATCCATGCCGGGTTATTAGAATATGCCTCTTTGAAAGTACCGTCCCACATCCCAACATATTGCCGTGTTGCTGGATTGTAGTTAGTAGGAACCTTTAGAATTCTTCCCTTTGTATCTGCAGCAACTTTAGCAACGTTTCCAAAAGTCTCGGCATCATATTGAAGACCAAGCAAAGCCGTATTTGGGTAACGTAATTTCGCATCAATAACTTCTGTTACTGCGGAAATATACATCTTGTCGCTGATATATTCAGAAGTGGAATTAGGAGTAAGACGGCGCACACGAACAAGCCATCCAGAATCAGCTCGAGGCAAATCAATGCGGTGTGCTCGTTCGTAATTAGCAGATGTTTTATCTGAAATTTTGGTTTTTAGTACTTCAGTCCAGATCCCCCCGTCAGTCTGTAAATCAATTGCATATTCAATTGTTACGCCTGATACATCACCATTTGTGGCATCTTGGCTTCGTAATGGCCCCCATTTCAAGCGTAAGCGAACCGCATCAAGATCAAGATTACTAAAGGCGCGGACCCATGGCGTTTCGGACTTCAACTCCACATCGATGGCGGTTTCACTTTCAACTGCTGGGAACCCCTCAATGTATTCCTGATCATTAGTGCCTCTTCGAAAATCAACTTTTACATTTTCAAAGTTAAAGCTTCCAACTGCATTCTGGAGTGGGGTTTCTTCTAAATAAATTGACTGAAGGCCATTTGCTAGCCCCTCAATTTCTCCTTCAGCTAATCCATAAAGGACTTTAATATAAGTTTTCGACTGTGCAGAATCTGGAGAAATTACGGGTTGCCGTTGTTTTTTACTTCCCTTTTTTGCGCCTACTACTGCATTCATAAGAAATCTCACGCAATAAAAAAGGCGCTAGAAAGCGCCTATTTAATAATTTGAATTTACATCTGATCTTCTGGATATTGACCAGCACTCACAATAAATCCACCAATCTCACGTTGCCCATATAAAATCGGCACAGGATTACCTTGAGCAACAGTTGTTACGGCTCCACCAAAGCCTTTATTCGCTCTGTTTCCATCTTGGTTTTGATCTTGAGTCGTATCAACCTTTGGCATAAGCATCATGGCCACCCCACCAAGCATCATGCCAATACCTGAACCAATCAATGCAGCACCGAGTGGTGCTCCACCGCCTAATGTACCTACCGTCACCAAAACGCCTACGACGACTAAAACAGCGCCTAATACTGTCTGCAGAATTCCACTATCTCCGCCAGCACCAACTACACGTGGAACAATATGAATAACTTCAGCTTCAGTATTCATATCAAGCTGTTCTTCACCAATGTTATCACCGGTAATGAGCCGCTTAGTTTCGTGGTCATAAATCGCAGGTCGTTTCTTTCCTCGCTTATTACTTGAGTTCTTACTTTTTAAAAACACCGCAAAGCGTAGGCCCTGCTCATGTGCATGCAACATAAAATGTTCAAAGCCAACGATCTGAACAGATAATGCACGCATGGCTTCACGTGTATTTGCGACATCAAGCTTAAATTCACGACCAAATTTTTGCCCCAAAATGCCGTACAATCTAATTGTTTTTAACATCTCTATGCCTCAAGATTTTAACTGTTCTGGTTGCCCACAGTTGGCCGTAGATTTCACGAATAGATTTACGGCCATGAAGCTGATGCAAAATTAATGTATTGCCAATACAAGGTTCAGATTCTTCAGACTTAAATATTGCATTATCACCAAGCCAAATTATGCAATGATTTGGATGCTCTGTTCGTGGCACTCGGCAAATCAACATATCGCCATATTGCGGTGTATCTACTTCATAGAAACCAGCTTTCGGAAAGTTATCAATTAATATTGACGGATGATCTTTGTCTTCCCACCAACCATCTTTCCGTTCAAAGTCTGGCAACTGAATACCTAGCTCACGGTCATAAAAGTCACGAACCAATGCATAACAATCTTGATAATAATGAATATAATTACGCCCCACTAAGGGGGCGCGATACCCACAAGGCTCGTAGACTTGAAAATCAAGATCTGGATATGAACAAATGACCCACTGCTTTTGATGTAATTCAATTTGAATCAGATCAAGTTCCGAAGCTCTTGTTGTTCCATCTGGATGAGAGTGCACATAAGCTAAGATTTCGCCTTGATCTTCAGCACTTGCCAAGTCTTCGGGATGAATTTCAAACTGATCAGATTGTTCAGCGATATTGCGACAAGGAATATATTGCTTTTCGACAATCACCCCACAGCATTCATGCGGGTAACATGCATCAGCATGGGCCATAATTGCTTTTTTAAGTTTTGCTGTAAGTTTCATAAAACCTCACAATAAGCTTGAAGCTGGGAACCCACCAAATGGCAATGGTTTATTTTCACCAAATCGCAAGCGGCAAGAACGTAAACGCCCACCGCATCGATCAAGTGCAGGATTATCCGTTAACTCATCTTTATCGGTGAACATTGCTACACCTGTGTATCCACATTCTTCGCCACGATACTTCCCGACCATGCACCAGTGACATAGTGAGGTGATTTGTCGAACTGGGATTTTCAAACCTTCAAAATCTATAGGATTAGAAAGCTCAAAAGTCACCACCTGAGAGTTTTCAGAGGTTTTCTGTTCTATATACCAGATTTGTTCTTTAGCTTCATTTGAAGCAGTTGGATTACCTTCTGTAAAGTTCTCAGCGTCAATATATTTGGCAAGGGTTGTAATGACTTTAAGCTTAGCCCCAGCAAAGTCTTTAAACTGCAAACAGTAAGCAGAAACCGCATTCTGGATGCCGTTAATGTTGTTCGCCATGCTCAAAGTAGGCGCTGAAGCTTTACCATCTGAACGCATTTCAAGCCCAGACACTTCCATGGCCATCGGCTCAAAAACTTGACCTTGCCAGATAATATTTCGGTTCCATACTTTCTGATCACCGGCATCAAAAACCTTGCCTATGCTTCCAGAATCAGCACCAATTAATCCTTCAGATCCTATGGATGAGTAAATTTTCTCCCAATCTTGAAAAGCGATATGCCCGTGGAAACGTAAAATGCCAGCACCTAAGTTGCTGGCATCTAGTTCATACAAATGGATTAATCCATCCACATATAGTTTCTGAAAATCACTATTCAGACTCATGGGTTACCTCGTCATAAATCTGATTTCCATCATTATCAAAGACCGGTACATCATCAAAAATAGGATTACCCTCGCCGTCAACAGCTTGAAGCCATTCAAAAACAGGTTTACCCTTCTCATTAATGACAGGTTGATTCGACAAAATAGGCGTACCGTTTTGATCAGTTTGAATATGAGTTACTGGCTTTTTATAGTTCTTGCCATCCACAATTACAGCTTTTCCTTCATCATCAAATAAATCTTCATATTTAGTGATGTAAGTTAACTGCGGAGCATACTTTACTTGCTGAATCATGCGTGGTTGTTTTTCAGTGCGTGGGATTTTCCTAACAATTGTCTTCTTAATGCTGTTTAAACGAATATCAATCCAGCGAGGTTCACCATTTGCATTGTTTGGAATATCAATTGGTGCATCAAGATTAGCAACAATGTCACCCTCTTCATTCATTTTTTTCTTGTATGTTTTAATTTCAAGATCGCCATTTTCAAGCATTTGATATTCTACCGCACAGATTTTATTACCATGGGTATCTGTTGGGATCTCAATCCACCATCCCTCCTTAGCGAATCCAGAGGATCCTTTAATAAGGTAATGACCAATGCCTGTTTTTTCAAATGAGAGTTGCTGTTCAGCAGCCTCATTGTTAGGTTCAATTTTATCTGCAAATAACTTAACAACTGGAGATGCGGCTTTTAGAAAACCATTCGAATCAATTGTGGTATTACCTGAATGTCTAATTAATACAGGGGTATTCCATTTTTGAGTTGCGTTTGGAGTTGAGCATCTTAGATAGTAAGCATTGTTATAGGGTAGATTTCCTAACTCAAAACCAAGTGGATTATTGGCAAAATTACTACGAAGCACAAAAAAATTAGTGCCGACATCTTTCCATGAATTTTGTGCTGAGGAGTTAATATCATAATAGTAAAAGCCGCATCCAAGCACATTATCTGGATCATTTGGCATGGATAATTGGACCATATTTTTACCCAGCCCAAAAGCTCCAACTTCCATCACGTTACCCGGTTGCGTTCCCACATATCGACTAGCAGCATGAGTATTATTAGTAAAGTTTTCATTCATTTTTGCGCCAGTAGAGCGGAATGTATCACCACCCGCACCAGTTGGGGCTGTGCCTAAATTTACAGTTTGAATTGTCATTTTCTTACTCGCATAAAAAAACCCCTAAAAAGGGGCTTTGAAGAGATTTAAAGTTAAGGGTAAAAGACTTGAGTGAATGTCGTTGAGATTTGCCAAGTGTCACCGCCAATTTGGCGAGGCTGATATTCACCGGCTTTAACTCTGACTTCGCCGTCTAGTGGTGAATCCCAAAGGAAAGAATCCGCACCTTTGTGTTGATCAAAGAATGCTTTTATTTGCATGATTTCTGCTTTGTATGCAGTTCTTTGATATGACCACTCACCAGATTTGTTATTGATACCTACGGCGGTGTTTTGTTCATAACCGTCACCAAATTTAGAGGACAAAGTATTAAACCGCTGAGTATTACTATTGCCATCTAAGTCACACTCAAATGTGAATTTAAGATCACTCATAAATTTTTCTCACAAAAAAAGCCCGCATTAAGCGAGCTTTTAATAGTCATATCTTAAGTATGACCAGATTAATAAAACTATACTGTAATTAACACAAAAGAGGAAATATCATTCTGGCTCAGTAATATCACTTAAATGAGCATCAAAAGTTCCAGTAACTAAATTTTGTTCTCTATCATTTGAAAATTCTCGGTTAAGTAATAGATGATCTCTAACTTTATTCGTATGTTGAATATAGTCAGCATGATCAATGACGCCCTTATCGACTAGATACATAACCAAAGAGCTAATTAAAAGTCGGTTGCTCGTCCAAGCTTCCATTGTTAAATCTGTTGATTGTTCTGCCAACTTTTCTAGCATTTTATCCATAATTTATTTATTACCTCATTTTTGTAAATTCACCACCTTGACGAGCAGCCATTCTGAAACGGTTATCCACTTCAGAACGAGCTACCTCTTTAACAATCTTACCAATAGTAACAAGTAGATCTCCATCCGAATTTGTCGAAGTTTCAACTTTTTCTGAACTGTAATTATTAATAATTACATTAGGTTGAGACTTCTCAATTCTGCCTGAGTTAATAGCATCAAACTGACGTACCTCACGTCGAGTTGCTATAACGTCTGTAGTATTGTTAGAAACATAACCTCCGTTCGCATACCCTCCTGGAGAGCTAGTACGCATGTTCTCAACAACACTTACACCTCCCCATCTTTTGATATCATCTTGCGACCAAACAACCTCACCCTTATGCACAATCCCTGCTGGAGTATGTTTAAGTCCATTACCTGTATAACCACCATCAGAGAATCCTGCAATCGTTTGAGCTGCAATGAGGCCTACGTTTGCATAACCAAGACCAGTTATCATCGTGGCATATGTGGTTTTTTGATCTAATGTTAATGCAGATGGATCTGCCATAACTTGTGCTGCTGCTAAATGAGTCGAGACCATTGCTGAAGCAATTGCCATTGCTTGTTGCATTAAAAACATCGTCTTATAGGCTGCACTTTGTTCACCTGCAGACTCTCTTACCATCGAAGTCATGTTCCCCCAAACTCCTGAAGCTTGGGACAATAAGTTACTATAAAGACCTAATTGAGCTTGATATTGGGTATTTACCAAATCTTTATACTTCTCAGCATGCTCTTCTTGGATCTTTAATTTGTTTTCTTCGTGGATTCTTACTGCATCTTCAATTCGTTTGTTGTACTCAAGAACGGTGATTTCCTTTTGTTCAAGCTGCATCTTGAGATCTCGTCCCTTATTAATCAACGAGTTGTCATTGTCACCAAGAGCATTTCTTTCACTAAACTGTAAAGAAAGAGTTGGTCTTTGCCCAACTGGTGTTGCTAACATTTCTCTCTCTTGTTTTAGTTCAAGTAAGGCTTTTAAATTTGATTGCTCATATGAAGCCTGACGAGCAGCTTTTGTAAGTTGCAATAGTTTTAATTCATGCTGATATTGTTGATCAAGATAACTAATAGCTTCATCACGCTGTTCTTTACTTAATTCAATATCATGAGCTGCAAAAAATTTTTTTCTATTGAAACTGTCTAAGAGAAGTTGTTCCTCCGTCAAATCAAATTGTTTATAGTCTTCCAACTTGGTTTTAAGTGTTTGTTGTGCTATCGCAATTTCATTATCAGCTCGTGCTTGTAATTCAGCCTTAATTTCCTCTTTACGCTCAGGACTAAAATTAGCTTTATCAACATCTACAAGTTTTTTAGCTAGATCATTTCTAATCTTAGTAACTTGATTAGCAACTTCATTTTCAAGCTGAAGACGTAACTTAGCTTGTTCTTCAGCTAACTTGGTGTTGTCCTGGAGTAATTTATCAAAATCTTTCGACGATATATCTCCCGCTGTATATCCATTAGCACCAGCTACATACCCCTTAAAGTCTTTCCAGTATTGGTTGTTATATTTGCCAATACCTTTACCCTTTTGGACATTGCCTTCACCAGCGTGGTAGGCTCTGACAGCTTTTTCTAAATCTCCCTTGAAAAGTTTTAAAAGGTAAGACATGTACTTACCAGCACCTTCAGCAGACTGAGCTAAGTCATAACGGTCTTTTACACCATATTGCTTTGCTGTGCCCGCAAGAAACTGGAATCCACCTGTTGCTCCAGTACTTTTATTGACTAGATCAGTTCGCCCACTGTTTCCAGTTTCAATTGCATGAATTGCAGATAAGGTGCCAGCTGGCAAGTTATACTTAGCTTCAATATCGGCAAAATTATATTTAGCCGCATTAGCTTTAACTTTCTCATTCACTTGTAGAACTTTTTGTTGTTTCTCAAGTTCACTCGTATGTTTTCGCTCAGCAGCAGTTAGCTCATCCTTTTTGTCTTTCAGTACATCGAGGGCCTTTTGAGCTTGTGCAACTAAATCCATCTCCTCTTTGGTTACAATTGCAGTAGTTCCTGGAGGAGCAACGGCTTGTTTTGCCTTTTGAAGTTCAATAATCTTTTTAACAGTTTCTTCACTGTACCCAAGATTTAATAACGCCAGCTCTTCATTCGATTTAAGTACTTCTGAACGAAGACTTTCGAAATAACCTTTTTGCGCTTTAGCTGCACGATCGGCTGCGTTAGCATTACCATGTAGCTCATCCGTATTATTCTTTACTTGTACTGCTGCATTTTGTGCCTTGTTGCCAGCAATACTAACCTCCACACCGAATATTTTGAGCTTTTCTGCAGACAAACTTGCTTTAGATGAATTTTCATCATATTGGGTAGCTTGCTTTTTAAGATTTTCATACAGATCGGTAGGCAGTTTAATTTTATTTAAACGTTCTATGGCTTCTGAATAACTGATTGTTCCAGTTCGTGCATCTTGTGAAATCTTTTCAACTTCTTTATTTCCTCGTGCATAGTTTTCGATATCAATTAAAGCTGCTCCGACTGCGAATGAGGATTTTTCTAGTGCTTCATTTTGGGCCTTGAACGCAGTAGTTAAATCATTAACGGCTTTTGCCTTGTCATTGCCAGATAATTTTTTTAGAGCCTCATCTGTTCTTTCAGCAACTTTTGCTTGTTCTTCAAGTTTTTTGTTGGCCTCAGCAGTATTGTCTCTCATTAATAAATAACCAGCTGCTAAGCTTGCTACGGTAATACCTATACCTACGGGTCCGCCTAATAAACCTAAAAGACGGGTTCCAATACCTATTGAGGCTGCTCCAGCTGCTGCTGTTCTTGCTTGAGCAGACGCTAAAGCTGTCTCAGTTGCTGCAAGTTCAGCATTTATTTTCGCTTGTTGTTGACGTAAAACTCCCATTCTTAACTCAGAGTTAATCGCACCTTGTGTAGAAATTTGCGACTTCATTCTTCTAAGTTCTAATTTAAGTTCTTCAACAACCAATGCTCTCGTTGCTTGGATATTAGCCATTTTAGCTTGAAGACTTTCTAACTCTTGAGCAGCTGCAGAACGTTCAGCTTGAATGGCAGCATATTGCACTACAGTTTGTGCTGCTAGTTCTTTAGTTTTTGCAGCTACCGCAATTCCTGATGCGTAAATTGCTGGAATATAGGTTCCAGCCCAATATGCTCCCCCCAGTATTAACGCTGATGTTAATGTATCTAAATTACCTGCCAGAGTCTGAACAGAACCAGCTAATACTTGTGCTGCACCAGATCCCTTTCCAGATTCGCCAACAAATTTAGTAATTTCATTGTTTAAAAGTGTGAGAGACTGCCCGATTGTGATATCTGTTTTAGCAAACAAAGCATCAACATCATTTTGAACATTCTTCAGTGCTTTAACGATTTCTTGTGATGTAATTTTTCCTTGTGCAGCGACAGAACGTAATTCGCCAACTGTAATACCCATGCCCTGAGCAATTGCTTTAGCCAAAGCTGGAGTTTGTTCCATTACCGAGTTAAGTTCTTCTCCCCTTAGCGTTCCACTCGCCAGAGCCTGACCAAATTGGACTAATGCAGCATCCGCAGCTTGAGCACTTGCACCACTAATTGCCACAGCTTTTGATACCGTTTCTGTTAATCGAGCTGTATCATCCATGGTTAAGTTTAAGGTTTTAGCATTGTCACTAAAGCGTTGATAAACTTGTAAAACCGAATCCCATGCTGAATAAGTTTTTTGAGCTATACGGAAAGTATCCTCTGTTGCTTTATTTAACTCAGCTTGATTACTGGTTACTAATTTGAGTCTGTTTTGAAGACCGGTATATGTATCCATTTTAGAAATGGCAGTACTAATGGTGATTAGGCCAGCCATGTGCCCAGCAAGTGCACGGGTTGAGATCGAAAGGCTATCCATTGATTTAGAAGCAAAATCTCCTTTCTTCTCTATACTGTCGAGTTCATTGCCTAAATTACGCGCATTACGTTCAGCATTTTTAGAATCTATAACAATGACTAAACGGGACTCTTGTGCCATATCACTTTTCTCCAAGCAATAAAAAACCCAGCACATAGCTGGGTCATTGAAGGGATAAACTTACATTTCTTTAGCGCACTTTAATGACGCTTGTTTAAGGTCGTAATCGGCTTTGTAAAGCATATTCAAATTAGAAGCACTCAGAGTTGTCCTAACTTCTAATATATTTTTATCTAATCGCTTCACTTCTAAAGTCATACCATTTTGGACATAAATAGTATTATTGAAAAACTTAATCTTGTTTAAAAACACATGGCCGCTAGTATCTTCGCAAAGTACTCCAGAGCCATCTCTATCAAGTTTGATTGTAGATAAACCAGGACCAATTGAAGTTGTCCAAATTCCATTTGTTTGTGGCATATTTGGAATAATTTCATTAAATTTATTATTCATCATTTGGGTTGCTGGAGTAACACAACCAGTCAACAAAGCGGCAAGACTGATTAAAATAATTTTTTTCATTTTTACACCCAAGAATAAACCTTAACTATTTACTAACAATAAATGAATACTTAATTTATTCATACATTTCCATACAACCTAAATAATATTTAGCTGAGAATTCATTTAACTGCTCTTGTTTTATTGAAGGTGTTGAATAACTTGGTTGCTCATAAGCATCGCGAATAATTAAGTTAGTTACCTTTTGCATATTTTTATTGGGATTATTTTTTAAGGCATAATCATTTGCTTTCAATGCCTGTATTAAAGGCGCGCCATTCTGCTTTTGTTGCATAATTACATTTGCAATTTCCATTATATTCCTACAGTTTTGCTCATGTACATTATCACTTACAGGCTGATCCGGTTTTGCTAATGCTAGTATAGGTAAGTAAAGCAAAACCATTAAAGTTATCTTTCTCATGAAAATTTCCATCTAAATTAATGGGTAAAATTTAACAGTTCAGAGTTTTAAAAACTACCCATCAACCTTCATGATTTTTTAAAGCATTAAATACATTTAATAGACCAAGCATGTTTATAAAATTTAATCACAGCCTCAAAATCTCTCAAAAGCACTTCTTCTGAATATTGATGTGGAGAAAGCTTCAGTAGTGCTGGCATATAATGATTTTTGTAGACTTCAGGATATGTCTTACACAATATCTTTCGCTTCTCATCATTTGGTACATCATGATTATTTAATGCATCAAGCATCTTATCTATTTCATGTTTTGAAGTTAGATACTCCTCTTCCACTGAAGGAGGAAGTGGTTTAATTTCAACTCCTTTGGAACAACCAATAAAAGTCAAAGAGATCAATAAACAAGAAGATAAAAAAGTTGGATTTCTCATCTTCCGTACTTTCTCTTTTTTAGACGATCATGCAGCCCAATTACATCAAAAAAAGCGTGAAAGCCAATTACTAGTGGTAAAACAACCACTCCCCAACGGAGTGTGTCAAAATTGCTAATAATTACTTCGCGGAATGGATAATTAAAGAACATTTCAAAATTTACTAACGATTTTAATACTGGAAAATAAATAATCATGCTCCCAACTATCAGCACCATATAAATTACTGATAGATAGAAAACTCTTGGATATTCTTCAAAGACATCATTCAACACCCACATCTTATCTGTAAGCTTTCCAAACATATTACACCCCATCAAAATATAAATTTATTAAAATTAATTGTTTATAAGTTATATCTTACACACAAAAACAAATTACGAGAAGATAGTTATTAAAAATCATCCAAAGGTGTTTAAATATGATTTCAAAATTTGATTAGATGCTTCATAGTCTTTTATACATTCATTTAAAAACATTGTTGAATAATCCTCCCTGTATGTTTTTCTTTCTCATTCATTAACAGGAAAGGTTATAAAGTCGTAAGCAAAGTCTATTAATTTCTTACTAAAAACAATCCCCACTTCATCATGGATTCTTTCTTCGACTAAATTATATTGATCCTCTCGACTTTGACCATTGAAATAATTATCCCAATAAATCAATGCTAGCTCTGTATATGAACTACACCTTTTCTTTATTTCCATTATTTCCAATGGTTTGGCTTGAACCGTACCTATCAATGTAAGCATGAGTGTAAATAAATAAAACTTTTTCATAAATTACCCCTTGTTTAGGAGTAATTTAAAAAACTGATCATTAAATGTCACATAAAGAAAAAACCGCCTTTCGGCGGTTCTTGTTAACTTTATGCTTGCATTTCGTCTTCTTCAAATGGAAGTTCTGCAGACCAACATGACCCAAATAAGAATTATCTAAATATCAATAAGAAAAAAGGTAAGTAATTCAATATAATTTCCATTTAATTAAAGCACCCTAGGGTGCTTTTTAATTTGCATATTTATAATCCACTTATGTCTTTTACTTTTTGTTCTTTATAGCAAGATTCCGTATTAAAAAACTCATATGCAACTGTAATATAACCTTCGTTAGTACTTTTTGCTTTTGCTTTTAAAATGATGTTTTTAACACCATTTGGTTCTTCTGGCTCCCAAGTAGCAGCTAAAGTTCGCTCCTCCTTATACAACCCCATCATCCATTCATTTGGTTGATTCCAGATGCTTTTTGATCTCAGGAAGTTATAATCTCCATTTGGAGCACCATATTTTGCAGTTAAACCACCCTTAACTGAATCAAATTCAGAAGATAGACTGTCACCATATACACTTGTTTTTACTGGTTTTCCCCAGCCTACAACCTTGCACAAACCGATCGTTGGTGAAACTTTTACAATATAATCATTAAAACCAACATATGGCTTTGGCACATTTTTAATAATAAAATTTCCATTACCCATCTCTATCGGCTTAGAATCAAATTTCTTTATCTCATTTAAAGACATTCCTGCTTTAAGACCAAAAGGTATTTCTGCGCTAACTAATGGGCAATACACTATTAAAAAACATGCAATAATATTTCTCATATACTTCACTATTTGTTATAAAGTTTATGTAATTTAACAAGTGGTTAATGATGACGCAATAAAAACCACAATGACTAACGGCTCTTAGCAGGTTTTTTCAGACTAACCTATTCTGGCAAATCAATTGGTTCGTGAAACTTGATAATCTTATAAGCTGCTGGCTGATCCTTTATTGTTTCAACATTGACGTCTACCAAATAAGCTTTTTCATATATCTGATCTTCTCCATGAATCATTTCATGTTGAATATCGTCATTATCAAATAGAACTTTAACTTCTTTATCTGAGATGCTTTCTATTACACCTTTATAACCTTTTCGATTATCAGCTCGAGTTTGTGTCCAATAGAGAACAACTTTAGTATGCAATCCAACTATTGGCTCCTTTAGTTTTTCTATTTCTTTAGATGCCTTATTTTGAATAGCATTAGCCTCCAAACTATTAATGTTGATTGTAATAGTTCCCTTATTATTTGAAGCATCAACTTGTAAAATTGATCCACTATCTTTTGCAATTGGCTCTACAAACTTAGAAACCCTATTTAATGTTTGTTTGTCGAGATTATCTGGTTTGTTACCAGAACCCTTTAAAAACTCAATACACGCCTTTATATGGCTCGTAAAGTCAATTACTGTATTTGCATGTTCAGCAAATGGCATAAGAGCTGGTGCAAGAGCAACAAGTTCAGTAATTATGGAACCGGGTCTAATTTCTTTAATATAAAGTTTGATTTCATCAGAAACTAAATGATTATTTGTCTCCGCAATATAGTCTGAATACTCAGCACCTAAACTAATCATACTTTGGGCGAAGTCGATTAAGTCAACTGGGGCTTTATTCTTAATATTAACGGTTAGCATAGCTTCATCATCACTAGGCAATAATTCTATATTATCCACAACCACCCCATATAATTAAAATCCGTGCGACTTCACCTGTCGCTTACATTCTATATATACAGGGTAGTATGTTTAAAATTTTGTTGTTGGTCAATTAAATAGCAACAATCAAATTATTTTAGTTGCCGACCTTCATTTGCCTTCTTATGCGTTTCATCTAAGAACATATTGTCTAGAGAAAAAATACAATTATTAAAGATGTCTCTTTCTACTGGCAATTCATAGTGCTCGCAGTATGCAGAAATGGCCGAAATATCCAAAGATAGCGGAATACCCTGCTCATATCGTCTTGATCGAGAAATAACATTGTACGCAGAGATAATCGCATTTGAAGTATATGAATACTCGGGTTTCTCTATGACCTTAGCATTTTGAAGATTTAAGGCTTTTGCGATCGCTGTCTGCTTCGCGTTGTAGTCGCTCGCTTCTTCTTCTGAGTTGAACTTGCACCAGTTGTAGAGTTGGAGGACTTTCCCACGACTTCATCCTTATATGAATCAGCTTCTTTCTGGATATCTTCAGCTTCTTGCTTTACGTATAGCCAAATTGAAATGCCAATATCGCCCATGTTAAGAAGCTTCGTCGCATTTTCAAATGAATACTCCGGTTCGGTTTCAACCACTTCACCACCGTCAATCTTTTCTTCAAAAACTACGCCTTTCCAGTCTTCTATTAGATGACATGCAGCAGCTTCGAGAAGCAATTCATGATAAAGCTTGTCATCTTTACCAGCCTTACTGACATCAAAACCTTTTGAGGTAATCTGATTATTCGCACGCTCTAGTGCTACTTGATACGGTTTATATCCAGATCCGCGTATTTTAAATTCAGCTAGTACATTTCCTTCCGTGTCCGTATATTCTCGCCATTTACTGACAGTTTTGCTTGTTTGAATGGTTACTTTTAAAGCCATTTTCTACTCCAAAAAAAAGCAGCCATAAAGGCTGCTATCAGTAAAATTAAATTAAGGATTTGGGTTTGGTGCCGGTGCTGGAATACGAGTTATTGTTGGGTCTTCTTCAACAACTTTATATTCAAACGATGAGTTTAAAATATCGCTATTCCCTCCACTCGGTAATGGCGCAGTAATTTCCGCTTTAGGAATAAAAATTTCGTAAGTATTCCCTAACGTGTCAGTAATTGGGACTTTCAAAGAAATTGTTGCATTGGTGAATTGTTTCTCGTACATGTTTGAAGTATTTCGTGACCATGCTGCAGAAAATGAACCTGTACCACCAGCAAGTGTTTCTAAAATTGCACCTGGATTTATTCCACTTCCCAGACATTTTTGCACTTTCATAGTGTTATCCCATTTCAATGAAAAAGCGGTTAGACATGAAATACCAGCCTGTGAAACACCATCAATAAGAATGTCTCCTACCGACACATTTGACATTTTTGGATTATTATCTGCTGGAGTAATTACACCAGCTGGAGGTGCTGAAAAGTTAGTTCGTCCCAATGCTGCAATGCCAAAAGACATCGAAATTAGACCAGCTTCAGGAATATCAATGTTAAAAGAACTAACATGACATCCTCGAAAAACATGAAAATCATTCACGTCTTCAAAGCCACGCAGAACTGTGAAAGTTTGACGGAGTGATCCTCCAAAAGTCAGAATATTAGACGACCAGCTATTAAAAGCTGCAGCGGCCATTAAATCTTGTACAAGTTGACTGTATTTTGCTTCGAATTTGATTTCACCTGCAAAATCAGCACCGGTTATCATTGACGATCGAGACAATCTACCACTTGAGATAGATTTCGACTCTTCTTTAGTTACCGTTGCATCCAGAGTATTTTCTGTAAATTCAAAAGTTGTCCGAGCAAACGGTGTCGGTGTTACACCTACCGTTGTTTCTCTTGCGATTTGTGTCAGCTGACGTGCACCACTCGACATGGCTTATTACTCCTAACTTGGCATAAAAAAAGCCACCCGAAGGTGGCCGTTAAATTTTTGGCGTAAAAAACCGCCTTTTGGGCGGTGTGATTTAATTTAAGTAACTATCTTTCATATCAATTGACTGTAAATCCAATGGTCACATTCTGCTGCACAAAATCTCCATCTTTACCTGCATCAATCGATTGACCACTCCAGCATTTCAGATGTTGAACACTGTAGTATTCAAAATGAGCAAGCAAAACATCACCTAGAATTGTTATTTCCTGGTCTCCCGTATTAGGTCGAGCAAAACACTGAATTAAGATATTACCAGTACGACGTGTACACGGGGTATCACCAAGACCAACTGTGTAACTTGGCCCCCATTTAATTGTCAAACTACACCACAAACCTTTAGTTGGAACTGTAAAGCCTGGCTGATTGGAATATTTAATTCTTTCTTGAGAAATACCTTTAAAAGCCTCCATACGGTCTACTATGGCAAGTCTAGCTTCCTCTAAAGTCATTTCCATTTTAGCCACCGTACTTTTGAGTAATGTAAGTAAACGTTGTGCTGTAGATGCCTAACGGCGCTTGATCTGACCAGCCATTTTCTAAACGCTCTGCATAAGGCTTATTGTTTTGAATATAGATCAAACTACCAAGTTTAAATTTCACGGCTTGAATCGCTGCATCTTGCACAGCATTTGTAGTGGGCTCTCGCACTCCGTAGTCGCCAGATCCAATAGAAACAATATGTGAAGCTCGATAAGCTCCTGTATCAACAGGACTTGAAACAACGAGTGATTGCACTGTATCCATAGTGATTTTCTTTACATGCTCATCTGCTTGCTTTTCAACTTCAAAACTAAAGCTAGTCGGCTTTACTCCCGTCCACCCCATGTTTTACCTCACTTGCTTCAAACATTTCAAAAAGGTCTTGAGCGATTGCTTGAATTGAATACGCTTCAAACTCTACACTCGGCTCGCGCTCACCCATTCGCCGTTTTACTATTTGCCAGATATGAACAGACTCGTGTAAAAGCAATCCATAAACTTGAATTTGGTCCTTATCTGCCGTATCACCAATTTGGACAATTGCATATGCGCCATCTGAATAAGAACTAACCTGAGCATCTGCCCCATATCTAAAAATTGATCAGCATTACCCATATCTTCAAATAGCAAATCCATATGTATTTGATTTCTAGCAAGTGCATATTTGACATGCTGAAATGGTGAGATATACCACTCAGGAACATAATCAAGATTAATCATTTAAGCCCCTATACTTTTCGAAGCTGACATTTCCAACTTGCACTTATTGGGTCTTGTTTAATATGCATTATTCGAAATGTACCTTGCGCCGTGCTCCATTCATCATCAATCTTTGGCTCTTTGGTAACTTCATTCTGCAGCACAGTAGCTTTTTTATCTGTAGCCAATACTCCAAGTGTCAAAATTTCATATTGGTTATATGACCCAAATAAAACCCCACGGCCTTCGTAATGCTCAATTACATTTTCAGAAGCATTCGTTTTAGGATTCCACTGTGTGCTTAAAACCCGGTCACAAGTAAAGGGATGAACGGCGTGGGCAAGGTCTTCATTAAATGCTTCAGCAATATCAGCCTGAAGCTCTTCACGTAATCCCATAATTTATGCCCTGTAAAGTGGAATGCCAAAGCCATTAAAACTTACATTTGGATCTTTCAGATCAAGCGAATCAATATAATCAATTGCAATTTGTTCATAACTAGAAATGGCTACGGAACCGTCCTGGTATTCCTTTTCAGACTCTACCGAATCAGCTTTAACTTTCTTTCGTTTTAGTTGCTGCTCTTTGCCGTTATAAACAACCTTGGCAACAATACCCTTAACAATTTCACAAGCAGCGTCTTTTAGAAGTGGATCAACAGGCTCAGGCACAAACCCTATTCGGTTTTTCATCCAAACGTTTGCTAACTTAACCAGACGTGCTTTATCACTGTCCGGTGCAAAGTCACTGCCCAAAATTGAATTTGCGTCATCTACAGTGATAAAGCTCATATCATTATTCCTTCGGGATTAATTTAAGAAGTTCTGCTTTAGTTGCCGATGGTTTATAGCCAATGTTTTTACTAGCTAAAAACTCTTTTAATTGATCATTGGACCAATTTTCATAATCATTGGTTGCTGTTTCATTTTCTTGGGCCATAACAGAATCACCCGCTTCAATTTCAGCGATTCGAGCTTGCATTGCTGGAACGTTAGTTTTAAATGCTTCAAATTCAGCTTGGATGCTTACCACTTGTTCTTCAGCTGCCTTGGTGGCAATGCCTGCCTGCACCACAGCATCTTTCAAACGTGAATTTTCAGAAATTAACTCTGAACTATCACCATTAGCTTGTTCTAAAATTTCGATTTTCTGTTTAAGTTGAGTGTTTTCTTCAACAACTTTTTCACACTCTGCTTTTGTATTATCAATGACCTCTTGCAGCTCTGGTGTGATTCCCACAGCGACATCTACTTTAGCAAGCGTACCAGATGAACGTTTATAGTGAAGAGGAACATCACCACCATATTCATCTGCTGGCTCGATTGAAGTGTCTGCAGCAGCTAAGCGCGCATTTCTTAAAACCCAGCCTTCTCCTTGAAGTTTGTTTACATTCACAACCGAAAAATCATTTGTAAAATAGATTTTTTTTGATTTTGCTTTCATTTCATTTTTCCAAAAAAATAGCCCCTAAATAGGGGCTAAGAATTTATTTTGATTTTACCAAAACACCAGCAGTGTCTTTAATTGAACTAGCAATTAAATCCCAGTTTGTTGGCGTACCGATTGAGGCATCATTTGGAGATTTACCGCCGTTTGCCATATCCCATGCATAGCCTTTGACACCAACGCCATAAGTCCACTCACCTTGATATGTATACTTAAGATTTTCTCCACCAGTTGTTGGCACCAATTCCGCATTAAAGTCTTTATTATCTTTAATTACGATAGCTTCTTCGACCAAGCCTAAAGAGTTGAAGTAAGGTGTACCTGCTTTATCACCAACAAGAGCTGGCGAATCAGTAATGACAAAAACGCGGCCGAATGGATCTCGAATTACATTCACACCGTCATAATTAAATAATCGTTCAGTGTTAGCCAAGGCGTTGTCATAAAGATTGTGAATAGTTGTTGAGTGAACGATCCAAGAGCGTAAAGCTCCAGAACGATCACCCATTCGTCCAGCACCTTTATTTAGCAAGCGGAAGCTTGGATCAGCAATTCCGTCACCTTCTACTGCTGCCGTATTACCTGAGATTGCAGAAACGGTACCGAGAATACCTGCATTCAACATATCCGCAATTTTAGCTTTGCCAAGTTGCTCACCGATGGTTAATGCTGCTAATTCTGGATTTTGAAGAATCCAATGATATTGCTGCACTTCATATTCAATTGGTGGTGTGCCCGCAGCAACTTTCACAGCGACATCAAGCATTTGTTCAAGTCGCTTAGATGCAACTGTACCACTACCATAAGCATTACGACGGCGAACTAGACCTTGAATGGCTTTAAAGGAAGCTTTTAAGTCAAAGTCGCCATTGAAAGGCTCATTGAGAAGTACAATAGTCCCTTGTGAGGCTTCGTTAAACTTATTAACGTCTTGTGCCACTGTTTCTGTCATTGACACATAAGTTTGTTTATTAAATACCTGTAAATCAAAAGGCATGGGGAATTTCTCCTAAATTAATTTTGCTCGCCGACTTGTTTGAGATATGCAATTTTTTCGGCTTCTGTTTTGCAATCTGCTAATGATTTGGCAGTTACGCCACCTTGACCGCCTTTACCTTGAAAACCTCCCCCGCTAGCTTGGCTTGGCTTAAGGATTGAATCTTTGAACTGATATCCACCAACCAAGCTTTCTAATGCCTCATCAAAATCAGCAACTTCACCTGGTCGTGCACGTGAAAAGATTTTTTGTCCATCTGGACCGTATGCAATGACTTTGCCTTCTTCGATTTTGAAATTTTTCCCGAATTGAGCTTGGATCATGTCAGCAGGCACAGACAGGTTGTCTTGAATGTACTTAGAACGAGCAAAACCACCGCCAATAAGTTCGTTATGCAGTTGGGCTTGAAAGTCATCACGCTCCTTAACAATCGGTGCGTACTTTTCTTCAACAGCTTTAATGGCTTCTGCTTTAACCTTTTCGACTTCACCTGCATCAACAAGTTTCTTGTCATCAAAGTTTTTTAAAGTTTCGATTGCCTTTTTGGCTGCAGCTGGATCATCAATCCCTTCAAATGCTTTTAAACTTGCTTCAGCTTGTTCTTTAGCAAGACGATGGTTTTTAGATTCAGTCCCCAGCTCATCAATTTTCGAAATTGCACGTGGTGCATCAAAACCGACTTCTTTCCCATCATCATGAACATAAACAGGATGTCCATGTTCATTGATTACTGCGTAAGTCTTACCTTCAATAGTTACTGTTTTAAGTTTCATAGGTTTCCACCATTAATTATTGAGTTTCCACTCGTTTCGCTGTTTGCTTCCGCTTTCAGCAAGCAATAAAAAAGCGCCCTTTAGGACGCTAAATTTCGATTAATAACTTAGATATTTGTTGCAAATAAACGGTATCCTTCTAGCTCCCAAAGTTTATTTTCTGCGAGTTTTTCTGCATTACCACGAGCCATACGCTCACCAATTTCAGCATCAAAGTTTTCAGCATTCACGCACGCACTAAATCCCGTAGCTAGAAAAAAATTTCCATCTAGAAATGCATGAACAAATGTAGATGTCGTTCCACCTGGGCGCTGTTCGACCGTATATGTCACCCGCTTCATTAATGCATCAATTTGAGCTTTAGTTACTCGAGGCGCTACGGATTTTTTAGCTAATTCTTGCTCTGTTACATCTATGGTCATTTTCATACTCACAAAAAAAGCACCTGAAGGTGCTATGGTTGAAATTTTAATTAGCGTTTCCGCTTTAAGTAATTTTTAATGTGCTTTTTTCTTTGCCAGTAGATAAACCCACAGACAACGAAAATTGAAACAAAGATAAATTCTGGACTAATACTCATAATCCCAACTCTTTAAATGTCTGTTCATCCAACTTACGAAGTTGATCAAGTGTGTAAAGTCGCCCTTCAGGATCAAAGAACTTATCAAAATCAAATTTACCTTCCTTGTAGAGCTGGTAACGCTTCGGCCCTAACCACTCTTTTTGGAAAAATTCATCTGTTTTGTTGAAAAACTCTTTGAAATTGGTATTTGCATCTAACTGCCCAATTAATTGACTTCTCTCATCTTTTGGAATGTCCTTTACTCGACGCTCATCCATTACAAACGGACGTTGACCACTTAACTCTCCATCTTTTTCGACCGGCACCAAAATGCTGCGGCAATGAGGATGCAACGGCGGCACGCGTTTCGCAGGATCGCTTATTTCCCAAATTGAACCATCAAGAGATGCGCATAACTTAGAAGTTCGACCATCTAAAACGCTAACAAATCGGACATATTCAAAACCTATCTTGTTATAGCTGGATAAATAGGCTTGATTGGCAACATGGCTTCGTACTGTTCTAACCGTACGATCTATATCAGACTTGGTACCATTTAAAATACCATCCTCATAATTAAGCCGTTTGGTACCACGAATACGCTGAACAATTTCCTGATTGGTTTTGCCTGTGCTAATTCCATCACGAATAGCGTATTCAACTTTTTGCCGTGCACTGTCAGCTATTCTAGAAAGCAGGTCGTCTACTAACGCACCGCCAGTAAGAGGAACCTTTTTAGCTGCAGAATAAAGCTTTTCACCCTCAGGCTTTTTGATATTACTACCGTATAACTTAGCCATATAATTGGCTTCATAAACAGCTAGAGCGGTTGCTGAAAGTGCAAATGCTTCGGGTAATTTAGTATTTACACTAACAAACCATTGATCTATTAAGTCCTTAATTTCTCTGAGGCTAGCAGTAGTATATTTACCTCCAGCTAAAGCAATTTTCTCTGAATCATTGAGCTCATCCAATAAATCACGAAGCTTAGATAACATTGCATTCGTATCATCATTAAATAAGCCTAGTAATTCATTTACAGTTTTTGAAGAAGCCCGATAAAGATAAGCCTGGTGCTGTGTGAGAGCTTCAAAAAGATTCTTTATATCTGCCGCCATCTCACATTACCTATTGATTTACTGTCCCATCTTTTTCGGATTCGACATTAACTAGCTCTTCTTCATATTTTTGTTTTGGGAACATTCCTGTCTGGTTGTATTCCCACCAAGATTTAAACGAAGAACGGCCCTGAAGGGCTGCTTCATATAACTGACGGGCAAGCTCAGCAAGATATCCTTGTTTGTTGAACTCTTGGCTAATTTCGAACATGAGTTCATCTTTAGTCAGAACATCAACATTTGCGATTACGTATTTGGCACACCATCGCAAAGCCATTGATAACGCTTCATTCATGTTCACTACACATAGCGATAGAACAGAATGCTGCACAGCATCATCATTGTTTGCTTCAGTAGCTGTTTTGGCAGCAGAACCCTTTTCAATTAAGCGTGCGCCTAATTCTTTCATTTGGCTCCACTTATCTTTCATTGCCTCACGCGCCAAAGTGTTAGGATTAGCTTGTTCGATCCCAATTTTGCCATTTTCAGGTAAAGGTAAAAGAACCTTAGCGCCAACATAAATGCCTCGAGCTTTTGCCTCATCAAACCATTGCCAGCTTACTCCGCTCACATAATATTGTGGTTGTCCCATATAAAAAACGGACTCTTGGAAGTCCGCACTGTCACGATAATGAGCTAAATTTAGATTTGTTAATGCAAGTAATGGAGGCTTCTTAATTTCTTCAGAATTATCTACCGCACCGACAAAAGTGAATGGAATATAAGACCAAGTTTTACCACTGTAATCAGTTGGAATTTTTTTTGGTCCGCCTTCATATTCTCCCTTGTCATTTTTGGTATAAATCTGAACAGAATAAGCAAAATCACCATTTTCATTTAGCTCTAAACGCAAAACTCTGAATTGTTCACGATCCTCTTTACTGAATCCATCACCTCCACGGGTAGAAACAACCTCACGGATAACAACTAAACAGAGTTTTTTCTGGTTCCCAACCATCATTGAATCCCAGTTAATAACATCAACTGCATTCAATAAGTGAATCATGGGATAAAAATTTTGCTCTTTATATTCCTTTAAATTTCTGGCCGGAATTACGTCTGGATAGTCCACGTATAGAGCACAACGATAGTGCTTCAATAAATGCCGGATCCCAGTCTGAGCCAATTGATATGCACTTAAACCAGCACCATTAGCATTTCGCTCTAAATGTTCCAATTCAGGAATAAACTTAAAACTTGGATCCGTTGCAAATGCTGCTCCCACCAAGCTATTTAACGTGGTTCCTGTTACCTCATAAAACACGGCACGTGTCAGGTAAGAAGAGTAAGCTGCATCATTTTCTGGTGTTTTGTCATGTGCGTTAGGTTTCGGTAAGTACTTCTCACGCTTTTCTTTTACAGCATCCTCACCATCACATACATCATCAATTTTTTGCCAGAGTCCTACGTTTTTTACATACTCTGCATGCTTAAAAGTTACATCACTCATCGAGCAAATCCCATTTTGGCAAAGAAGGCTTCAAAACCTTCATGTAATTCATTAAATGCATCAGATCCTGCATCAACCTGGTCGTCATGAGTACCATTTGGAAAATGACGAAGCTCATCAAGAAATTCTTTATTCCAATCACCTTTTAGCATTCGTACATTTCCTACATTAACTTGAGCAGCAAATGGTTGAGCTCGTGTGAGCTTGTCTCCTGAAATTGGTTTGGCTATTACGCTATAACCGGCAAGCAGTTTCACAAAAGAATTAGCTTGTGATTTACCTGCTTGACCGGGATCTTGTGGTAGACGTACAGAAACTTTTTTCCCATCAAGCTTTGCCGTTTGTTCTAAGCGCTTATTTACATTGTCTGGACCAAGCTGTCCTCTAGTTACATCAACAATATAAGTAAAGCCATCTGCACCGAGAGCTTCTCTTACGCCCACTGTAAAGTCACCTTCATTCTCAGTTGCACCAAAGTCCCATGCTCGGACTTGCTTCATTACATCCGCAGGTAAAGCATCAACAATTTGAATATTATCAGGCTTAAAAAAACCGCCTGCTGGCGGTGATGGCATTTGACGGTATTGCCCGGCAAATACATACGGTGCGGCTTGCTCCATTAGCCTCAATTTTTGAATATTGTGTTTTGCTGGCCACAATGCAGATCCATCTTCTTGAATAGCTGAAAGACATAGATGCTCCCATACTTCACCGTTACCACCAGCTATAGGAACGCCTTCCTTTCTATCTCCCAATAACCAGCCCGCTAAATCATCCTCATGCAAGCGCTGCATAATGACGATAATCGGTGTATCTGGTGAGTTTGTACGTGACTCGAGGGTGTTTTGAAACCAATCAATCACACCTTCACGAATTGTTTTAGAAGATGCTTCATGAGCTTTATGCGGGTCATCAATAATAATGCAGCCACCGAAGCCTTTACGAAGTTTTCCCGCACCAAATCCAGTAATGGTACCGCCTGTACCAGTTGCATAGCAGACACCACCTTCAGAAGTTCGCCAGAAGTCTTTAGCCTTACTATCTTCTCGTAATGTAAAGTCAGGAAAGACTTTCTTATAGGCTTCCTCTTGTACCAGTGTCCTTACTTGAAACGCATTATTAGCAGCAAGCATTGCCGAATAACTGATATGAATAAATTCCGAGTCTGGATTTTTACCGAAACACCATGACATGAAATTAATTACAGCAATTTCTGTTTTAGAATAGCGTGGTGGAACGTTAATAATTAACCGCTTAGTTTCACCGCGATAAACTTTCATCAAAGCTTCACAGATTTCTAAGTGGTGCCAGTTCTGCATCCATTTATAACCACGGCGCTCCTTAAACATGTACCTTGTGAAGAAATATAAATCTTCTTGCGCCTCGATCCTGATGGCTTTATCCCGAGCCGCATCAGTACTCATCTAAGACCTCTCTCCGCGCTTTTAAATACTCTTCCATTGGAACTGGCACATCTGAATTAACCGTTTGTAATGGTCCGCCGTCCTTGCCTGTTATTTCTTGGCGGTTAGTAAACTGACCTCCAATATCTTTTGCTGCCTGTTCTAGAATTTTTAGCGCTGTTTTAACGTTTCTAGTTCTATCAAGCTGTCTTTGATATTGCTTTAGACGGTAGTACTTATTAGCAATTGGAATATCAATTAAACCTTCATCAAATTTCTCTCTGGTCGATTCAAAAAGCTCAACAAATTTCTTGCTTAAGTTTCTGCCCGAATATTTCGTTGGGTCATAGCATTCGCATTGGCTACGACTAATATCAACTCCAAACTCTTGCTTGACCTGTTCAACCACTTCTTGAGGGGTATCACGGCATGCAAGAGCTTGAACAATAAATATTTTCACAGGCTCTTTTAGTGCTGCCATAAATTCCCCTTCGTACAGCTACGTACAGCAAACAGGTCAAAAAAAAGAGCCTTAAGGCTCAGTTGATTACGCAGTTTCCGCAGCATCTTGAAATTTCTAGATCCGAAACAAACGGCGGATTCTTTGCGACTTCAATAAGTCGCTTAACATTTTTGCTTGGGCCATAACGTTTAACTACGCCAATAAACTCTTCAACGTCATGACCTGCAAGATAGTGCTTAGGAAGACCAGAACTATCGCTATAAACAATTTCTCCGTCCTCGTCTCTCATCACTCCAATGTGATAAAGCTCATGTTCAAGCAAGTAACAGAACTCTGTATCATTTGCACGCTCACAAAAAGAAGCGTCGACAGTTATTAAGTAAGTTGGCACAAAGCCGAACCAGTCTCGCATCTGTTGCTCTTGTCGAGCTTTACGCCAGCCACCGACATTGAACATGACTTTTTCGCACTGGCCCAACACCATAGCTTGCTTGCTTTTATATGCAGAAGAGGCCCACGCGAATGCTAAAAATTCTTCATTATCGTGAAGCAGTTCACCTATGTGATCATGATCGGGGTTATAAAGAGGTCCACCAATAGTTAAGTAATTAGCAACAACCCATTTTTTTAGATCTGGTGCTGGTGTTAGTCTAATTGCTTCTTCTTCATCTGCTTGATCAATAAAATCAGTCGGTGGAAATGGTCTTATTTGCTCCATCTTCAATTCTCGCTAATTCACTTTTTATCCAGTTGATGACATATCCCGACAAAATAGAATCTGGATGAAAGCGCTCTATTTTATAACCCATCTCTTCAGCTTGATCATATCGATCAAGACTCCATGCTTTATTTGCCAGCTTTCCACCACGTCCACCAGACCAGGGCCCACCCTCAATTTCAATGAGCAAACGCAATTTCACAATATGAAAATCAAAGCGCCAGTGTTTGGTATGGATCGGTTGAAACTTACTTTCAAAACCAATCGCCAAATCCTCAAGTTCTTCCTTAAGTGTTGCCTCAGCCTCGAGATATTTTTGCTTCGCCTTAGGCAATGGCCGGCTTTTAGGTTTAGTTTTAGGTTCTTTTTTCCGAGTAAGCCAAAAGTATTCTGTAGAATCCATTATTCTCACCCATAAAAAAACCGCCCTAAGGCGGTGGCTAAACTCACAGGCAATATAGTATTACTTCTTAAAAGTTGCCTTATAAAGCTTTGAATTAAAGTAATCCGTAATTTCTTTACCTTCGTTTTGAATTTTTTCCTCATTTAAGGGTAAAAAATCTAATTCAGATTTGAAGCTCATATACTCTGGAATAAATTTCTTTATAGGCGGAGGTGGTTTAGGTCCACCTTCTGTAATTTTTTCGATAAATCCAGCTAACCATAAAATATACTCACCTTCTGAATTATGAGGAGGAATCAAACTCACATCTATTTTTACTTTACATTCATCTAATGGTCTACTAAACAATTCAACAAAATCAATAAAATTATATTTTAATTTAAATTCTGTTCCCTTAATTTCTCTGCGTATACATGTCATAAGTAAGTTCATATTTTCAATACAGTCATGTGAAAATAATTCCTCATCTTTAATTTTGTTATAAACATTTTCCGCAAACATGAGATACTGTGGCATTTCAGCAGCTCCTCATTTTTATAAAGTATTTTTTCTTAAGGTAGTCCAATTATAACAATGTTGCAACAAGAAATTTTCCATTTTTAGTTTAAAGAATTTTTTAAAATTATAAAGACGATTAGATTCAATAAATTAGTACGAATAAAAGCTAGGAAAGTTTGATTTTTCTAATGAGCTTTGAAATGGATTATTGTGTTTAGTTGATCAATTTAAAAAGCTTGGCTATTAGGCAAGCTTCCCCTTTTTGATATTTGCGCTGATCAACAAGGTTTAGTGTTACCTACAGCAACACACTGATAATACAGAAATATTTAAAAATAAAAAAGCCCACTTCCTATTTTTATTCAGAAATGGACTTAGCGAAAAAAACGCTTAAACCTGAAATAGGAAATATCTATTCGGAAATATTTCCAACTTCATATTGGCATAATATTTAAGCACTAGCAATAGGGATTGAATTAAAAATATCAAATATTCATATTTAAATAGATAAAGATTTCTTTTTT
>NZ_JAKTHZ010000038.1:0-3677 GCF_027854645.1 Acinetobacter sp. AOR41_HL | reverse complement strand
CTTTGTACACGACAAAAAAAGACAACTCATTGAAATAATGGCATAATACTTGTTTTCTGACGATGAATATGATGACACATTTCAATGAGTTACATCTCATCTTAAACAAATATCTAAAGTGGAACAAGTCACGTGTAAAATGTTTTACACTGATTATGCTTGCATTAATTGTAAAACAGACATGTAATCTTTCTTCTGCATCTAAAGCCTTACCCATCAAGTGCTTACCACAATCATTTTATCGACGTATACAACGCTTCTTTGCAGATCAGTATTTCGATTATCGTCAAATTTCTCAGTTAATTTTCAATATATTTTCATTCGATAAAGTCCAATTAACTTTGGATAGAACCAATTGGAAATGGGGAAAACGAGATATCAATATCTTGATGTTAGCCATCGTCTATCGTGGAATAGCGATACCTATTGTTTGGACATTGCTCAATAAACGTGGAAATTCAGATACAAAAGAGCGTATTGCTTTGATTCAACGCTTTATCTCCATTTTTGGTAAAGATCGTATTGTGAATGTGTTTGCAGACAGAGAATTTATCGGTGAGAAATGGTTTATATGGTTAATTGAAAATGACATTAACTTCTGTATACGTGTTAAAAAAACTTTATTGTGACCAATCACTTAGCCAAGAGTCATAAAATTAGTGATTTATTTCGTCATCTTCAAGTTGGTCAAACTGAATGTCGTAAACGACGTATTTGGGTTGGTCGAGTGAAACTGTATATTAGTGCGTTACGATTAGAAGATGGAGAACTTTTACTTGTTGTTTCTCCTATGTTTAATGCTTCTGCTATTGGTGATTATGCATTACGCTGGGAAATCGAAACCTTATTTAGTTGTCTCAAAGGACGTGGATTCAATCTTGAAAATACTCGTTTAACAGACCCTAGACGAGTCAAGAAATTGATAGCAGTGCTAGCGATCGGTTTCTGTTGGTGCTATTTAACAGGTGAATGGCAACATGATCGAAAAAAAGCGATAAAAATAAAGAAGCATGGACGACTTTCAGTAAGTTTATTTCGCTACGGTTTGGACTATGTTCAAATGGCTATTCTACGTTTGATTGGTTTTGGAAAAAAAGAAGAATTTAAGAAAGTGCTCGCAATTTTAAGAAAGAAAAAGCCTGATAGGACAAGGGCTCTATGAAATTTGTCGTGTACAGAGAATCCAAACAAAAAAATTATTGTGTTGGTACATGGTTTAGCAAGTAGCCCCGAGGCATGGATTGCTCTTACTAACGATGTGATGGGCGATACAGTTTTAAGAGATAACTATCAGGTTTGGCAAGTTTTCTACTCGACCAATATGCCAATCTTAGAAAGTCGATTCCAAATTTATGCACTATTAAAACAAGCGTTCGGTTCGTTAAACCCAAGTGATCCTGCTGCACATGATGCCGTGCTTGTGGGACATAGTATGGGAGGTATTATTAGCCGTTTACTGGTCAGTGATGGTGATATTACTCAACCAGCTTTGAAGCTAATGACTGTACGTCAACAGAACCGCTTCAAAAAACATCCTATGGTGACTGAACGATTGCAAATGCATTCAATTGCTAACTTTGATCGCGCAATTTTCTTAGCATCACCTCACAGAGGTACAGATTATGCAGATCGATGGTTTACTTTAGCTGCTCGTAAAATTATTCGTTTGCCGGGAGCTTTTTTATCTGCTGTAACGACATCACTAACCACTGAAAACCTAGATGTTAAAGATTTCTTGAATAACATTGATAATGGTCTGATTCAAAATGGACCAAGTGACTTAAGCCATCAATCTAAGTTTATGGAACTCACTGAAAATATTAATCCACATCAAGGGTTAGTCTTCCATTCAATTATGGGTAACATTACTAAAAGCGATGATCCAAATGTCATTACCGATGGTATTGTTCCTTATAAAAGCGCTCACTTAGAGGGTGCAAAGTCTGAGAAAGTACTTCCGGGTGGACACTCTATTCAGTTAACACCTCAAGCTGTATTAGAGCTACGTCGTATTTTACGAGAGCATTTAGTTGAACATGGTTTATATAAACCATAAAAAATAAAAAAGAGCCAAAGATGATCCTTTGGCTCTTTTGTTTTGAGACTAAATATTACTGCCCAGAACGGATGATGTAATCAAACGCAGAGAGTGATGCTTTAGCGCCTTCACCTGTGGCAATAATGATTTGTTTGTAAGGCACAGTGGTACAGTCACCTGCAGCGAATACACCTTTCACATTGGTTTCATTGCGGTCATTGACAATAATCTCGCCACGATTAGTTAACTCAACTTCACTTTCTTTCAAGAAGTCAGTGTTTGGTAATAAACCAATCTGTACAAAGATTCCTGCAAGCTCGACCACATGCTCTTCATCAGTTGCACGGTCTTTATATTTAAGACCTGTTACTTGTGAACCATCACCCAATACTTCTGTGCTTAAGGCATTCATAATTACTGTGGTGTTTGGCAAGCTATGCAATTTGTTTTGCAACACTTGGTCTGCACGAAGTTTAGTGTCAAACTCAACCAAAGTTACATGCTCAACAATACCTGCAAGGTCAATCGCCGCTTCAACACCTGAGTTACCACCACCAATCACGGCAACACGTTTACCTTTGAACAGTGGACCATCACAGTGCGGACAGTACGCTACACCACGGGTACGGTATTCAGCTTCACCCGGTACATTCATTTCTCTCCAACGTGCTCCTGTTGAAAGGATCACAGTTTTCGATTCAAGTTTTGCACCGTTTTCAAGTTCAACTTCAACCAAGCCATTTGCTGTTTGGTTGGCACCTGTGATTTTGCTAACACGTTGTAGGTTCATGATATCAACATCATATTCACGAACGTGTGCTTCCATCTCGGCAGCAAACTTAGGACCTTGAGTCTTTTGCACAGAAGTGAAGTTTTCAATGTCCATGGTATCCATGACCTGACCACCGAAGCGTTCAGCCACGATACCAGTGTTAATACCTTTACGTGCTGCATAGATTGCTGCTGTTGCGCCTGCAGGTCCACCACCAATCACCAATACATCAAACGCATCTTTGGCATTGAGTGCTGCTGCATCTTTTTCAGCAGAGTTGGTATCAAGTTTTGCCACAATTTCTTCAAGCGTCATACGACCTTGACCAATATGTTCATTGTCTTGGAACACCATTGGTACAGCCATGATTTTGCGTTGTTCCACTTCATCTTGGAAGAAAGCACCATCAATCATGGTTGCCGTAGTGTTCGGGTTATAAATGGCAATCAGGTTAAGCGCCTGTACCACGTCCGGACAGTTATGACAGCTAAGTGATACGAATACATCAAAGTTGGCTTTGAGGTTTAAACCTTTAATTTGATTTAAAACCTCATCCGACACTTTAGGTGCATAGCCAGACACTTGTAACAGTGCCAAGATCAAAGATGTAAACTCATGGCCCATTGGTAAGCCTGCAAAGAACACACGAGGCTGTTCACCTGCTTTAGCCACACCAAAGCTTGGACGACGTGTATTGTTACCGTCAAAACGGGCTGTTACCTTGTCAGAAAGCTCAGCGATTTCAGTTACTAATTCTTTAATTTGGGCAGCTTTATCTGATTCATCCAAAGCAGCAACTAATTCGATTGGACTTTCTAAACGTTCTAAGTAAGCTTTTAATTGAGTTTTAATGTTTTGATCTAACAT
>NZ_JAKTHZ010000037.1:0-307096 GCF_027854645.1 Acinetobacter sp. AOR41_HL | reverse complement strand
ACATTGGTTTCATTGCGGTCATTGACAATAATCTCGCCACGATTAGTTAACTCAACTTCACTTTCTTTCAAGAAGTCAGTGTTTGGTAATAAACCAATCTGTACAAAGATTCCTGCAAGCTCGACCACATGCTCTTCATCAGTTGCACGGTCTTTATATTTAAGACCTGTTACTTGTGAACCATCACCCAATACTTCTGTGCTTAAGGCATTCATAATTACTGTGGTGTTTGGCAAGCTATGCAATTTGTTTTGCAACACTTGGTCTGCACGAAGTTTAGTGTCAAACTCAACCAAAGTTACATGCTCAACAATACCTGCAAGGTCAATCGCCGCTTCAACACCTGAGTTACCACCACCAATCACGGCAACACGTTTACCTTTGAACAGTGGACCATCACAGTGCGGACAGTACGCTACACCACGGGTACGGTATTCAGCTTCACCCGGTACATTCATTTCTCTCCAACGTGCTCCTGTTGAAAGGATCACAGTTTTCGATTCAAGTTTTGCACCGTTTTCAAGTTCAACTTCAACCAAGCCATTTGCTGTTTGGTTGGCACCTGTGATTTTGCTAACACGTTGTAGGTTCATGATATCAACATCATATTCACGAACGTGTGCTTCCATCTCGGCAGCAAACTTAGGACCTTGAGTCTTTTGCACAGAAGTGAAGTTTTCAATGTCCATGGTATCCATGACCTGACCACCGAAGCGTTCAGCCACGATACCAGTGTTAATACCTTTACGTGCTGCATAGATTGCTGCTGTTGCGCCTGCAGGTCCACCACCAATCACCAATACATCAAACGCATCTTTGGCATTGAGTGCTGCTGCATCTTTTTCAGCAGAGTTGGTATCAAGTTTTGCCACAATTTCTTCAAGCGTCATACGACCTTGACCAATATGTTCATTGTCTTGGAACACCATTGGTACAGCCATGATTTTGCGTTGTTCCACTTCATCTTGGAAGAAAGCACCATCAATCATGGTTGCCGTAGTGTTCGGGTTATAAATGGCAATCAGGTTAAGCGCCTGTACCACGTCCGGACAGTTATGACAGCTAAGTGATACGAATACATCAAAGTTGGCTTTGAGGTTTAAACCTTTAATTTGATTTAAAACCTCATCCGACACTTTAGGTGCATAGCCAGACACTTGTAACAGTGCCAAGATCAAAGATGTAAACTCATGGCCCATTGGTAAGCCTGCAAAGAACACACGAGGCTGTTCACCTGCTTTAGCCACACCAAAGCTTGGACGACGTGTATTGTTACCGTCAAAACGGGCTGTTACCTTGTCAGAAAGCTCAGCGATTTCAGTTACTAATTCTTTAATTTGGGCAGCTTTATCTGATTCATCCAAAGCAGCAACTAATTCGATTGGACTTTCTAAACGTTCTAAGTAAGCTTTTAATTGAGTTTTAATGTTTTGATCTAACATTTGTTTTTACTCCAATGCATCCAAATTCTTTCAATAGATGCATAGTACGTGAAAACAATGAATAGGTAAAACAGTATGTTTTTATGTATTTGATCGGTTTTTTGAATGTTTGTTTGATTTAGGCATGAGTTGAAAATATTAAAAAGAGAATCCCAATCTCATTTTTACTTTTGCGATATTTTAAAGTGAAAGTGTTTGAAAATTTATATATGTTATATGGCTGTAAAGATTTTATGTCATAACATTAAAAGGTAGTTTCATGTCATTGCAACGCGGTATTTATCAGCATTATAAAGGTAATCTCTATCAAGTTTTTTCTGTAGCAAAACACAGTGAAACTGAAGAGGAATTGGTCGTTTATCAGTGTCTTTATGGTGATTATTCAACTTGGGTTCGACCACTTGCTATGTTTACTGAAACCGTCCAAATGAGTGATGGTAGTGTCGTACCGCGTTTTAAATTAATCCAAAGTACTTAACTAAAACAGCTGTCATATAAAGAAGGAGTAAAATAGATGCCAAATACTATTTTCTTACAAAGAGTTGCTGATTTATATGACACCTTTAAACAGCATGACTCACAGCAGCCTGATCGTTTACAGCGATATCGCAATATTGAAGTAGAATCTGCAAAATTACTCTCGCAATTTATTCGTATGCAGCAAGCCAAAACTATTTTAGAAATTGGCACTTCGACAGGTTATTCAACTTTATGGTTAGCTGAAGCTGCACAGGCAACTGGAGGGCAGGTGACCACAGTTGAAATCGATGAAAAACGAAGTGCAGAGGCAAAACGCCATGTAGCTGAGTTAGAGCTCAGTGAAATTGTTCAATTTTGGGTAGGAGATGCAGCCGATTACTTAAAAGAGGCAAAAGAAACATTCGATTTTATTTTGTTAGATGCTGAACGTGATGTATATGAAAGTTATTGGCCAGATTTAAAACGATTAATTAAGCCTAAAGGTGGTGTTTTAGTGGTTGATAATGTGATATCTCATGCAGCAGAAGTAAATCCTTTTTTATCTTTGATTAAAAAAGATACAGATTTTATGAGTAGTATTTTGCCTGTAGGTGCAGGTTTATGTTTAGTGGTCACAAAATAGTTTTACTGAAATAATTTTATATTTCAGTCGGGCCTGTTTTGAGCAAGCCTTTTTTATAGTTGTTATGAGGCAATCACCAAAGAAAGTCGAGTAAAGTGCAAATTAAATTCTAAATATTTATGTACAAAAGCAGCTTTGTCTGTTGAACGTAATAAGTTGTCATAAACAAACTCAGGGACAGGATGATATAGATCTCCAGAACCGTCGCTATAAAAGATTTTTAAATGACGCGATGTAGCATTATATTTCCATGAAGTGACAACCGCTGTATTCACCATAAATGCACCCCTTTATTTCATATCAAACTTACTCAAAAATTAACCAGTTGTTTATTTGACATTACTCAATGTTTAAGTAACGGGGAAGGGCAGAATTGTAAAAGTATCAGTAGAAAATGTGATGTGCTTATTCAAAACAAAAGAACCATCCGATAAAGGACGGTTCTTCGAGTTTTTAAAATCTAATAGAGATTAGATTTTACCAACTAGGTCGATAGATGGAGCAAGAGTAGCTTCACCTTCTTTCCATTTAGCTGGGCAAACTTCACCTGGGTGAGAGTGTACGTATTGAGCAGCTTTTACTTTGCGAAGAAGTTCAGATGCGTCACGACCGATACCGCCAGCGTTGATTTCAACGATTTGGATTTTACCTTCTGGATCGATAACGAAAGTACCACGGTCAGCTAAACCTTCAGACTCAATTAAAACGTCGAAGTTTTTAGAAAGAGTCCAAGTTGGATCGCCAACTAATGGGTATTGAATTTTCTTGATCGCGTCTGAAGTGTCGTGCCAAGCTTTGTGAGTGAAGTGAGTGTCAGTAGAAACACCGTAGATTTCTACGCCTAATTTTTGGAATTCAGCATAGTTGTCAGCTAAGTCTTCAAGCTCAGTAGGACAAACGAAAGTAAAGTCAGCTGGATAGAAGAATACAACAGACCATTTACCTTTAAGGTTAGTTTCGTTAACTTCAACAAATTGGCCGTTGTGGTAAGCAGTTGCTTGGAAAGGTTTAACTTCAGTATTAATCAAGCTCATCATTGTCTCCATGATTGAGGTTTATATTTAAACTTGTTTACGAGATGTAGAATAAATAAAAATTCTTTATTGGGGAAATAGTATTTTTACATGACTAAAATCGGAAAATTGAATAAGTGTGAAATTTTCGATTTTTAAGTCCCCAAATACTGTATTCGATTTGACTGCAAAAACATGTAAATCAAATGACAGTTATAGTAAAAGAAACTTGCTTAACAACATGAAGCTTACATACTAAAAATTCAAGAGTGAAATGTAAAAAAATTAAAAATATATAAAAAACCAATTGTTTTACCTTATGGTCATTAAGGCGTAAAATAGAGGATTGTTGAATTTTCAGGAAAATTTATCTGTGCTGAATGGTTTAAATATAGATCAATGGGTGATGGCGAGAGATCGTTACCGTTTAAATCGTTTACGTAAAGATAAAAAAGCCAATACTTCAGAGATTGAAAAATTATTTGAACAGTCTAATGCAAAAGTTAGACAGCGGTTTGAACGCTTACCAAAAATCAAATTAAATCAGGATCTTCCTGTTACCCAATATGCTGACCGTTTAATAGAAGCGATTCAAAAGCATCAGGTCATTATTGTGGCAGGTGAAACAGGTTCAGGTAAAACGACTCAGCTCCCTCAAATTGCAATGCTAGCAGGGCGTGGCTTGACCGGTATGATTGGTCACACCCAGCCACGTCGTTTAGCTGCGCGTAGTGTTTCACAGCGTATTGCTGAAGAAGTCGGCGAAAAACTTGGCGAGTCAATTGGTTTTAAAATCCGTTTTAATGAACAAGGTTCGCAAGATTCGATTGTCCGGTTAATGACCGATGGTATTTTGCTTGCCGAGTTAGGCAATGACCGCTTTTTGTCTAAATATGACACGATCATTATTGATGAAGCACACGAGCGCTCACTCAATATCGATTTTATTATGGGCTATTTAAAGCAGTTATTGCCAAAACGCCCAGATTTAAAAGTCATCGTGACTTCGGCAACTTTAGATGTAAATCGTTTTAGTAACTACTTTAATAATGCACCAATTTTTGAAGTAGAAGGACGTAGTTATCCGGTTGAAGTACGTTATCGCCCAATTTCAGAAATGAATATTGGTGGTAGTGATGACGACGAGTTCGATGACTTTGAAGAAAACCTTCCGCGTGCAGTCGTACAAGCTGTAGAGGAATGTTTTGCTGATGCCGAAGAAAAAGGCCATCCAGAACATGCAGATATTCTGATTTTCTCAAGTACAGAGCAAGAAATTCGAGAATTGCAGGAAACTTTACAAAAGTACGGGCCGAGACATACCGAAATTTTACCTTTGTATGCGCGCTTAGCCGTTTCTGAGCAACAAAAGATTTTTAGCCCAAGTGGAAAGGGTCGCCGTATTATTATTGCAACGAACGTTGCAGAAACTGCACTAACTGTTCCTAATATTCGCTACGTGATTGATAGCGGCTTTGCACGTATATCTCGTTATAACTACCGTTCACGCGTGCAACGCTTACCGATTGAGGCAATTTCACAAGCTGCAGCAAATCAACGTAAAGGGCGTTGTGGTCGTGTTGCTCCAGGTGTATGTATTCGTCTATATAGCGAAGAAGACTTTTTAAGTCGTCCTGAGTTTACCGAACCTGAAATTAAGCGAACTAACTTAGCATCGGTTATCCTGCAAATGCAGAGCTTAGGTTTAGGTGAGCTGGAAAACTTTGATTTCATTGAGCCGCCAGATTTCCGTCTAGTCAATGATGGTCGTAAGTTGCTCATTGAGTTAGGTGCGCTGAACGAGAAGAAAAACGAACTGACCAAAGTCGGCCAAATGATGGCACGTATGCCGATTGATCCAAGACTCGCACGTATGATTGTGGGTGGGGCTCACTTTGGTGTACTCAAAGAAATTTTGGTGGTGGTCAGTGCACTTGCAGTTCAAGACCCGCGTGAACGTCCAGCAGATAAACAGATGCAGGCTGACCAAAAGCATGCCTTATTTAAAGAGGCTGATTCTGACTTTCTGTTTTATTTAAAACTTTGGGATACTTTAAATCCTAAAGGTGAAGCAGGGATGTCGGAAAACAAGCGTCGTCAATTTGCTAAGCAGCATTTCTTAAGCTGGTTACGGTTACGTGAATGGAAACAAACACACCAGCAGTTGGTCGAGCTGGCTGAAGGTTTAAAACTTAGTTTTAATGAAAAACCTGCAAACTATGAAAACTTGCACCGTGCGTTGCTGACCGGTTTATTATCGTTCATTGCCAATAAAACTGATGAACGTAATACTTTTATGGCGGTGCGTCAGCAAAAGGCTAAAGTATTTCCGGCCAGTACTTTGCATAAAACCAATACTGCGTGGGTGATGGCTTTTGAGATGGTGGAAACATCTCAAGTTTATTTGCGTACATTAGCCAAAATTGATCCTGAATGGATTTTGCTTGCTGCACGCGACTTATTGAAATATCACTATTTCGAGCCGCATTGGTCTAAAAAAGCCGGTATTGTAAATGCTTATGCACAAATTTCATTGTTTGGTTTAATTATTGAACCGAAGCGTTTGGTTAATTTTGAGAAAGTTGACCAACCTGCTGCCCATGAGATTTTCTTACGTGATGCATTAACCACAGGAAATCTGGGGACAGTTCCACCATTTTTAAAACACAATTTGCTTAAACTTGAAGAAGTAGAGCGAGTTGAAGATAAATTGCGTCGCCGCGATTTAGTGGTCGATGAAGAAACGATTTATCAGTTCTATGCCTCTAAAATACCTGAAGAAATCGCAAGTCGTCGTAGTTTTGAAGACTGGCGTGCAACGGTAGAAGCAAAAAATCCGCGTTATTTATATGTAGAAGATGATGCGCTTTGGCTCAATGACCGTCCGACCACGCAGCAATTCCCTGATCATTTACATAATGGCCAGTTGCGCTTGGCAACTACTTACCGTTTTGACCCTAGCCATGATGAAGATGGAGCAACGGTTCAAATTCCGGTACAAGCTCTTCCTCAGGTCGATGAAAATATCTGGTCTTGGGGGATTCCAGGTTGGCGTTTAGATTTAATCGAAGCACTACTAAAAGCTTTACCAAAAGACAAACGTCGTAATGTAGTGCCTATTCCTGACACAGCTCGTAAGCTCATGCAGGGCATTGATGCGGTGCATTTGCGGCAGCATATTTTTAGCTATCTTGCATTTGCTTTACGCGGTGAGCAAATTACCGATAAAGATTTTTCATTTGAACGAATAGATCCGTATTTGGTGCCTTTTATTAAGGTCATTGATGAAAAAGGTAAATTAATTGCCAAAGGCCGTGATTTAGCTGAGTTGAAAGCTCGCTGTCGTGTTGAAACTCATCGTCCAGTAAAACAGCAAAAAGGCGAGTTTAAAACTTTCCCTGAAAACTTTACCTTTGAAGCTTCACAAAAGGTGACAGGTGTTGTTGTTAAACAATATCAAGCTTTAGTGCCAACCAAAACTTTTGCTGAACTTGAAGCGAAAGATGAGTCCGGTGTGGTTATACAAACCTTTAATGATCAGTCAGAGGCGATTAAACAGCATCGGGAAGGTATTATTCGTCTGGTCCATATGCAGCTTGGTGATTTGGTTCGCCAGTTGAAAAAGCAGATTTCAAAACCACTTGCGCTTGCTTATTCACCTTTAGGCGATAAAGCTAAGCTTGAGCAGATGCTGGTCTATGCAACATTGCAGATAGCAATCAAGACTTTGCCAATTAATGCTGATGAATTTAATCAACTTGTAGAACAAGTCAAAAAGCAATTTTTGAGTTATGGTCAGCAAGCACTTGAGCAGTTAAGTGATATTTACATTCAATGGCAGCAAATTCGTCGTCAGCTTTTAGTACTTGATCCGGATGTGTTTGGACGCAGTATTGATGATATTGAAGATCAGTTAGATCTCATGTCACTTGGTAACTTTGTTTACTGCCAACCAGTCGATCTTTGGCAGGAATATCCGCGTTATTTAAAAGCGCTGCTATTGCGTTTAGACCGATTGCCAAATAATCTACAGCGAGATCATGCCGCTATTGATGATGTCGATCCATGGATGGACAAGGTATTTAAATTCAAAAACGATCCAAGAATCAAAGAATTGTATTTGATGTTGGAAGAATTTCGCATTTCTTTATTTTCTCAGCCGATGAAAACCAAGATGCCTATTTCACCAACTCGACTGCAAAAGTTATGGGATCGTTTGGGAATCAGTTAAGATAGATCGGGGTTTGTTTATGCGTTTGTTTAGCCTACAACGCAATTTATAAATGAAAGATTAACAGACCCTATTCATTTTTTTAGGAGTTTTACATGGGCATTCGTATCACAGGTACTGGGTTATTTCACCCAACAGAAATCATTTCTAATGAAGAACTGGCCGACAGTTTAAATGCTTATGTGGAACAATATAACCAAGAGAATGCAGAGAAAATTGCAGCAGGTGAACTAGAAGAATTACGTGGTTCTAGTGCTGAATTTATTGAAAAAGCTTCTGGTATTAAGCGCCGCTACGTTGTTGAGAAATCAGGTATCCTCGATCCAACGCGTTTACGTCCGCGTTTGTCTGAACGTTCAAATGACGAACTTTCACTTCAAGCTGAATGGGGTGTAATTGCTGCAAAACAGGCAATGGAAAATGCAGGGGTAACTGCTGAAGATATCGATGTTGTGATTTTGGCATGTTCAAATATGCAGCGCGCTTATCCGGCTGTAGCAATTGAAATCCAGTCGGCACTTGGTATTCAAGGTTATGCCTATGACATGAACGTGGCATGTTCAGCTGCTACTTTTGGTTTAAAACAAGCAGCAGATGCAATTCGTTCAGGCGCTCGCCGTGTTTTATTGGTGAATGTCGAGATTACATCTGGTCACCTAGACTACCGTAACCGTGATTGTCACTTCATTTTTGGTGATGTTGCGACCGCTTCTATTATTGAAGAAACCACTACTAAAACTGGTTTTGAAATTTTAGATATTCATTTATTTACTCAATTTTCAAACAACATTCGCAATAACTTCGGTTTCTTAAACCGTAGCGAAGATGCAGTGGTTGACGACAAGTTATTCCGTCAAGATGGCCGGAAAGTCTTTAAAGATGTTTGTCCGTTGGTGGCAAAAATCATTAATGCCCAGTTGGAAAAAATGCAGTTAACTGCAAACGATATTAAGCGTTTCTGGTTACACCAAGCTAATGCCAACATGAATGAATTAATCTTGAAATATGTGGCTGGTAAAGATGCAGATCTAAGCCGTGCCCCAATTATTCTAGATGAGTTTGCCAATACCTCTTCAGCAGGTGTGATTATTGCTTTACACCGTACAGGCCATGAAGTAGATAATGGCGAATATGGTGTGATTTCATCTTTCGGTGCTGGCTACTCAGTAGGCTCGATTGTTGTGCAAAAGCACGTTGCTTAAGTTACTAGATTAATTAAAAAACGCTCGTAAGAGCGTTTTTTTATGGCTCAAAAATAATAAAGCGGACCAAAAGTGGCCCGCTTAAGTTAAATCAAAATGATTAAAACTTTTTAGTGTAGTTTACAAACAGACGATCTTCACCAAAGTCATTGCCATGTTTTACGTTGTAATCAATCCGAATGTATTGCAGGGCAAGACCTTTTAAGAAAGGCTGCTGAAATGCATAGTTTAAAATCACATTCGACTCGGTTTCGTGGTTTTTCTCGCCATTGGCTGCTTTAAAGTCATGGCCATAGACATATTTCACCATTGCATTTAGACCAGGCATATAGTCTTTAAAGTCATAGCCGTACATGATGTGGTAAGACTTTTCGTCTTCTTTAAAGAAGCCAGTGGCATTCCAGTTAATGAAATAAGTCTCTGGCAAAAAACCATCCGGTAATGGATAAGCCGACTCACCCATAATTTGTTGGTACCCCAAACCAAAAGTATGATTTTTCACTTTAAGTGTCTCTAACACCCCAATGTTTTGCGCATCAATATCAAAAGTATTGCCATCATCTTTTGCATTGAAGTATTTAAACTTAGAAGTAAGAGCAAAAGTTGGCTGTTTTAACGTATGTTCAAGCCCGACATAGTGTTTGTTGTAGAGATCTTCTAAATTACCAAAGTAGTATTCACCCTTGAGTGACGGCGTAAGTTGATAGCGCAGGTCAATATAATTTAAACCATCAGATTCTTTGGTAATTCCATTTGATGTGAAAGAAAACTTTTTAAAGTCTTCTTCATTTCGTGGAGAGACTTTTTCAACCCGACCAATTTCTGCATAAAGCTGATCTGAAAGTTGTGATTTAAGATTGGTTCCCCAATATGAAGCAAGCAGTTGTCGGCTGGTATCGACAGCCGTTACAGGCAGGTCTAACCAGAGTTCACCGACACTTAGCAAGGTTTTGTCATAACCTAGTTTTAAAGTTGCGCCGTATTTTAAAAAGTCAGATGCTTGTGATTGAGTTTCTTTATTAAAAGGCAAAACTGTGTCAGCAACATGTTTGTCTGAACTCAAGCGTACGGCGTATTGAACAGAAGCATCTGCACCAATCGTGATTGGTTTGTCTGCAATTTGCAGTGGAGTGTCATGCATTTTCGATTTATAAAATAATGACGCTGCCTGAGACCAGCTACCCGTATCTTTGAGGGCATCATTATCAAAATTACGGTTGATATAGGCATTTTTTAAAGTGAATTTCCATTCATCTTCGGGCTGCTGATTTGGATTTGCAGCGAATGAATTGCCACACATCAACACTAAGGTCGCGAAAGTTAAAGCACATGGCTTAAAGCGGTGTAATAATTCCATAATCCATTTCCAAAAAGATGCGCCAGTCCTCGGCGCATTTATATTTACTGCTGGGTAAGCGTGTTTTGAGGGTTAAAAGTTGATGGCGTTTGTGCGGCAACAGAGGCTTTTAGATTGACCATAAATATTGCAAGTGCAGCAATCACACCCGGAATTGCAATCGCTAAGAAATTCATTTGGTGAGGAAGCTCAAGTGTGAGTAGGGCTCCTGTTAAAACTGGTCCGATAATCGCACCAATACGACCAATTCCAGATGCCCAGCCCATGCCAGTTGAACGAAGTGCTGTTGGATAGAACTGTGCCACGAAAGTGTAGAGTAAGATTTGTGAACCAATGGTGGCAGCGCCAGCAATCGCAATCAGGCTATATAAAATAAATTGTGGACTATTAATGCCAAGCAGAATTAAAGCTGCTGATCCCACAATAAACATAATGGTAATGACAGGTTTTAAATGGAATCTATCTGCTAAAGCACCGCCACCAATTGCACCGACCATGCCGCCAATATTGAGTGCAAACAGGAATAACATGCTCGCACCTAATGAGTAGCCCGCTTGTAGCATGAGTTTAGGTAACCAGCTGCCTAAGGCATACACCATGAGTAGGCACATAAAGAAAGCAATCCAGAACATAAATGTACTGAAAGTACGACCCTGTTGGAAAAGCGCACGGACAGGTGCATCTGTTGTGGTGCTCTCGTTTAATACCAGTTGAGTATTGGCGTTTACCTGAGTTTGAGGTGCAATTTTACTCACAATACTTTTCGCCTGCTCGCTATGGTTTGATTTCACTAGAAAGGCGAGAGACTCTGGCAAAAATTTCCAAATGAGCGGGAGCAGTAACAAGGGAATACCCGCAATTAAAAACATGATTTGCCAGCCCATATCTTTAACGAGCCATGCGCCGAGTAGCGCAGATGTCATGCCGCCAATTGCATAGCCACTAAACATGATTGCGACCAAGGTACTGCGGATTTTTTTAGGGGCATATTCGGTCATAAGTGCCACAACGTTTGGCATAACGCCACCAATCCCAAGACCTGCAATAAAGCGCAAAATAGCAAACTCAGTTGGTCCTTTGGCAAAGGCACCCATAAAGGTAAATCCGCTAAATAAGGTGACACAAATCAGGATAGTTTTTTTACGTCCCAGTTTGTCTGAAAGTGTGCCGAAAATCATGGCACCAAACATCATGCCGAATAGAGCGGCACTGGCGAGTAAACCAGCTTCAACAGCAGTTAATGACCATTGCTGCATTAACAGAGGAAGAGCAACCCCATAAATAACTAAATCATATCCATCAAAAATAATAATAAGTAAGCACCAGATTAAAACTTTCCAATGAAAAGGTGTAAAACGGGCTTTATCAATTAACTCATTAATATTAACCTTGCTCATATCCATTTTCTTCACCTCCAATTTGTGAAGCATCGTGTTATTTTTTAATAAACTATTTTGTTATTGGAATAGAGTCAAAAACCTAATTGATATATCTTTATGTCTTTAAGGTATTGTGCTTTTATTGATTTAATTGTTTGAAAAATATTTATTTATTTTTATTTTTTTAGCTGGATTTATTGTGCTTTTAAAATGGGGTTAAATATTATATTGTGAGAATTTTAAGGTTTTTATAGATATCTTTTTACAGATTTTATTGCTGAAAATCACAGCTAGAAATATAGCTAAATTTATATTAGGGGTTGAAGTGGAAATAAATAAAAATATTAAAGTCAATTATTTTAGAAACTCATCTTAAAAATGAAATTTAATTTATATTAAATAAAAATTGCCAAATTAGGGTTGGCAAATTATTTGCATCCTAATTTGGCATTTGAAGCTTTATTTTAGTGCTGGGCGCTTAGATAAAAAACTAATTAGTAGCTGGATTTGAGCGTGGTGTGAGAATGAAATGGGCGATTACACCAATACAAATACCCCAAAAAACTGAGCTTAATCCAAGGAAATGCATGCCTGATGCGGTAGCTAAAAAGGTAATAAGTGCAGCATCACGTTGACCATCATTTTTCATGGCAACAGAAATATTGGTCGCAATCGCTCCAAGCAAGGCTAAACCCGCCAGTGCTGCCACCAGCTCTTTAGGAAGTAAGCTAAATAGCATGACAATACTGCCAGCAAATAAGCCTCCTAAAACATAAAAAATCCCATTGGCAATTCCTGCAATATATCGTTTTTCTTTCAGTTCATGTGCATCTTTACCCATACATAAAGCAGCGGTAATTGAGGCAAGCACAATGGTAATACCACCGACACAGGCAACGGCTAACGAGGCAATACTGGTAGCTGTAATAATGGGTTTGGCTGGCGTGTCGTAACCGCTGAGTTTCATAATCGCCATACCCGGTAAAAATTGGCCGGTTAGGCTGACTAAAATAAGAGGAACAGCGAGGTTGAGTGTTGAGTTCCACGTCCATTCCGGGCTAATCCACTGTGGGATTGCTAAATTAAAACTCACATCAACCGGATTCATTTTGCCTAAAATGAGGCTTAATAAAACTCCGGCAGCTAACACCCAAATCATGGTGTAGCGCGGCATTAAACGTTTGGCAATTAAAAAGACAATGAGCATGCTAAAAACAATAAAAGGCATGCTATCAGATGCAGTAAATAGGTTAATACCGAACTGAAAAAGAATACCTGCCATCATGCCCGCAGCAACATCTTGTGGAATCCACTTCAGTAATTTGTCGAAGTAACCTGTAATGCCAATTAAAAAAATAATGATGGCAGAAGTAATATAGGCGGCTACCGCTTCATTCAGTGAGACATTTGGAAATAGGGTAACTAACAGGGCAGTACCCGGTGCAGACCACGCGGTGATGACAGGAGTTTTATATTTAATCGAAAGATAAATACCTGAAACGGCAGCACCAATTGAAATTCCCCAAATCCATGACACCATCATATCGGTGGACACATGGGCACGCTGAGCAGCTTGGAAAAAAATAATCAGTGGGCCTGAGTAAGAAATTAAAACTGCAAGAAAGCCAGCAACTGTTGCTGATATGGACCAGTCATTTTTTAATGTCTTGAACAGGGTTGCCATGTGTGATTGCCTCCATGCAAATCATGTTATTTACCCAAACATATAAAAAGATCAGGATTAACCCTGATCTCCACCTCCGACCGGAATGACCGATCCCGTCATATACGATGCGTCGTCTGATGCAAGAAATAAAATTGCATTGACTTGTTCTTGAATTGTGCCATAACGGCCCATAAATGTTCGATCTTTTGTTTGATCAACTACTTGTTGCATCCAGTCTTTTTCATTTTGACTTAACGGGTTGGTATTACGTGGTACTTTGCGAGGCGGTGCTTCGGTTCCACCCGTCGCAACGGCATTGACTCGAATTCCGTCTTTGGCATGTTCAAAAGCAAGCGATGCTGTTAAAGCATTTACCCCACCTTTAGATGCCGAGTAGGGAATACGATTAATACCACGGGTTGCAATGGAAGATACATTTACAATAACACCCGCTTGTTGCTTAATCATGGTCGGTAACACAGCGCGGCAGCACCATAAAGTTGGAAACAATGAGCGATTCACTTCCTTAACGATTTCTTCTTCGGAAAACTCTTCAAAAGGTTTCATCCAGATCGCGCCACCTACATTATTAATCAGGACATCGACCCGACCATAGTGTTCAATGGCTTTTACAACTACCGCTTGCGCGCCTGCATAGGTTTCTAGGTCAGCATTAATCGTGACAGCATCGCCACCTGCATTCCGAATTTCTTTGAGAACGTCTTCAACATATTCAGAGCGGTCAGCCATGACGACTTGTCCACCTTCAGCTGCAACTTGTAGTGCCACACCACGACCAATGCCTTGGGCACTACCCGTAACAATCACGACCTTATCGATAAATCTTTGACGGTTTGACATAGATAATTTCTCCACCTTAAGTTAGTTTGCAGAGAATTTTTCAAACAAGAAGTTTGCTGGTTTGATATTTTCAGTTTCTAACCAACTACGTACCGCCTCTACCATCGGTACTGGGCCACATAGATAAACATCGACGTCGCCACCGTTTAACCATTCACTTTCAATATGACCCGTTACATAGCCTTTGCGTTCATGGTTACTCTCAGGGCTTGCAACTACAGTGCGGTATTCAAACCATGGGAATTTCGCCTGCAACTCATTGAGTTTTTCTAGAGCAACTAAATCAAAGTCATTGGTTACACCAAAGACTAAACGAACAGGTTGTTCGGAGCCTTTTTCTTCAAGCACTTGTAACATCGACATAAATGGGGCAATACCAGTACCGCCTGCCAGCATAAGCACTGGACGCACTACATTACGTAAATAGAAGCTACCGAATGGACCGGTAAAAGTCATTTTGTCGCCAGTTTTGGCATTCTTGCTTAAGAATTCACTCATTTTGCCATTCGGTACGTTACGTACCACAAAGCCCGTTAAGCGGTTGCCCGGTTTTGAGCTAAATGAATATGAACGTGTTTCGCCAGTTTCTGGAATTGCAACATTCACATACTGACCTGCAAGGAAATGAATATCCGGTTGTCCTTCATCAAGTTGAATATCAAATGTGATGGTTGAGTCTGATAAGTTTTCAACGCGGGCCAATGTACCTTGGAAGCTATGAATTTCTGTTTTGCAAACATCTGAAGACGCTTGAATCTGAAATACGGCGTCTGAAGTTGGCCGACATTGGCAAGCAAGAATATAGCCTTGCGCAGCTTCTTCAGGGGTTAATGCATCTTCAATATAGGTTTCTTCTGGCATATCATAACTACCGGACTCGCAAAATGCGCGGCAAGTTCCACATGCACCATCACGGCAGTCCAAAGGAATATTAATTTTTTGGCGATAGGCTGCGTCAGATAGGGTTTCGCCTTGAGCTACACTAATGAAACGTGTAACACCATCTTCAAATTGAAGTGCAACATTGTGGTTTGACATGGCATGTATCCTACAAAATATTTGAAACTTTTACCCTCAGCCAACAGTCCGTTTAGCTGAGGGGGTATGTCTTAAAGGTGGTAAATATCAATGACTTGATTGATGTAGTCATTTTTCAAAACGACATACTTGCTCAAGATTTTTGGTTGATCACCTGAAAAATCGATCACATAACGTGACATACCGAAATAGCTGTAATTTGTCTTATAACGGAAACTTAAGGTATTCCAGTTAAAGCGAACAGTGACTTTGTCGCCGTCGCGATCGAGAACTTCAACGTTGGCAATATTGTGGCTTGTGCGTGTGTCCGGCATGGTTGCAGATGAGCGTTCGGTTTTAATACGGAACACTCGATCTTCTAAACCTTGACGGTCTGGATAATAAATAAGTGAAATTTCAGATTGTGGATCTTCAGTTAATCTATCGTCGTCATCCCAAGCTGGCATCCAGAAAGAAGCTTCTGGCGCATAGCATTCAAGCCAGTCATCCCATTGTTCATCATCTAAAAAGCGAGCTTCACGATAGAGAAACTGAGCAATATTTTCTAAAGTTGCTTTGTCTTGAGCACTCATGCTGTTTCTCCCTGATCAGCAATTTCTTTCTCTGATGCAATCGCGTGTTTCATGGTTTTTAACCAATATTGATGCTGGGCCAGATACAGGCCTTCATCTTCAGTTTTGATACCACTTAACATTGGTTTTAAACCGATTTCGTTTGCTGCATCATCTGGTCCATAAATCCAGTGTTTTGAACCGCGGCACATGTCATTCCATTCAAGTGCAATACCGGCGTAACCTGCCTGACAAGCACGGAACTCTTCTAAATCGTCTGGCGTTGCCATACCTGATGCATTAAAGAAATCTTCATATTGACGGATACGACGTGCGCGAGCTTCAGGTGCTTCACCTTTAGGCGCGATACAGTAAATGGTGACTTCGGTTCGATTGACTGAAAGTGGGCGAAGTACACGAATTTGCGAACCGAATTGATCCATCAAATAAACATTTGGATACAGACAAAGATTACGTGAACGCTCAATCATCCATTTCGACATCGCTTCACCGTATTTTTCGGTGTATTCGTCTGCTTTTGGGAAGTTAGGACGGTCTTCTGGGTTTGCCCATTGTGTCCACAGCAACATGTGTCCATTTTCAAAGCCATACGAGCCACCGCCTTGTTTACCCCAAGAACCTGCACTCATGGCACGAATGTTATCGGCAGCTTGAGTTTCTTTACGGTGCTGAGTCGTTGCTGCATAGTTCCAGTGAACAGCAGAAACATGGTAACCATCGGCACCATTTTCAGCAGTGAGTTTCCAGTTGCCTTCGTAGGTATAGGTAGATGAACCACGTAAAACTTCTAAACCATGTTCAGACTGGTCAACAATCATATCGATGATTTTGGTGGTTTCACCCAAAAATTCTTCAAGCGAAGGAACATCGGGATTTAAGCTACCAAATAAGAAGCCTTTGTAGCTCTCAAAACGAGCTACCTTTTTAAGGTCATGTGAACCGTCTTGGTTAAAGCAGTCAGAGTAACCTGCGTCAGTTGGGTCTTTTACTTTGAGCAATTTACCTGAGTTATTAAAAGTCCAGCCGTGGAAAGGGCAAGTATACGTTGCTTTGTTACCACGCTTGTAACGGCAAAGTTGTGCTCCGCGGTGTGAACACGCATTGATCATGGCATTAAGTTCGCCGTTACGGTTACGGGCAATGATAATCGGCTGACGACCAATATAAGTCGTGTAATAATCATTATTATTTGGAATTTGGCTTTCGTGTGCCAAGTAAACCCAGTTACCTTCGAAGATGTATTTCATTTCGAGGTCAAATAAGGCTTCATCAGTAAAAACTGAGCGGTGAAGTTTAAATTCACCTGTATCGATATTGTCTACAAGTAATTCATCAATACGGTCAAGATGGCTGGTATTGATTACAGGAATACGTGGCATGTCCGTTCTCCGACTTTCCAAAGGGTGGAAGTCATCAAGACCTTCGCTACGGTTTAAAAGGTCTTGATATCCTAATATGTCAATGAAGCGCATAAACGCGTCGGGTGTTTAACCGCGAATGGATAAAGATAGATAGATCGAATGTTGGCCAGTATGATTTCAATCGGTGCTATACAAGTGATCTATAACTTCATCGGGTTATTGCTTGTATATACCTTAAAAGAATGGTTAAACTGTGTCTAAGACTGAATTTGCATTTTAATATATCTTAAAGGTATGGAAACCTGATGGAACTAAGACATTTACGGTATTTTGTGGCTGTTGTAGAAGAACAGAGCTTCACCAAGGCAGCCGAAAAACTATTTATTGCTCAACCGCCTTTGAGTCGGCAAATCCAAAATTTGGAAAGTGAGCTTGGCATTCAACTCTTTGAGCGTGGAAGCCGCCCTTTACAAACCACACCAGCAGGGCATTTCTTTTACCAGCATGCCGTTAAACTTTTGTCGAATGCTGAAGAAATAAAAAGTATGACCAAGCGTATTGGTCTCATCGAAAGAAGTATGACCATTGGTTTTGTCGGGTCTTTACTTTATGGGTTGCTGCCTCGAATCATTTATTTATTTCGTCAGCAGCAACCCCATCTGAATATTCAGCTCATGGAATTAAGTACTACTGAACAGTTACAGGCATTAAAAGAAGGCCGTATTGATGTCGGTTTTGGGCGTTTAAGAATTAGTGATCCCGCCGTGAGGCGTATCCTTTTACGTAAAGAGCGTTTGGTCGTTGCCGCGCATACCAGCCATCCAATTGCACAGCGCACAGAAGGGGTATATCTGGCCGACCTCATTGATGAAAAGATGTTTATGTATCCCACCTCGCCAAAACCGAACTTTTCAACCCAGCTTTTGAATATTTTTGCCGAACATAGTTTGGTTCCCAAAAATATGCATGAGATACGAGAAATTCAATTGGCTTTGGGCTTAGTCGCAGCGGGAGAAGGGATCTGTATTATTCCGGCAAGTGCCGATACCATTCGATTTCCCCACTTAAACTATATTCCGATTTTAGATAACGGCGCCGTCAGTCCAATTTTTATTACTGCACGGGCAATGGACAGAAGTGAAGACTTACAATCATTGTTTGATTGTATTTATCAGGTTTATGACTTAGAAGGGATACCTTATCAACGGACGGTTTTCACGCTCGATCAGAACCCGATAGATGATTCAAACGGTATCGATTTTTAAATAAAGAGAATGCATAGCCTCAAAAGCTGAAGCTATGCGTTGATGTGTTTTAGAAAGCCCAAATCAATTTTAGCCAGCTGGTATGGCCTTCGGGACGATATTCGACTTCGGTTTCTTTTAAAAATTTGGCTTCAATAGACCAGTTTTTATCGGCATATTGAATGCCTGGACCAATTGCAAAAGCTTGTCCTTTAAACCCAATGTCACTTCCGTTTACTTTGTCATCTGTAGTTTGTTTAAAAGCATAGCCTTCAACTGCAACTTTGAGTTTGGGGTTAATGCAATAACCTAAGCTATAGTCACCCGCAATGTATTGTCCAGACTTATAGTCGGTCGCGTCGTTACGCGTATTCCAGCTATAAGACAGTTTAGTAGAAAGATCTAAGCCTGCTGCGTTGGCATAACTATAGGCAAGAATTGGTCGAATGGTGTGATAGTTTTTCCCGAGATTGGCTTCAACTGGATGTGTCGTACTTGGAGTGTCATATTCACCTGTTCCCAGTACGGTTTCTAGGGCTGCAATCCAGTGATGATTTCCTTGATGCCAGCCGAGCATACCACCCAAAATCAAGTCTCCGAGACCTTGGTTTGAGTCAGCCATTCCATTTACTTTGAGTCTTAGATCCACCAATGGCTGGGCTGCATAAAAACCGAGTTGTCCATCCAGAATTTTTTGATCGGTCATCCAGACCAAACGAGGAACCACGGCGTTGACATCAACATGGAACTGATCGGGACCATTTTGAAACTCTGATGCGTGATAATTCTGATAATAACTAAGTAAGTAGACCCCAGCAGGTGGTAGGGCACCCGCCATCATACCTTCGGCACCTAAAGCAAAAGAGTCCGAGCCGTTTTCTGTTGCAAATGCAGAAGGAAGGTAAAGGGTGCTGATTACACCACATATGATTGCAGCAATTTTGTTATTCATAGAATGTCCTATTCTGTGTTGTTTGGCTTGTCACTAAAAAAACGTTATTCCTTAACGGTCTTTAAAAGTTTGAGTCTGTTTAACCTGTAAATTTTGAATGCAGAACTCCTGTGAGCTTTGTATTGGCTTTCTAAATTGCAAATACAAAGCTCATTTGAAAAAGTGGATTGTTGAATGATTTATTTTTAAATATGTTTGAATAAAGCAGAACGCGATTGTCCAGCAGCACCATCGGCTGCACTTAAGAAGCGTTCAGTGTGAATGTCTCGTTCGAATAAGCGACTTTGCATGAGTATTGAAATTGCCGAGTCGATCATGATGGGTGGGCCGCACAAATAGGCTTTGTGTCCACCACATCGATTTTCAAAATAATCTGCAACGGCCTCGTGCACAAATCCGGTAAATCCAGTCCATTGGTCTTCTGCTTTTGGTGCATTGAGAGCAGGGATATAGCGGAAGTTCGGATAGTCTTTTACGAGCTGTTCAAACAATTCTCGGTTGTATAGTTCTGCCAAGTCTCGTGCTCCTTGGAAGAGGTAAATCGTGCGACTATCACCAGACTCAAGTAAATCTAAAATCATCGATTGTGGACTTGAAAGACCTGAGCCACCTGCAATGAAAATGGCATTTTGATCATCTGATTTGCGTACAAAAAATTGACCATAAGGGCCTGAAATATCAAGTTGATCACCTGTGGCAAGCTGTTCATGTACATAAGTCGTCGCTGCACCGCCTTCAACTTTACGAATATGCAGCTCAACGATGCCGACTTCACTTGGTGAATTGGCAATTGAAAATGCACGAGTTCCTTCAATGTCTGGGAACTGGACATTGATATATTGGCCAGCTTGGAATTCGATTGGGCGATCTAGTTGTAGTCGGATTCCTTTAATGGTTGGCGACAGGTCTTTTATTTCAATGACAGTTGCTTGATAGTCTTGAACCAAATGACCTAAGAAATCTGGGTCTTCATCGACATCGGCCTCAATAACCATGTCAGACTGTGGTTTGCAACAGCAGGCAAGCACCTTATTTTCATCGCGTTCAATATCCATGAGCGCAAATGGTGAAGCTTCACCAACATCGTAAAAACCGACGGTGACTTGAACCTTACATGTCCCGCAAGTGCCATGACCACAGGCAAAGGGTAACCAAACGCCTTGGCGTAAAGCGGCATCTAAAATGGTTTGGTCTTCTTCTACTTCAATCGTTGTTCCGATCGGTTCAATGGTGACTTGATAACTCATGACACACCTCCGAATTAAACGTAGCTGTCGTTATAGCCATTTAATTCTGGCGTAACGAAACGAAGTAATGACTTATGCCCAAAACCAAGCTCTGCCAAGCTTTGTGTACTCTCTGGGCTAATTGTTTGGCCATCTAAGGTGTATTGCACTTTTGACCAATCAATTTTGGCAAAATCTGGATGTTGAGCAAAACCACCTGTAATTTGTTGCTCAATCAACTGTCCCAAAGTTTGTTGAGGCGAGGTAAGCATGGCATGTGCCGAGCAAAAAAGGGTGTGATGATCCCAACCCACGTAAAGTAAGAATTGATCGCCATAATTTTTTTGCAGATCCAGTGGTTCAAATTGATAGTTGTTATGTATCGCGCGAACAGTCATGTTCAATCTCCTTATTTCCTATCAGGCAGCTTGATGACTGCCTGAACAATTCCTTGTGCTTAAGCTGCGTTGCCTTTCCATTTTTTCCAGCGCTGTTGATCTGGTGAACCTTCAATATCCAGATTGTCGGCACCTACATTCATGCGGTAATAATCACGGAGCATGGTTTCGAGATCACCACCACCACAGTTGCCTTGCAAAATTTGATTTACAGGTAGCCATGCTTGTATATATTTTTCAGGCTCGCGCTCGAAAATGTCATGACAGCCATCTGAACAGGTGTGGTAGCGTTCGCCTTGGTAGATGCTATGGCGATAACTAAACTGAGTTGGGTCATCACCCATTTCGGTAAAGGTCATTGGAATCTGACAAACCTGACAAAGCTGTGGTAAACCTGCGCTGTAGAAGCGTTTACCTTCGGCTTCCATTTTGCGAGCCAGCTCCCATTTTGGACGGTAGTATTTATCGAAAGTGTCTGGATATTTAGCCGATAACCAATCCATTTCTTCGTCGGTTGGAATCCAAGTATGGAAACCGGCAGCATGACCAAAGTTATAGAAAATCCACCATGCCTGATGTGAGACGTGCTCTTTTTCTTTCACAATGACATCGCTATATTTCGGCATGCGAATGCCATAACGGCTTAAATCTTTAAATAACGCACCGCCTGCCTGCTCAAAATAAACTTCCCACGCTTCTTTCCACGACATCACTTTATTTGGCAGCATGTAATCCATCATCATGCCCACAATTGAAAGCAAACGCGTTCCACGCCAGAACCATTTATCAATCCATTCCTGAACAATAGGTACGTTGTCCTCATGCTGTTCGAGCAAGAATTTCACGATTTCCAGACCAAGTGTCATGTGGCGCGCTTCATCTGACTGTGCACTAAAGCCAAAGGTTACAGTTGCCATATCGCCGTTATAAGCTGCACCTGACATAAACGGCACAAACAGTAAGTTGGTAAGTACATATTCAAAAGCAAAACTAATTGCTAATAAAAATTCGAAAGGGCCAGCAGAACGGGCATCTTCAAAAAATGATTTAGGCACAGACAAATACCAAACACGGTCATGCATATGTGCCCAGTCCTGAAAACCATCAAAGAACTTGTTGTAATGGCTCATGGCATGAATTTGGGTCTGTACATGACGCAGCTCATCAATCGACTGCATCTGAGAAGCAATACGTGCCCCAATACCACTAAACTGACGGCCTACATGGGTATAGCCTTGATAAGCTTGATATTCAAGTGGAGTCACCGCTGTTAAAAAGAGTTTGATCGCATTTAAGTAGCGTTCATTGCTGACATTCATTTGACCATTGTTTTGAGCAAAGGCATCAAAAATGGCATAAAGTTTTTTCTCTTTTTCTGCCTGATATTTCCAGTAAGCATCCATGGTTAAACGGAATGGATCTTCCCATTTAGACCAGTCCGTAATTTTGATGCCTTCAAACTCTTCATAAGGAAAGGCCTCTTTACGGTCAGCATAGGAAAAGTCCCAGTCCAGATCACGGGTTAATGTGCGGTAACGATCTTTCGCATTTAATTTTTTGCTGGTTTCTTTGGTTTGAGTGGTCATGATTGATCATCCTTAAATCTTTGTTAAACAACGTCTATGTTGTGATTAATTCCAGTGAAGGCGGAAAGTATCGTCATCTTCTTCGACGTTGCCGCCCAGCGTAATCATGTTGAGTTGTAACGATTGGATGTCCCAATCTTGGCCTAATTTTTCAGATACGGTTTCAGCTTTAATCACCAAATCAGTTTCACTTTCAATGCGAATCATGGCGGGTAAATATTGAATTGAAGCTTCAGGGTTATCTTCTTCAATCGCTTCGATGATGTAGCGTGAAGTATCGTTGTCTTGTAATGCGAGATAGACTTTAGACATGTTGCTGCTCCTTAAGTATTTGCAAGTTTTGGTTGTAGGCCGAGTTTTTTTGCGCTATCAATCACAACTTGTTCTGCTTGATTGACTGCATCTGCTGATAAGGCTGCTGTTGCCCACGGTGTAAAAGCTGCTTTTACTTGAGTTAAAGACTGAGTGAACCATTCATTTAATAGCTGTTTGTTGTGATCGGATTCTGCTGCCGCAGTTTTAATGACGGTGTCTGACCACTTACGTAAATCACCTAAAGTGTCTTTCATAAACTCAGTCAGCATGGCTAAGTCGCGAGCATTTTGAGTGACTAACCACTGATCAAACTGTTGATAGACGAGCTCTGTCACAAAGCCGTCAATCACAAGGTTCTGTAATAAAAAGAGTTTGAAGTAGTCTTGCTCGGTGAGGCTTTCTTCACACAGACGGCGTAAGCCTTGCCATGCAGGATGTTGCATCCAAGCCTGTTTTGCCTGCTGTAGTGAGTCGCCACTGTTGCCATCTAAAGCTAAGCCGATACGCGAGATGTACTGTGCAATTCCTAAATGATCCATCGCGGCATAAATACAAGCTTGAGTAAGCACCGTGCCATACCCATAGGCACTGCCAGACATCATGTGTAAGTTTGCCGTTTGTTCAACGTGGCGAAATGGCAATAGGTACTCAATGACTTTGGCTTTGACTTCGTCAGACAAATGCTCTGCAAGCTGACGTTTTTCAAAAAAAGCAAAATTACTTTCGGCGGTGTCTTGTAAACGCGCACGGTGTTGAACATAAGTTCCATAATAGAATTGACGTGGATCTTTAAATGTATACCAATCTTGCATTTGCAGAGCAGTGTGGGTTTTATCATTTAAAGTCTTTTCAGGTTTCCACAAAGGACGATAGTGAAAGTTAGTTTCAGCTTGTACATCGAAACTCACTTCTTGATATCGAGTTGCTGGCTTACTGCCAAATCGTCTTTCAATGTAGGCGTAGTTCTGGCGGATAGGTTCGACATTTGACGTTTTGATTTCTAAAGTCATGGCTTTATCTCCTTATATTTTTTACATCTGATCATCGTGATCGTTGCTATTACGTTGCGTGCTGACTAAGGTTGCTTCAGTGCCATAGCGCCATTTTTCTTCCTGAGCGTCATTAAAAGCTTGTTGCTCTTGGGTCATTTCAACCACTTGATTGGTCTTACAAAAATCATTAAATGCATGTTTAGGCAAAACTAGTTCCACAAATAGACTTGGGTCATGAATGGCAAAATCGAATTCGATAAACTCTGCGTTTAAGTCGCCAGTGACCCGAATATATTTGGTTAATGCTTCGACTTGAGGTTGCGTCATGCTGTACTCCATCAAGACATTGTCTTGAAATTGATGAATGCTCCTTGCTCTCGATATAAGCTTTACAAAAGCTATGCCAACTTTATTTTTATTATTAAAAACAAATAATTAAAATTTTTATTAAAAGTGCAGCATTTTTGAAATTCACCATTTCATGAATTTTTTTGAATGGTGAAATAGAGATATTCATGATTTGATGAAGTGGGTCGTAAAAATTTATTTTTAGATTGTTTGAGGCTTTAAATGGAGAGATTTAGAAATACTTTTTTAGTATGAAGTTATGTCTTTAAGGTACTAGGACATTTATCTGGTTCTTCGATAAGATGAGATAACACCCAAATGTGTTTAATGGATTAAAACAGATCACTCATGGCTCGAGTAAAATACGATACAACGGGACGATACGCAGATCATCCGCAAGAAATTCATGATTTGCTGTCTAAACTGCATTTTGATACTGCCCACGGCCAAATCTGGTTTGATGAATATCGGATGCTACTTTTACACACCAGCATTATGGGATATTTGCGTAAAGATTTAGCGCACATGATTGGACTTGAGCGAACCAAGCGTTTTTTTATTCGTTTAGGGTATCAAGCTGGGTTAAAAGATGCAGAAGTTACAACAAAAATGCGTCCCGATTTAAATGAACACGATGCTTTTATGGCAGGCCCACAAATGCACGCCATTCGTGGAATGGTGCAAGTACAGGCCAACCAGCTCAATTTAAGCCACGATAAAAAACAGTTTTATGCTGATTTAAATTGGCTTAACTCTTTTGAAGCTGATGTGCATTTAGAGCATTTTGGTCCAAGTGATGAACCTGCGTGCTGGATGCTACTTGGTTACGCGTGCGGCTACAGTAGTTTTGCGACGGGCATGACCATTATTTATCAAGAAATAGAGTGCAAAGCCTGCGGCGATGAGCATTGTCGTATTATCGGTAAGCCTTTAGAAGAGTGGGAAAATGCAGATGAGCTAATTCAGTTCATGTCTCCCGAACCTATGGAAAAAGAACTGATTGCGTTGCAGGCTGAACTTTTTGAACTAAAAAAATCAATTTATAGCGATAGTGAAGCCGATTACCAATTATTTAGTTCTGTGGGTAAGTCAGCATCTTATAAACAGGTCTGCGCATTATTAACCAAAGCAGCAGGTTCGAAAGTTTCCATTTTATTACAAGGTGAAACCGGCGTTGGTAAAGAAGCTTTTGCACGAGGGGTTCATGCAAATAGCCAAAGAAAAGACCAACCTTTTATTGCGGTAAACTGTGCAGCGATTCCACCAGAGTTAATTGAGTCTGAGCTATTTGGGGTAGAAAAAGGGGCTTATACAGGGGCACATCAATCTCGCTTGGGTAAGTTTGAACGAGCCAATGGCGGTACGATTTTTTTAGATGAGGTGATTGAGCTTTCTCCTCGGGCACAAGCAGCACTATTACGCATTTTGCAGGAAGGTGAATTTGAGCGAGTAGGAGATTCACAGACACGTATTTTAGATGTCCGTGTAATTACAGCAACCAATGAAGATCTTGAGCAGGCTGTGAAAACAGGACGATTTCGGGCAGATTTGTATTATCGCTTAAATATTTTTCCAGTCCAGATTCCGCCTTTGCGGGAGCGCCGTGAAGATATTCCTTTACTGGTTGAACACTTTCTTCATCGCTTTGAAAAAATGTATGGTAAAACCATTCAGGGTGTAAGTGAAAAGACCAAAGTTTTTATGCAGCAATATGAATGGCCGGGCAATATTCGTGAGTTGGAAAACTTATTAGAAAGGGCGGTTTTATTAACGGACGATCAGCAGTTGATTAAGTTAAATGCCATTTTCCCACAGATTAAGCATGACCCAGAGCAGGCTGTAGCTGTTAAAACTGACTTTGAACAATTGTTGCAGGCAGAGTTTAATTTAGAAGAACACGAGAAGCAGTTAATTTTAACAGCTTTAAAAAAGGCAAATCATAAGGTGTCTGAAGCGGCACGCTTATTGGGACTAACTCGGGCAGCACTGGATTATCGAATTAAAAAATTTCAGCTTTGAGTCAATATCAACAAGCTAAAAAATAAAGGCCTAACTTTAAAAGTTAGGCCTTATTCACTATTGCACTTTCGCTGGGAAACCATCTTCTTCAAGTGCTTCGGTAATTTTATCGACACTTTCACTACTTTCAACAGTTACGATTTTAGTCGCTAAGTCTACATCTACTTTTGCATTTGGATCGACATCTTGAATCGTTGCAGTCACACCACGCGCGCAGCCACCACACGTCATATTTTCAATAAGTAGTTTCATCTTCATACTCCATCAAGAATGAGATATTTGTTTGGATAACACTGAGTCTAAACCTTGTCATGATTGTAAGGTCAAGACCAAATTTTTAAAAAAATATGCTTGACCTTCCCATGATGGGAATCTGTATGCTCAATACAGAATATTAAATTTTGCAGATTTGCAGAGGTGTTTGATGGACTCAAAAACCACAAAATTGCCAGCATATAGTGAAACACTCTCAATTGAGGGCATGACTTGTGCCTCCTGTGTAGGACGTGTCGAAAAAGCACTTAAGAAAGTTGAAAATGTAGAGATTGCCAATGTTAATTTGGCAACAGAGAAAGCCGTTGTTTATTCCAATCAACCGATTCAGCGTGAAGCACTGGTTAAAGCAGTTGAACGTGCGGGTTATGATGTTCCAAAAGCTGCGCCAGTGGAGTTGTCTATTGAGGGCATGACCTGTGCATCTTGTGTTGCACGTGTAGAAAAAGCCCTAAAAAAAGTAGACGGCGTTCAAGAGGCAACCGTCAACTTAGCAACAGAGCAAGCTTGGGTGCAGGCAGATAATTCAGTCAATGTTGAAGACCTAATTCGTGCTGTTAAAAAAGCAGGTTACGACGCGAAAGCATCTGAAAAAAATCAAGATGTACAACTCGATAAAAAAGCTTCAGAGTTAGATCAGCTTAAAAAAGATTTGATCATTTCGATTGTATTGGCCTTACCTGTGTTTATTTTGGAAATGGGTTCACATCTCATTCCAGCTTTTCACATGTGGGTCATGAACACGATTGGTCAATACAATAGCTGGCTTTTACAGTTTGTTTTGACCACATTAGTTCTCATTTTTCCTGGTCGCCGTTTTTACCAAAAAGGGATTCCAGCTTTATGGCGTTTAGCACCAGATATGAACTCGTTGGTCGCTGTTGGAACCTTGGCTGCCTACAGTTTCTCAGTCGTAGCTACCTTTATGCCGCAGGTTTTACCACAAGGTACCGTCAATGTTTACTTTGAAGCGGCTGCCGTTATTGTCAGTTTAATTTTACTCGGACGTTATTTCGAAGCCAAAGCTAAAGGACGTACTTCACAAGCCATTCAACACCTAGTGGGAATGCAGCCTAAAACGGCTCGTATCCAGCGTGATGGTCAAGTGGTGGAAGTTGCAGTTGCCGAAGTGGTCAGTGGAACTATTGTAGAAATTCGCCCAGGTGAACGTGTACCTGTCGATGGTGAAGTGGTTGAAGGGCACAGCTACATTGATGAATCTATGATTACGGGGGAACCTGTCCCTGTTGAAAAAATAGTAGGGCAACAAGTAGTTGGGGGTACAGTCAATCAAAACGGTACTCTAAACATTCGGGCAACCGCCGTTGGTTCTTCGTCTGTACTTTCACAAATTATTCGCATGGTTGAGCAAGCCCAAGGTTCCAAACTTCCGATTCAGGGGTTGGTCGATAAAGTCACTATGTGGTTTGTACCGGCTGTCATGCTAATTGCTGCAATTACTTTCTTGGTTTGGTTTATTTGGGGGCCAGAGCCTGCGCTGACTTTTGGCTTGGTGAATGCTGTTGCGGTACTGATTATTGCTTGTCCTTGTGCGATGGGGCTTGCAACACCAACCTCAATTATGGTGGGTACTGGGCGTGGTGCTGAGCTAGGTGTCTTGTTTCGTAAAGGTGAAGCTTTGCAGCTTTTACAAGAAGCGCAAGTTGTTGCAGTTGATAAAACTGGAACACTCACCGAAGGTAAACCGACACTGACAGACTTTAATGTACAATCAGGTTTTGAACGTAAACAAGTGCTGGCTTTAGTTGCCTCAGTCGAAGCCAAGTCTGAACATCCAATCGCTTTAGCTATTGTTCAAGCAGCAGAAAGTGAAGGTTTAAACTTATTACCAGTAACAGCATTTAACTCGATTACAGGCTTAGGTATCGAAGCGGAAGTCTCAGGCCAAAAAGTACAAATTGGCGCAGACCGTTATATGCACCAACTTGGTTTAGACACCAGCTCATTCCAAGCGATTGCTGCTCAGTTAGGTGAAGAAGGCAAAACACCGCTATATGTTGCTATCGAGCAGCAACTTGCAGCAATTATTGCTGTGGCAGACCCCATTAAAGAAACAACCTATGCTGCGATTGAAGCCTTACATCAATTAGGTCTCAAGGTTGCCGTGATTACAGGAGACAACCATCATACGGCGCAAGCGATTGCCAAAAAGCTGAACATTGATGAAGTTGTGGCAGAGGTTTTACCCGAAGGCAAAGTGGACACAGTTCGCCAATTGCAAAAACAATATGGTCGTTTAGCTTTTGTAGGTGATGGTATTAACGATGCACCAGCCTTGGCACAAGCAGATGTTGGTTTGGCCATTGGTACAGGCACAGATGTTGCCATCGAAGCAGCTGATGTTGTGCTGATGTCAGGCAGCTTAAAAGGCGTACCGAACGCAATTGCGTTAAGTAAAGCCACTATGCGAAACATTCGTCAAAACCTGTTCTGGGCATTTGTATATAACGTAGCCCTAATTCCAATTGCAGCGGGTGCCTTATATCCAGCATTTGGTGTATTACTTTCGCCAATGTTTGCAGCAGGTGCGATGGCACTTTCTTCAGTCTTTGTTTTAGGCAATGCGTTACGTTTAAAACGTTTTCACGCGCCAGTACAGTAAGCGTGCTGAAAAGCAACTTTTGGTTTAAGATCATGACAGCAGGTCTTAAACCAAATTTAATATTTGAGGTGTGAGATGAATATCGGTCAGGCATCCAAACATTCGGGCATTTCGGCGAAAATGATTCGCTACTATGAAGAAATCGGTTTACTTGAAGCAGCTCAGCGTTCTGCTTCAGGCTATCGCATTTATTCAGAAACAGACCTTAAAACTTTAAACTTTTTAAAGCATGCTCGAGAGTTAGGTTTTTCATCTGAACAGATGAAAGAGCTTATTTCACTTTGGAAAAATACTGATCGGCATAGTGCAGAGGTGAAAGCCTTAACAGTAAAACACATTGCTGAATTAAAGCAAAAAATTGCTCATTTACAAGAAATGGTTAATATTTTGCAGGCTTCTGCCGATGATTGCTGTGGTGACCAGCAGGCTTCGTGTGCGATTTTAGACCATATTGAAAAAGGTGTAGGTGTAAGTTAAACCTTATAAAAATAAAAAAGGAAAAATCATGGCTTATACAGCTTCTTGTCTTTGTAATGGCATTCAACTCCGTATTAATGCCGAATTAGAACCCATTATGGTTTGTCATTGTAAACAATGCCAAAAAGCCCAAGGCGCTGCTTTTGCGGCCATCACTCAAGTACAAAAAAGTGACTTAAATGTTGTACAGGGTGAAAACCTTTTACAGGCTTATTTTGCATCGCATAATAAAAAAAGAGTATTTTGTAAAACTTGTGGCTCACCTGTCTGGAGTGAACGTTTAGATAAACCAGAAGTGGTGCGTTTAAGAGTAGGGCTCATTAATGAAGACATATCGACGCGAGTTATCTCTCATGCTTTTGTTGCTTCAAAAGTGAAGTGGTATCCCATTTGCGATAATGCTCGCCAATACCCAAATGCGGTGGAAAACCCTTGAAATATGAAGGTTTGAAAGTATTTTGTTCATTTGTAAAAAAACGTGAACAAGACTAGTCATGAATAAATAATATGCTATAACTGTACCTAAGGTAATCGTAATATCTCCTCGATCCACAGGGAAACTTGGGACAGGGCAAAAGATACGATAAGACCTTACATATAGCTAGCAAAGAGCATGTAAGAGATGGATAGACACAAATCTTAGATTGCTCACCGTTGCAGAAAAGCCCGTGAAACGGGCTTTTTTAATGCTTGTAAAAACTATTTCTTATTTAGAAAGATTATAGTTTTTTAAACTATTTATGAAAAAGTAATGTAAAAATAACAAAATATTTTAAATATACAGACTATTCTGTATTGCAATTTGTTTTTATTAAGGGTACATTTAGTCAACGGTTTAAAGTTCAAGCTTAATAATGAACTCATGGTCGTTGTGGGAGATCTAAGAGCCTGCATTTTCCCCAAGATGCGGGTTTTTTTTATGCCTAAAGAAAAGTAGTTTTTCATCTCATCTAAAAACTTTAATTTTCTAATTGTTTGTTCTTTAAATATTTAAAACCCACGAGCCTAATAGGCCGTAGGTTTCTACAATAAAACTAGAAGTTAAGCACGATATGCCAGACAAGCTTTAGCACATGCTAAACAAGCTTTGGCACAAATCTGGCAATGCTCATGTTCGTGTTTGCTACATTCAGCTGCACAAAGTTGGCACGCGCTGGCACATAATTGCATGGCTTGTTCAGCAAGCTCTGAATGTCTTAATTCTAAAGATGTGCAAAGCTGACAGGTTTCGACACAGGTTAAACAATGTTTAATACATTCACGCATCATATGCACATGTTCTTCTTGCAAACATGCTGAGGCACAATGTTTACAAGCAAACATGCATTCAATGCAGGCTTGAACTGAAGTAGATGCTTGATTAAACAGAGATTGATTTGGTTCTTGCGAGCTATTCATTTTAATATTCTCCTTTTGAAAGGCTATTATTAAAAAACCTAATATTGTTATCTTTTTTCATTTTATAAAATCATTTTTCCTATTGGGCACTTTGAAATGAAAGGTCTACAAATGCTCAATAAGGAATTAACCTCGTATAAGAATGTTACAAGTGCTTTTCTAATTAAATTTTTTAAAAGGTAAAAAATAGATTGCTCAAGACAAACTACAAAATTTATTTTCATATAATACTTTTGGCTAATTTTTTTATGGATGAAAATTAGGCAAATTATCAGTGTGAACTTTAAGGGCACACGTAATGGAAAACATTGAACAGTACGCTCACGGAGCTGAGCATGAAGTCCACGTACACTGCAAACGATCATTAAGCACATTAATACTGAGCCTGTTTGTATTAATCGCAACTGGTCGTTAAAAGAAAAAGCACCCACGGGTGCTTTTTCTGTATCTATTGACTATTGATAGTTTTGTTTAAGAGCCTGTAAAGCCGCGCCGTTTTTTATAGGCTTTACGATCATAAGAGGGAATATTGGACTTTTGAAGATCAATAGCCAGTTGTTTTTTGCGTTGAAATTGCACTTCACTTAAAAGTGCGTCATAAATTTTGGAACGATCAGTTTTAAACTTTTCTACATCCAATGGAATTTTACTTTCCTGTTTAACAATATACAAAACAGAACCATTGGCATTAGTTTCATATATTGTCCAACCAACTCTTACAATGTAGAGGCCGGTTTTTGCATCCTTTCCTAAATAAGCTTTAAAACCATCGGGATGAGGGCGAACATAAGCATTCATCATGCATCCTCCATCAACTATTTAATTCGATGAAAGCGGCGATTAATGAATTGATGGGGAACGATACATCTATTCAGTAAAATCACGATTTTCATGTGTATATATATTGATCAATTTGGTAATTTCAAGGCGTGTGATATTTCTTTTTTTGCTATTTAAGAAGTGGGAAAATGGCCTAAAAAATATATAAATAATCACTTTTTTTTAAAAAAATATATGATTTTGGAGTTTAATATCTTTTTAAGTTAATGCAGTGTTTTTTATAAATGTGTGACGCATTTTGCAAATTTAAAATTGGAACAAATTTTAATGAATATAAATTCACTTTTTATTAAATTATTAATTTTAAAAAATAAAAAGTATTTGTAATATTTCTTGTTACAACGATTTTGTCGACAATAGATGCTCATTTTTGACATATTTCGCCTAGTGTAATCAATCGAGTTTTTGGCCTATGGTGTCATTTTTATTTATTGGACTTGTGGTCACTATTTTGTTGACTCCAGGACCAACAAATACATTATTAGCCTCGGCTGGCTTGCAAGCAGGGCTAAAGCACTCTCTTAAGCTAATTCCGGCAGAGGTAATAGGTTATCTGATCGCGATTACCTCATGGGGTGTTTTACTTGAGTCGGTATCTCATTTTATTCCATGGCTTCCTGCTATATTAAAATTGATGAGTGCGAGTTTCATTCTTTATCTCGCTTTTAAACTTTGGATCACTTCAACCGAAGATATTAAGTTAGATCGCCCACTGATTACGCCAAAAGCTTTATTTCTTGCAACACTTTTAAACCCGAAAGCTTTGCTCTTTGCTTCGGCGATTTTTCCACATGCAGCGTGGGAAGTTCCGCATTTGTATTTTATTCACATTGTTGTCTTTTTATCTTTAATTACCCCAATTGCTTTTTTATGGATTATGTTTGGAACTGCCCTCATTTCAAATAAAGTAACTTGGTTAAATCAACGCAATTTACAACGTACAGCTGCATTTATTTTAACTTTTTTTGCTATGCCAATCGGCTATTCTGCGATTAGCTCATTTTAAACTTAACCCATTATTTATATTAAAAATTTATTTTTCAGGAGATTTTTATGAAAAGATTAAAAGTAATTATCAAGGACCAGTTTGATAAAGAATCAATCGCTTTGGCAAAAGTTAGACCAATGAATGACCATGCACTTGAACTTCATAAAAGTGTTGAACATATTGAAATTAATGACGATATCATTTTACCAAACATGGATTTGTTATATGAGAATCCTAAAGACGGCAAAATTTATCAATTAATTGGTCCATGCAGTGAGGAATAACTCTTAAATTAAATTTAAAAATAAGCATCAGCAGAGTTTGTGTTTCTTACGGTCTTAGATGGTGGAAATTAAGCCAAACTAACGTATAGACACAATTAAAATATTGAACATCGCAGGTCGTTATGGGACTATGTTTTTGCAAAAATGTGACCTAATCCTCATTTTTGCATTTCAGGACTAAGTGGTGTTCACTAAGCCCATTTCTTCAATGAGAAGTAGAAATGGGCTTTTTTTATGGAAATTTTATTCTTTAAAAGTCTCATCTAAAGCTTGTTGGACAGCTTCAATTCGAGATTTGCAAGCTTTATAAGCGCTAATAGACTCTTCAACAATTTTCATTAAATTATCTATATCAGGACTTTCCTGTGATTCTAACAATTCAGCATTTTTCTTCAAAATGTCATGGCCATCCTTAAAGGTTAACTCTTCATTCTTCATTTGGGATTACCTGTGTAATGTTGGCTTCAACTACGCCATCTTGCATTTCAATGGCAATGGAGGGGCTTGAAATTTGGTGTATAGAGCGAATCGCTTTTCCTTCGGATCTGACAATTGCATAGCCTTTAGCTTGAACCTGTTTAGGGTTTTGCAAAAGGATTTCTTTCATTAATGACTCGATTTGAGCTAAGGAAAATTTAACTTGTTGCTGTGAGCTGAACTGAATACGTTCTTTCATCTGGTCAAGTAGACGATGCGCCGAGTTAAGTTGATTTTGTGCAGAAGACTTAATGTGATGAAGCAATTGATCATTTTTGCTTTGATAAGTCGTGATTTGATGCTGAGAAAGCAGTTTAATCGTTTGTAGACTATCTACCGCTTCTTGTACACGTTCAACAATATGATTACGAATACCAGCAATCACTTTACTTGGAGTATCAAACGAACGATGTGCGATCTCATCAAGGATGGTACGGTCTTTTTCATGCCCGATACCAACCCAAATCGGAACGCTGCGTTTACAGAGAAGTGCGGCAAGCTCATAATCATTTAAGTAAGCTAAGTCATTTACAGCACCACCACCACGAATAATTACAATCAGATCTGGTGGAAAGTTATAACGATTTGCCCATTGCTTTAAACCTGTTGCCAAGGACTCCATAAGGCTAACAGCAGCAGTATTCCCCTGAAAGGTCGCACTTTGATAAACAAAATCACAAACCTTATTTCTTTCTAAAGCATCTGCATCTTTTTTAAAGTCACCCAAACCTGCAGCATTTTGAGGAGCAATCACTAAAACATTTTCAATATCAAAAGGGGTAGGGAGAAGTTTATTTTTATGAATCAAACCTTCTTGGGTTAAACGCTCTACAATTTGTTGATAACGTTTTGCAATTTCCCCAAGTGTAAAACTTGAGTCAATTTCTTCGATATTGACTGAAAATCCGTATTGTGGATCAAAACGCGCTCTAATTTTAATTAAAACGTTTAAATCACTTGCTAACTCAATTCCTGTTTCACGTTCAAACTTTAAAACAATTTTACTCGCTGAAAATTTCCAGATGGTTGCCTTACAACTGGCAATCACTTTATCGGTGTCAACATCTTTCTCTGCAAGTTCTAAATAGTAATGTCCACCTTTAATATTTAAATTCCGAATCTCTGCTCTAACCCATACCGGTTCGTCAAAGGTCAGGCGTATGACTTCCTGTACAGTGCCGAGATATTCGCTTAGAGAGAACTGAGGATCAGACATATAAACTATTAATAATGGGATGAAACTAGATAGTATAAAAGCTATCCAAGCAAGGCAATTGATGTCTATGAATATCGCGTTCTATTTAAAATAAATACAACAATTTAAAGAAATAAAAATTAGAAATTACGATGTCGATTTAGACTGAATGGTAAAAATAAAAAATTAATAAAAAGATAATTGTTAATAATTACAACCGATTAAAAAATAAAGTTTGCTTTATAAAATATATAGGCGTATAAAGCATACTTCCAATTGCGGGGTGGAGCAGTCTGGTAGCTCGTCGGGCTCATAACCCGAAGGTCGTTGGTTCAAATCCGACTCCCGCATCCAAAAAATATTATGCTCTGTGATGTACTACTTTTCATGATACGAACTCATGAAAAGCAATTAGCTTATAAATAACCCTATATCAAGCTAAATATTAAATTCTAGACGAACTGTCCATACCTTAAATCTAGCGTTCTAATTAAATACCGTTAAATCACATGAGCTCAGTAATGAGTGAATACGATTGTGAATATAGTAAATGAGTGGCACATTGCCACAGCCGTAAATGGCAATGAAATCAATGTGAGGATTATTCCTCATGTGCGTAAGCAAAATTCGCTTGATGGATATCGTTGGGTAGAAGTTGGAAAGAAAATTCAGCTTCAAACTGGTGAAGAAATTGAGCTAAACCAAGATGGAAAAAGCTTTTATGCTGGTTTTAATCAACTTTATCGTTTAAATACATATTGTTGATAACATCATGGTACTAAAGCAAGAAAACCTACCTCTTTTAAAGGAGATAGGTTTTTTTATGTCTATAAGTTATATAAATAATTAAAATTATAAAAAAGTAAGAAATTTGAAAATGATAGAATTATTATTTTAGCTATATTTAATAACTCATTTAACCTGCTCGCCAGAACTGACGGCCCATTACTTTAAAGTTTTTCCCGTTCTCTTCAGTTACACGGCGGTCTCTAAATTTTTCATTTAAACTATGCAAAATTAAAGAGCCATCAGCTTCTTTAAAAATTTGTTTAATCATTCCCTCGCCAGCGAAATAAACAGCATAGATTTCTCCATCAATCACTTCTGTCTGAGAAATATCAATGCCGACCAAATCTCCATCTTTGATGTAGTCAGTCATGCTATCGCCCTTAGCTTTAATAATGCGCATACATTCCTGAGGAACGCGCTTTTCTTTAAAGAAAGAAGCAGGGAAAGGAATTTTTCCATTAATTGCATCAAAATGAAATTCGATTGATTCACCTGTACCACAAGAAAAACTTGCTTCAACTACTTCAATCCAGACATATTGATCTACTACATCACTGCTGACAACGGTGGGACTAAATACATCACTTTCTCTAAAAGAGTCTTCTGTGTTACCAGTAGTAAGCCAATAAGCGTCTACACCTAAAAACTGTGCAATGAGTGGAAGAAAAGCAGATTTTAAATTCTTTCCCGATTCTAAAGCTTGATAGGCAGGCTGAGACATTTTTACTGCTTCAGCAACTTCTGCCTGAGTTTTCTTAGCTTTAATCCTTGAATCTTTTAAACGGTCTTTAAGAGCCATAATGATCGCACCAGCTAACTTATCACAAATATATAACTAAAGTTATATCTAGTAAAACAACTATAGTTATTGACTAATAATAACTATAGTTATAATATCAATTATAAGAGCTCATTGATAGAACTAATACAATATTTTTACTAGAACATATTTTTATTTTGTATCAATGACTTGGTAAGTAGTGATCAGTATTCTGCCTCAATGGACGACAGAATATAAAATGGCGATAGTAAATCAGTGGTAGAGATCGGCTATCAAAAAATAAAAAATGAATAAAAAAAGCCCGATTCCGTGGATCAGGCTTAATGTTCGTCGATAAAGGGTATCAAGAACATGAAGAATCTAACAAAGAATTTAATGGCTCACAAAAGTTTCCGATATACGGCAGCGTGTTATCTCAACTTTTTGGTCAAAAAAGATAAGTCATATATGTATGCCAGTTTTAAAAGAAAAAGAACGGCTAGGCTAAGCACGGTTATATAGCAATTTTTTATAAAAATATGAGTAATAACAATGTAGTAAGTACGATTATTTTCAAATTTTAAGTATGAGACAGGATTGAATTATGGAAAATTTTTTAACATTAAATGGACTAGCTTCTATTTTTAAGCTGTATGGTACGGTCATGATGATCGCTTTAGCAGTAAGCTTAGTCGTAGCGGTAGTTTTAATCATGCGTTTCCCACGTTCGCATCAAGAATGGGTAGTAGGTTTGATTTGTACTATTGTCTCAAGCTTGACTGGTGGTTCATTCATTATCATGAAATGGGACTTACATGAATGGGTGACCGATATATGGGGCATGATCACTTTAGGTGGATTCTTCTTTATTTGTGGCTTGCCTGGTTGGGCAATTGTGAGGTGGATATTTAACTTCATTAATAAACAAGAAGGAAAAACTATTGTTGAAGTAATGAAAGACTTAAAAAAAGCAAAAGATGATATTCAAAGTTAATAGCTATCAGCGAGTTATATAAATGAGGACAGGCCCATGAATGTTGAACAATATCTAGATGCCCTTATAAAACGTGAAGGTGGTTATGTAAATGATGCGCTTGACTCTGGACAAGCCACCAAATTTGGAATTACTCAAGCAGTTGCACGTAGCTATGGATATCAAGGTGAAATGGAGGATTTACCTTTAGAAACTGCAAGAGATATTTATAAAAAGCAATATTGGCTTGAGCCGCGATTTGATCAAATTAATTTGATTAGTCCGATCATCGCTGAAGAACTGCTCGATACAGGAGTAAATTGTGGTCTTGGTTTCACAAAACCACTTCTACAACGTGCTTTGAATTTGTTAAACAGACAAGGAAAAGAGGGATGGAGCGATCTTAAATTAGATGGTGAATATGGGCCTTCTACCTTACAGGCTTTATCACTCTATATTAAAAAGCGCGGTCAAGAAGGGGAAAGAGTGATGGTTCGTCTTCTAAATATTATGCAAGGCCAACGCTATATTGAAATTACAGAGAAAAATCCAAAGTATGAACAATTCTTTTACGGATGGCTTGCTAACCGTGTGAGTTTTTAAAAAGGCCAACTTGCTTGAGCTGAATACATATAGCAAGTTGGTCCATTCTTCTTTTTATAATACAAATTGTTTATTGAGTAATAAGTAAAATGGCGAGAAGAAAGAAAATACAACCACTCACTTTATTCAGTTTTGCAAAATTATTTCCGGCAAGCATTTTCTCTTTAAAAATTGAAGAAAAATTAGCATAAACTAAATGAATTAAAAATCCGATAAAGCAAAAGGTTAAAGATAAAATGAGAAATTGATTTAATATTTCTTTTTTAATATCAATAAACTGAGGAAAAAGTGCAATAAAAAAGACAATCGTTTTCGGATTAAGTAATGAAGCAAATAGCCCCTGATAAAAAAGTTTTGATTTCTTCACGATTTTATCGTTGTGTTCAGTTTCTAGTAAATCTTGAGTAGGAGATTTCTTTATAAAGTTTTTATAACCTAAATACATAAGATAAAAGGCCCCAATAAACTTTAAAACAGTGAAGATGGTGGGGTTACTGGTAATAATGAGACCAACACCACTTGCAGAAATCACAGCGATAATGAACATACCAATGATTAAACCGCTAATACCGAATAAAGCGGTACGAACACCATAATTTATTGAATTTGTTACTGTAAATAAAACGCCTGGTCCAGGGCTAGATAAGGTAAGAAAAGCAATGGTTATAAAAACTAAGAGACCGTTCACGTGGCTACTTCCTGTTTATCATCAATATGTTAAGCTGCACACGTACTTTAAATCAGAATACATGAAGTGTATATATACAAGTCTGTATATTTTATAAAAAAGTAAAATATTTTAGTAAGATATTAAAGTAGTTTTAGAGCGTAAAGAGAGGCTTAATAATTTTCAAAAGATAAAATTTTATAGTATAAAAATAAGATATATTTAATTAATATATTGAAGTTAAAACAATTAACTAAATTAAAAAATAGCATTTAAAATCAATAGATAAGTGATCATTAGAGACGCACAAATTGTGTGGAAAATCAATTAATCAAGATAGAGATTGCAATTCGTTAAGAAGCGTGTATAGTCGACATTAACTACAAAAATATTCATGTTACCCTAAATCTCTCTTTTCGCAGTTTTATTTATAATCCTCCGTATATTATTAGATATTTAAGTAGAGTGTATATTTTTTAGTTCAATTGGAATACCCAATAACAAATGATAATGTTTTTTAAATTAGGATTAATTTATGTCTAATGCTACTGGTACAGTAAAATGGTTTAATGAAACTAAAGGTTTTGGTTTTATTCAAACTGATGAAGGTAAAGATGTTTTTGCACATTTTTCTGAGATTCAAACACAAGGCTTTAAAGTTCTTCTAGAAGGCCAGCGTGTTCAGTTTACTGTGACACAGGGTAAAAAAGGCCCACAAGCTTCGAATATCACAATTGTGACGAATGCTTAAATAACATAATTTGATGATTTTATTTGATTTATTTTTTGGCCATTTGCTCAATTAAATAACATGAAATCATCTACGTAGTTAAAAAACCCACTTCTTCCTTTGTGGGTTTTTTATATAAAATATTAAATAAGTTGATTATTTGTTTTATATAATATAAAAATTAAATTTGTGTTGTATAAGTTAACATTATAACTGGTATAAAAATGGATATTTGTATTGGCGGTATTTTAAACGGTAAAGTAAGAAAAATTAATGAAGATAGTTTCTGTGTTGGAAACCCTCATTCAGATGATATAAATGAGTACCATAAGCAATACTTTCATTTAGGTGGAAAGCTTTTGTCATTTTGGGTATACAGCGAAATAAATTATCAGGAAGCATCACGAATAGCGGAAAGTTTCTTAAAAAAAGAACAAAGATCTTTAAGCGGATGTTAAATAAAACCACTTTAAGTCTGGCAAGTATATTGCTTAAATCAGATAAGCTATAATTAATTTTTAATTACATATTTTTAACAATTTAGTTTAATCTGTTATTCATAACGTCATAAGTAATAGAGTAATCTTAGCTCAAAATAGAGTTTAGTTGTAAAATTAAACTTAACATTCATAAAAATTTATTAAATTTTTATTGTATTAACGGTCATGACTTAAGTCATAAATAATATTTCTTTTTGTAGTATATCTAAAGGAAGGAAATAATTCTAAATGTTGAATATAGTACAACCAAATATTTGCTTCATCGGTAGTAGTAATTTGTCTTTAGCTTTAATTGGAGGTTTGGTTTTAAAAGGATTTCAAAAAGAAAAAATTAATCTTATAGAGGAAGGAAAGTTTGATAATGAAATCATTCTAAAGCAAAAGCAGCATGAGGTAAAAAAGGCTGATATCGTTGTTCTATTAGTAGACCCAAAAAATCTAAAAGTCATCTTAGCACCATTAAAAAAATGGTTAGCTGATAAAACTATTGTATCGATGATGGCTGGAATTAATATCAAACAACTCATGAATATTACGGGTTCAAAAAAGGTTATAAGAATCATATCTAACCCACCGGTATTAACTTATACGGGTACTCATGTGTTGATTGGTTCAGAGTATCTAGAACCTTTAGATAAAGAGTTAGTTGAGACAATTTATTCAGCCACAGGGCAGACCTATTGGGCAAATTCAGAATCAGAAAGTGATGCCATTATTGCGTTATCGGGTTCAGGCCCAGCGTACTTCTTTTATATCCTCGACAGTATGGTAAAAACTGGTGTTTCTATGGGGCTAGATAAGCAGTTTGCTTTAGATCTGGCACTTCAAGCAGCATCAGGTGCTGTAGACATGGTCCGTAAAAGTAATGTTCAGCCAAGTGAGTTATGTGGCAAGGTCACATTAGCTAATGGCATTACTGAATCTGCATTACGAATGTTTGAGCTAGGTAATCTTTCTGATGATATTCGACTGGCTTTAAAAGCAGCTTATCATCGCAGTAAAGAAATAAGTCTAGAGATTAATGCTGAAATTGCCAGACATAGCGTTAACTGATGGCTAAGTACCTTTCAATCTTGAGATAACTTAAATTTTGAAAGGTACTTTTTGTGCTTAATAAATCATGGAATTTGTAGGAAATATTCCCAAATAACATAGCCTAAGCCAAACCCTAACATTGAATAGAGAGTGATAATAAATAATACAAAACTAGCTTTATTTTTCTTTCTTAAAAAATTCATGTTAGCTACCTCGTGTCTAGATAGTTTCTATCATGAAGAAATACAATGTGTAATCATAGATACAGAATTTTTTCAAAAAAATATAACAGATAGATCAGTGTTATAAATTTATCTTTAATTAAGTTTTTTTAAATTATCAACTTAAAGAAAGACAACCGCTATAATGAGTTTTTTCATAGGAAAAGCAATTTAAAAAATAAGTTTCTCATTGATTTATAAAACTATTGTCTTAGAAGAGTATGTCTAAAATAATCATTTACAATTGAAAGAAAACATTTCTAATTAGTTAAAATTATTAAATAAAATTGTGGACCAGTTAACGTAATATGAATTTTTTTGTGGTTCATTCTGGTGCAATTTTACATAATATTGGTAATTTTTACATTGAAAGCTAATTTGATTTCACTCAATTACAATTAATTCTTCATAATCAAAATATGAATTTTTTTATTTTCAATTATTTATAAAAAATTGAGGAGGAAGAAATGCCAAAGTATTTAGCTATAGCGGATAAAGTATATAAGGAAATTAAAAAAGACAATTTATTTACGGACGATATGATTCAAAATTTGAATTGTTTAATTAGCCTGATTCGTAAAGCAATTAAAGGTACTGAGTTCAAACTTAAGTATAATTTTATAAATTTTGAAGAATGCCTAAATCAATTTAATAAAGAAAAATCAGTCCATATAGATTTAAGTTTGATGCCTAAGTTTAAAAATGAAGGCGAGTTTATTTTATGGCTGGCTGGTTTTATTGAACGAATGACGGTAGGCGGAAAGGAAAAGCTGCCTCCAATTTCAAACTATATTCCGAAAGACTTTAAAATGGATAAGACCGAGATTCCAGCAGCTGCTGAGCCAAGTAGAGAAGAAAATGCCGAGATGATTATTAATTACTTTAAATCTGAGGACTATATTAAAAATAGTAAACTGTCTTCATAAAATATAGAAGTATTCATCCACTATACTTCTATATCTCGCTGATAGAATTCAGCTACCGCCTTCTGGGGCGGTTTTTTTCTGTTAAAACCGTTAATAGTACATATTTATGCCAATTAAAAATGTCAGAAAATATGGAAATGTTTTATGAGAAAATATTAATGATATAAAAAATAGTAAGTTAAGCGATGAATTGTTATTTTTATTAAAATATTTTTCACATAAAAATACGCTTAAATTACGTATAGAAACATTTACTCGTACATAATTTCCAAAAAAAATAGGAAGATAACGAGATGAATGAGAATGCTGAACTCATTAAATATTTAGATATTGCTGAAAATGTATACGCCAATATTTATGAAAAGTACCAGATTACTGATAATCCGGTGACTAATCTTAATAGAGTCATGGCTGAAATTAGAAAAGAAGCTGAGCAAATCAATTTAAAACTAAAATATAGCAAAATTGATTTTGAAGAATGTTTAAGTAAGCCTCTTTCTGAAAGAGAGATAAAAGTTGACGTGAGCTTACTTCCGCGCTTTGAGTATCGTGATGAATTTATTTTATGGTTGGCCAATTTTATTGGAAATATTAGTGTTCAGAAAAAATTTATAAAACAAAATTACCAGTTTAATTAGCTTTTCAAATTTTTAGTTCCTTAAAATTTCTACAGATCAGCGTTATAAAAAAAATAATAAAGTACGCCTTTTAGAGGTAACTTTCATGAAGAATATTACTGAAAAAACGCTTTTTGATGTCTTCACACAACATCAAGCCTATCTTTATCGAGCATCTTCCAGATCGGTAAATGAGCTTTTTAGATTTTTTAATACTGAAACAATAGCTATGCTTGATCGTTTGGAGCATTTAATAAAAGAGCTTAATGATACTGAAAGGGCAGCTTTAGCAGGTGGAGAATACACAACTCGTCACCTTAAAAATATTCAACTTGTGATTTCAGATTGGTTTAATTCAATACGTGCTGTTCTACCAGAAATGTTTGCTCATTCGGCAACTAGTTTGGCTGTTTATGAATCAAATTATGTGGCTAAGTTATTTAGTAAAGTCGTTAAAGATTTAGAGGGAGAGCACCTCTATAAATTAATAAAACGAGTTCCATTAGCGGGGGGTGCCTTAGTTGATGAATCCTTAGCTCAAATTAGTGAGAATGCCCTGCAAAGAATTGAATATGCTATTCGCGATGGAATGAATACAGGTATGACACCTCAGCAAATTATTAGGCGTATTACCGGTACGAAACGCCTTAAGTATGAAGATGGATTGCTCAACAGTACCAGAATTGATATTGAGCGTATTGTCAGGACCCTACGGAGCCATATTTCAAATCAGGTCTATTTATATAACTTCAAAAAGTTTAATTTTGAATATGTCAGATTTGTGAGTGTACTTGATGGAAGGACTTCTAAAGTTTGTGCAGCCATTGACGGTTCAATTTGGAAATTGAATGATCCAGCGAAAAGGGTGCCACCTTTGCATCCCAATTGCCGGAGTATTCTGGTTCCTGTTAGTAAGGACGGAAGGCTTATTGGTAATCGATCTTTTATTATGGATGAAAGAAGGATGCGAGACATCCCTAAAGATGAACGGGCTCAATTAATGGGTCAAATAGATGCAGATATTTCCTTTAAAGAGTTTTTTAAACTGACCGATAATTTTTTCCAAAAAGAATGGTTAGGCCCTAAACGCTATAAATTATATAAAGAAGGGCAATTTGATTTTGAAAAATTCTTTGATCCTAAAGGCCGACTTTATACTTTGGATGAGCTAAGGGAGCTCGATGAGCGAACCTTTAAAATACTTGGGCTGTAATTTTAAAGGATAACTTGTTACCCTTGCGCGTGAAATTAAGGTGAGATTATGAAATTTATATTCCTCTTTATGAGCGCGATCACTCTTCCATGCTATGCTGCATCTGAAACTATGGAAACGCATTATTGTTATCTTGTGAAAAATGCTGCAAAAGGTGTTATGGATGCGAGACAACATGATGTACCAGTGATTGAACTACAAGAGATTGCTAGTCATCTTGAAGAAGCAGAGGCAAAAGAGCTTTATCAACAAATTATAGATACAGCGTATTCTTCTAAGTTATTTGAAGATCCTTTAACCAAAACAAAAGCTGTTGAAGACTTTCAAATGATATGGCATGAAAAATGTTTAGCGAAGAGTTCTATAAGCTAAGCTATATAAGTAAATAAGACCTGCTCATGGAGTAGGTTTTTTTATTTAATTCAAGCAAATAACAATAAAAGTATTAGAAAATAAAAACTATAGATGAAGTGAAATGTTATAAAAATGACTACCAAACTTGAGAGTAATAAAGAACAACTTAATATTTATGACATTAAGTTGAAAAAGTTTGTATAACAAAGTGTTTGCAACAAATTAAGAACTCAACCTTTCAATTAACAGGTCAAAGTATTCATTATTGGGGAACTTTGTAGTTTATTTTTACTCTTAATTTCAGCTTAAGGCTTGATCTTTTAGATATTGGCCAATCGGTGAGTATGTTTGGAGAACATACAGTGATGAGTCATGAAAGTTTATCTAAAAGTTTAAGTAAAGTTCCAGAAGTTACGTTACTGTTCTGGATCATTAAAATTGCTGCTACCACTTTAGGTGAAACTGCTGGAGATGCACTATCTATGTCCCTTAATTTGGGATATGTAATTAGTACAGTTATTTTCGCAGTGATATTTGCAGTTTTTGTTGGTTTGCAAATTAAAGCCAAAAAATACAATTCATTTTTTTATTGGGCGACCATTATTGCCACGACCACATTAGGAACAACAATTGCCGACTTTGTTGACCGAACTTTAGGTGTGGGTTATGCAGGGGGAAGTTTAATATTACTTATTTTATTAGGCCTATCTCTGTTTGTCTGGTATTTAAGCTGCGGCACAATTTCGGTAGAAAGTATTCAATCTGCTAAAAGTGAAGTCTTCTATTGGTTAACCATTATGTTCTCTCAAACATTAGGTACAGCACTAGGTGATTGGACTGCGGATACTCAAGGGTTAGGGTATACCAGCGCTGCTTTAATTTTTGGTACTTTGTTATTGGTTTTAGCAATCTGCTATTTCTATACCAAAATCTCAAGAACATTATTATTCTGGCTGGCCTTTGTTCTTACTCGACCGCTCGGAGCGGTTTTAGGTGATTTCCTCGATAAACCTATCGCGCATGGTGGATTAGAGCTAAGCAGATTTAGCGCATCTTTCGTTTTGTTGGCTTTTATTGTGGTCTGTTTAATGGTCTTTAAACCTAAAGCAGCAGAGACATCACATTAACTTAACTATTAAAAGAGGCTGCATTATTCTGTTGGAGGATGTGGTCTTTTTTTATTTGAGTGCAAAAGGTTAAATGAAATCTTGTTAACATTTTATTTTGGATGTAAAAAAGCCCTTGCTCGAAAGCTAAGGGCTTAGTCATTCATTGATCTAGCAATGAACTATATAAGGCTCATCTCATACTGAGGCCAGTATATATGAAATTGAGTCAATAAAGAAGGTGATGTATAGCATCTTGAAGAGCAACCAAGCCAAACAACTTTATCAAGAGCTTATCAAACCTCATGTTCTTCAAAGCTATTCGAAGGCTCTCTCATTAAGTCCAACGCTATCGAAAATTTCCAAACCACAACACTGGCTAAGCGCGGTAAAGAAGTAGAGAAGGTATTAGTTCGGGTTCTTAATATCATGCAAGGCCAACGTTACATCAAAATTTGTGAGCGAAATCCCACGCAGGAACAATTCTTTTATGGCTGGATTACTAACCGGATCGGCTAACATGAAAGTCTTCAATTGCAAGCGAACTAGATTGGCTTCATTGATTACAGTTCTGTGTATCCTGTTTTCAGGTTGCACAGCTCATACGATATCTACAAAAGTGCATGTCACTGTTTGTGTGCAGTGCGTGAATTAAAGTCTTTAGGAGAACGCTTTTTTCTAGATGGGCGAATAAATTAAATTGGTTTAAATTTTCTTTAAATATATTTAATTTTAGCTTTAGTATCTATAAGTTAATATAACGAGCTTTATTGTTATTTTCGTAAAAATAAAAAATAAAAATTGTTTTTAAGTTAATGTTTTTTAAAATTATATATATTTTATATTTACATTAATAAGATTGGATACAGAGGCATGATTCATTATTAAATTTATATCATCTACTTTAAATAAGCTATTTACCCTTTGCGAAAAATATTCAGCGAGCGGTATAAATATGTTTGATTGAAATAATGAATAAATAACCCCAACCTTGAATTTACAAGTAGGGATATAAATTGGAAATGTGAAAAAGCTACCCATAGGTAGAAATACTCATGAATTAAGTTAAAGGATATTGGTATGAAAGCTATTTTAACGAAGAAAATTATTAACTGCATCGCAATTAGTGGTGTTTTAAGCTTCAGTGCATTTGAGATTATGGCAGCGAATCAACAAACTATAAATGATGGGAAGAATCACTCTAAAATATTAAATGAAAACCATGAAAATTTGACTGATAGTCAAATTTTCAAGATATTAAGTACAGCTAATAATGGTGAAATTAAGCAGGCAAAAACTGCATTGCCAAAACTAAAAATGGATGAAGCTAAGAAATATGCTGAAATAATGATTAAAGAACATTCAGCCAATGAAAAAAATGCACAAGCCTTGGCAAGTCGATTACAGTTGATTTCACAAACCAGTAATCTTAGTGAATCATTGCAAAATGATAGTGATAAAATTGTTAGTAAGCTTAATCAAGTAACATCAGATACTGATAAAAATTACATGATGAGTCAAGTTAAAGTTCACCGTAAAGTTTTGACGATAATTGATAAGCAGTTAATACCAAACACGAAAAATTCTGAATTAAAAAATATGCTCGTACAAACAGGTGATGCTGTTGCGAAACACCTAAAAGCAGCTGAAGATATATTTAAAAAGATAAAATAATATACAATTATTATCTTTAAAAAATACATTTAAAAAAGCCTAGTATTAATTAACTAGGCTTTTTAAAATTGCATATACATAAAATCATAATTTCCTTCAGAGCAGTGTAAAACTAGAATGTTATGGGTAATGTTTAATCTAGCGAAATATAATGATTATGGGATAAAGAATGATATAATTGTGAAGACTATTTGAATAAGAATTTTTATTGATGAGAAATACTTTTTATTAATTAATAACATCTCCTTACTTAATAGGGGTATTTGTGAAACATAGCTAAACTAAAGGTGAATTATAATAATTGTCAAGCATATTTCAAAAGTTCTTTTAATATTCTAGCTCTTTTGAAAGATACTAGATTTTAAAATATAGGGAGTAAGAAAATGGTAAATACAAAACAATCAAATTCAATTGGTAATCATACGACTCAAAAAGAGCCATCTTCTAATAGTAATGTATCAAATAGCAAACCATTACAAGACATTTCATCCACAATTGATAATGCTCGTCCAGATTTAAACTCTCCACCGACTAATAACAATCATGTACCCGATATGAATGAAGGTGGAGAGAATTTGGTTGCTACAGGTGCAGGAACCTTGGGAGGAGCGGCGGTAGGTGCTGCATTTGGTGTTGTTGGGGGCCCTCCAGGTGCTGTTGTTGGGGGGATTATTGGTGGTGTGGTGGGAGCAATAGCAGGTAATGATATAGCTCAAACAAATAATCAAAAAGATGATAGTAATGACTGGCAAGAAGAAGATAATTATTGGCGAGAAAACTATAAAAAAATGCCATATTATACTGAAGACAAGAATCTAGAATATGATCGTGATTATCGAGCGGCTTATCGTTTAGGTTATGAAAATCGTGTAGATAATAATGCAGAAATTAATTTTTCCGAGGTTGAATCTAAATTGAAAACTAAATGGGAACAAGTTAAAGGCAGTTCACGTTTACAGTGGGAGGAAGCTAAATTTGCTGTAGAAGATGGATTGAAAAAAATTCATCCTTAAGTCATTTAATACTTAGAAAGTCTCCTCAATGGGGGAGACTTTGCGATAATATACTTTTAAGCTAATTTTTAATTTCAATATCAATAAAAACTTAATGATGGGTTTAATCATAAAATATTAATTATATTTTCATTATTCTTTTTTCTTTAGACATTTAAGCATTTGAACAATTAAGCGGGCGCTCTTCATTTTTCTGCCTTCTTCTTGATAGTACTGTTCAAAAAGGGCATAAAAGGAGATATGGATTTTTCAGACTCAGGATTAGCCTGTTCAGATTGTAATTCTAATAATTTTTTAGTGGCCCATTGTTCACACTCACTCGCAGTATCTCGAGTAGTTGTATAACGTTTGCCTAAATAACGGACAGTGATACGCCACGTGTCTCCGCGCTTAACTGGCTTTTGCATAATAACACTCCAAATTTCGTGGTGTTGCAACGGAAATATAAAGCGTTTTTTAATGCGAATTTTGACTATTTTGAGTAGTCAAAGCTAACCAATAGACAATAAAAAACCACATAATTCTTTCGAATTAAGTGGTTTTTGAATTTTGGAGCGGGAAACGAGACTCGAACTCGCGACCCCAACCTTGGCAAGGTTATGCTCTACCAACTGAGCTATTCCCGCAATGTGAGCACATTATAGAGTGTTTCATTAAAGTGTCAACACTCTTGTGATCTAATTGAACGTTTAATCAGCACGGCGCCAAACTGTACCTTGACGGGTGTCTTCGAGAACTACACCTTGCTCAAGTAAAGACTGACGAATAGCATCTGCCTTCGCAAAGTCTTTAGCTTTTTTAGCATCAACACGTTGTTGAATGAAATCTTCAATTTCAGCATCAGACAAAGCAAGCGCTTCTTGTCCAATATCTGATTTTAAGAAATCATCTACATTGTGTTGTACCAAACCTAAAATGTTGGTGAGGTGACGTAATGTCGAATAAAGCACAGCCGCTTGGTCAGCTTGTTCTTCTTTTACAGCACGGTTTAACTCTTTGTTGAGTTCAAACAATACAGCCATTGCTTCAGCCGTATTGAAATCATCACACATTGCATTGTTAAAACGTTCAATAAAGCTGTGATCAAGCGTTTCAGTTGTCGTTTGACCATATACTTGTTGATAAGCTTTAAATGAATGATAGAAGCGAGTTAAAGAAGTTTTTGCTTCTTTAAGCGCTACATCAGAAAAGTTCACAGGGCTACGGTAGTGTGAAGACACAATAAAATAGCGGATCACTTCAGGGTGGAACTTCTCCATCACGTCACGAATCGTAAAGAAGTTGCCTAAAGACTTAGACATCTTTTCACCATCAACGTTAATAAAGCCAACATGCATCCAGTAATTCACATACTGCTCACCAGTTGAGGCTTCACTTTGTGCAATTTCATTTTCATGGTGTGGGAACATTAAATCTGAACCACCACCATGAATGTCAAAGTGGTTACCTAGGCAGCAAGTTGACATTGCAGAACATTCGATGTGCCAACCCGGACGGCCATTACCCCAAGGGGATGCCCAAGACGGTTCATTTTCTTTGGCATGTTTCCAAAGCACAAAGTCAAAAGGATGTTTCTTTTCAACTTCAACATCAACACGCTCACTCGCGCCAGCTTGCATGTCATCAAGCTTACGACCAGAGAGGCGACCATACTTTTCAAATTTGGTGACTTCAAAATAAACATCGCCGTTTGAAGCAGGGTAAGCAGCGCCTTTATTGACCAGATTGCCAATCATGTTTTGCATCTGGTCAATATATTCAGTCGCTTTAGGTGCTTCATCTGGTGCCAAACAGCCTAAGTTCGCTGCATCTTCATTCATAGCATCGATGAAACGAGTGGTGAGCTGTTGAATCGTTTCACCATTTTCATTCGCACGTTTGATGATTTTGTCGTCAATGTCGGTAATGTTGCGAATGTAGCGAACTTTCCAGCCTTGACTGCGCAAGAATCGGATAATGTAGTCAAATGCAACCATAACTCGAGCATGCCCGATATGACAGTAGTCGTAAACGGTCATACCGCAGACGTACATATCGATGTGACCTTCTTTGCGAGGTACAAATTCAACTTTTTTTCGTTGCTCAGAGTTATATAAAACAAACGGTTGCATAAGGGTTTTCAAACACTCAACAAAAATAGTGTTACATCATAACTGATGCATCATTTTTAACAAAGTTTTATGCATGAATTTTATAAGCTTGTGAAATCTTATACATTTAAAAACGTGTAACTGATTGAGTTATGCTAGAATGCCCCCAAATCTTTTGATTAAAATCACCGATCTCAACCAGAGATCAGATCAATTATTTTGAGTCAAACTCGTATGCCTAATCCTACAGATTTCCAAAGCAGTGCATTAGCTACATTGCGTATTGAGCAACAAGCCATAGATGTATTAGCAACACAAATTGATGACCGTTTTAACCGTGCTTGCGAAGTACTGTTGCAGTGTAAAGGTCGTGTTGTGATTACTGGCATGGGTAAATCTGGGCATATTGGTCGAAAAATGGCGGCAACATTTGCCTCTACAGGTACGCCGTCTTTCTTTATGCATCCTGGTGAAGCGGGCCATGGCGATTTAGGTATGCTGGTTCGCGGTGATGTACTTATTGCAATTTCCAACTCAGGAAAAAGCGATGAAATCATGATGCTTATGCCGCTTATTAAACATCTCGGCGTACCGATGATTACGATTAGTCGTGATGATAAAGGTCCAATGCCGCAAAATGCTGATATCGCTTTAACTCTAGGTGAGTCGGATGAAGCTTGCCCTTTAGGCTTGGCTCCTACTTCAAGTACGACAGCGACTTTGGTTTTAGGCGATGCTTTAGCGGTTGCTTTGCTTGAAGCACGCGGTTTTACTGCTGATGATTTTGCACGTTCGCATCCAGCAGGGGCATTAGGTAAGCGTTTACTTTTACATGTAAAACATTTAATGCATACAGGTGACGAGTTACCAAAAGTTTCACCTGAGACTCCAATGAATCAAGTGCTTTACGAGATTTCAAATAAGCGTTTAGGTTTAACGACAATTGTTGATGAACAAGACCACTTGCTTGGTATTTTTACAGATGGAGACTTACGTCGTCTCATCGATAAACAGCAAGGGTTTGATGTGAATTTACCTGTGTCTGAGGTCATGACCAAAAAACCGTCAACTATTTCTCAAGAAGCACGTGCTGTAGAAGCGTTACAACAACTTAACCAGAAAAAAATCAGTCAGTTTGTAGTGGTCGACGACCAAAATAAAGTGATTGGTGTAATTAGTATGCATGATCTTATTCAGGCAGGGGTGAATTAATCCATGGCATCGTATGCATTGTTAGAACAAGCACGTCATTTGCAGGCATTGGTTCTGGATGTTGATGGTATTTTGAGTGATGGCTTTGTGACGTTAACCAACACGGGCGATGAAATTAAATCATTCGATATCCGTGATGGTTTGGGCATGAAACTTGCGCAACAAGCGGGTATGAAAGTCATCATTATTACTGGTCGAAAAAGTAATATTGTTGATAAACGCATGTCTGATTTGGGGGTAGACCTCGTTTTTCAGGGTCGTGAAGACAAAGGCTCAGCACTTCGTGAAGCATGTGCACAGTTTAATATTTTGCCTTCAGATTGCTTATATATGGGCGATGATTGGCCAGATCTTTCAGCATTTGCGATTGCAGGAATGAGTGTTACCGTTCCAAACGGACATGAAGAAGTGCGCCGCCGTGCGCACTTAGTGACCCAAGCAATGGGTGGTCGTGGAGCTGTTCGTGAAGTCTGTGATATGTTGCTGATCGCAAAAGGCATTTACCAAGAACTTCTTGAAAAATATCTTGCAGTACCGCATTAATAACAAGATTACTTAAAAAGGTAGGCTATTCCTGCTCATGGATACCAGAGTTTTATATATTGTTGCTGTAGTAGTTGCTGCTGTGAGTGGTGGTTATTACTACTATAGTGGCAAGGCAAAAAAACTGGACATTGGTTCGGCGAAGAATATGACGTATTCGGCGCAGGGCGTCCATTTGACTCAAACTGATGACAAAGGCAATTTGTATATTCGTGCTGAAGTTCGTCAGCTTGAGCAGGATATGCAACAAAAAACGTCAAAGTTGGATCAGCTTAACGCCTCTATGTATAAATTAGGTAAAGTTGATGCAACATTCTTTGCTAAACAAGCTTATGGATATGATGATAATCAAAAGGTTGTGTTATCGGGCGATGTGGTCGCAACCAAGATTGCACCTCAAGGAACTATTGAGTTCCAAACCGATGAACTAACAGGTTATCCAAAAACCAGAGACATTGAAACAAACCATCAAGTGGTTGTTCAGTCTCCACAAGGCGAGTTTGTGAGTAAAGGATTAAAAGGCAATTTGAATAACGGTCAGTACGAATTTTTTAATATTCGAGGAAAGTATGCACCAAAGTCTTAATTTAAAACGTTCTTCAGCTTTCCTAAAACAAGCTGCGGTAATTACATTCGTTGCTTTATCATCTGCTTCGACTTTTGCTTTGCCGTCTGACCGTAATCAACAAATTTCATTGGTCGCAGACCGTGCAACTTATAATGACAAAACTGGTTTGACCACTTACACGGGTAATGTTGTGATTGAGCAAGGTACGATGAAGCTTCAAGCTGACTCAATTGTTGCCAATCTAAACTCGAAACGTGAAATTCAAGTGATTACTGCCAAAGGCCGACCAGCTAAGTTCCAACAGCAAATCAATGCCAATAAAGGTGTTGCACGTGGTGAAGGGCAAACGATTGTCTATAATGCAGATACAGGCATTATTACTCTGTCTGGCGGCGCATACTTATACCAAGATGGTTCAAGTATTCGTGGTAACTCTCTGAAATATAGTATGAATAAAGGTGATGTTGAAGCTCAAGGTTCTTCTTCAAACCGTGTACAAATTATTATTCCACCTTCAAGTTCTAAAAGTTTCCCAGGAGCGCGTGACTAATGCAGCAAGCTCTTCAACAACCGCAAACTTTGTGTATTAAGCACTTAGCCAAAAACTATAGTAAGCGTTGGGTTGTCAAAGACGTCTCTTTTAGTATGCAAAGTGGACAGATTGTTGGTTTGCTTGGTCCTAACGGTGCCGGAAAAACGACCAGTTTCTATATGGTCGTTGGGCTTGTGCGTATGGATAAGGGCGAGATTCATCTTGATGACCTCGATATGTCAGACTTAGCGATGCATGAGCGTGCGCGTAAAGGTATTGGTTATTTACCTCAAGAAGCTTCTATCTTTAGAAAGTTGACGATTGCTGAAAATATTATGTCGATCTTAGAGACGCGTAAAGATTTGAATAAGCAACAACGCCAACAACGTCTTCATGAGTTGTTAAACGACTTTAAAATTAGTCATATTAAAGATTCATTAGGAATGAGTGTATCGGGTGGTGAACGCCGCCGTGCGGAAATTGCGCGTGCTTTGGCAGCAGACCCTAAATTTATGCTATTGGATGAGCCATTTGCGGGTGTCGATCCAATTTCAGTGGGCGATATTAAAGATATTATCCAAACATTAAAAGATCGTGGTATTGGTGTACTCATTACCGATCACAACGTTCGTGAAACTTTGGCAATCTGTGAACGTGCTTATATTGTAAGTGAAGGCTCGGTAATTGCTGAAGGCACACCGCAAGAAATTTTAGACAATGAACAGGTACGTAAAGTCTATTTGGGTGATGATTTTACAGTTTAATTAAAGTCATTAATCTAATTGGTTAAAAAGAGGTCAAGGCCTCTTTTTTGTTTTTTGATGTTTTATAAATAAAAACAATTACATATACCACTCATTTAATAAAAAAATAATGTGTGATTTATTCGACCAATTATGCTGTTTTCGTTGAAAAACTATGTAGAATGGAGATGCTTTTAAACGATAACAAACAAGATCAACAAGATAAGCATGATTGGATATAACCAGAAAAGAGTGAAAGGGAAATGTAGAAAGCAGGCTTTCCTGAAAGGGCTGATGCTTTTAAGTACACTACATGTTCCTGTTGTGATATACGCTGCTAAACCAAGTGAGCAATACCACACCCTGAAAGAAAACTTGTCACAACTTTTTGTCCCTAAAAGTAGTGATGATTTTAAAGTTGCCAAGATGCACGAGCTTAGTAATTTCAAGCTAGATCGTTCTATTGTGCAGGAATTTCCAACTGTTCAACTTAATGATAAGTCGGCTTCATCTTTTTCCAACTTGCCATCTCGAACGATGACATTGCAAGATGCGGTAAAAATTGCCATTCAGCGTAGTCCAGATATTTCACAATCTATTGCAACTTTAGCAGGTCAAAATTCAGGAGTTGACGTTGCTAAAGCCGGTTACTATCCCCAGCTGGCTGGAGGAATTTCAACTGGTGATTTAAGCACTGGCGAGCGTGGTAGGCAGCTACTCACTTTAAGTGCTACTCAAATGCTCTATGACTTTGGTAAGGTCAAATCAGGTGTGAATGTTGAACAGGCTAAAGTTCAGGTTGAACAAGCGAATGTTTTAGTCAGTGTTGATACTCTAGCTTTGGATGTTGCGCAAACTATTGTGAATATTCAGCGTTATCTTCAACTTAATAAAATTGCTGAGCAGCAAATTGCCGGTATTCAACGCATTCAAGACATTGCTAATCTACGAGCAAACGCCGGTGTCGCGAGTCAGGCAGATCCAATTCAGGCGCAATCATACTTACAAGCAGCGCAGTCGACCTTAATTGCGCAGCAATCATTGTTACGTCAATATCAACAGCATTTAAGAACGTTACTCGGCGCAGATGTTACTCGCACTGGATGGATTATTTCCGAAGACCTTGTGAAGCAATCTGACCTTTATGGTGAGCCTGAGTTTAATACTATTCCTAAAATGATTGCCGCACAGGCAAGTGTAGAGGTTGCTAAAGCACAAAAAGAACAAACCCGTTTAACACGTTATCCGACCTTAGCTGTTAAAGGCTCGGTCAGTCAGGCGATTAATGGTAAAAATCCAAATAATGATAAGGATGATGGCTTATATAGTTCAGTCATGTTGGAAGCAACAAGTCAGTTTTATCAAGGTGGTGCAACCGCTTCACAAGTAAAAATGGCAAGTTATGCTGAAGAAGCGGCTAAATCTAAAGTCAATTCCGTTTATCTGGATGTGCTGGATCAAATTAGAACAAGTCGTGAACAAATTGAAAATAAACAACGTCAAATGCAGGTTTTGGCAAGTCGCCAAGCAACGACGGTTCGTACACGTGAACTCTACCAAGAGCAATATAAGCTCGGTACCCGTTCACTGGTCGATTTATTAAATGCTGAACAAGCCATTCATAGTGCCAACTCAGAACTCGAATCAGCACGTTATGACATTTATAACAGCATTGTTCAATACATTGCAGCAACAGGACGTTCCCGCCAAGCCTATGGCTTAAATAATATTTCAATTCAGGGGTTCGAAGTACAACCATGATGACAAAAATAAATTACCAGCCTTGGTTACAGGCGGTCTTAACTATTGCCAAACACTACCGAATCGAACCGTCAGAAGAAAGAATTCGTTTACAACTCGACTGGAACCAAAACCAGAATCTAGATGATGTCTTGCAATTAATGACGCGTCAGGTCGGTCTTAATCTTCGTAAAGCACCATTTTCTTTAGACTTATTAAACCCATGGCGTTTACCGGTTATGGTGGAGTTTAATGATGGACAAGTCGGTGTAATCGATAAAGCAGATACGCAAGGTAATGTGAGCATTCAGTTTAGTGGAGATCAAGGTCTTTCACAAAACTTATCTTTAGACGTTCTAAAAACGACACTTAAAAATGTCTATATTTTACGCCCTGAAACGTCTATTCCAGATGCCCGTATTGATGAATATATCAAGCCATACGAAGCCAACTGGTTCTGGTCCATCGTTTTAAGAGACTGGAAACGGTATATCGATATTATGTTTGCCTCTTTAATTGCCAATATTTTGGCATTGGCAACCATTATTTTCTCAATGCAAGTCTATGACCGTGTTGTGCCATCTCAGTCAATCCCAACCTTATGGGTGCTGGCAGGTGGTGTACTCATTGCGGCTCTTTTCGAGTTTACCTTACGCGTTTCGAGAGTGTATTTATCCGATATTATTGGTAAGCGTGCCGACTTACGTGTCTCAGACCGTGTATTTGGCCATGCTTTACGTATCAAAAATAAAGACCGCTCTAAATCTACCGGTAGTTTTATTTCCCAGATTCGTGAACTCGAAGGTGTTCGTGAGTTGGTAACCTCAACTACTATTAGTGCAATTGCCGATTTCCCATTCTTTTTCTTGTTCCTGATTATCTTTGCGATTATTGGAGGAAAATTATTCTGGGTTATGTTGCTTGTTGTGCCGCTTATGATTTTGCCGGGTGTTCTGGTACAAAAGAAATTGGCTCAACTTGCACAAGAAGGTATGAGAGAGTCTTCAATTCGTAACGCAATACTTGTAGAAGCAGTACAGGGTATTGAAGACATCAAGTTATTACGTGCTGAATCACGTTTCCAAAACCAATGGAACCACATGAATGAAGTTTCAGCCGACATTGGTATGAGACAGCGTAAAATTGTGGGTACTTTAATGGCTTGGACCCAAATGGTTCAGGGTTTAACTTACGCTATTGTGGTTTTAGTTGGCTGTTTTGCGGTAATGGATGGGGAAATGACCACGGGTGCGCTCGTTGCGTGTTCAATTCTTTCTTCACGTATGTTGGCACCGATTGCCCAAATTACAGGGGTATTAGGTCGTTTACAGCAAGCAAAAGTTGCTAAACAAAGTCTTGATGAACTCATGCAACGCCCAATTGATCAGGCTGATCGTGCACATTTGGTTCATAAAGCTGTTTTAAACGGTAATTACGAATTAAAAAATGTCATGTTCCAATACGGGGATGATGACCCAAAACCAAGTCTGGCAATTCGCCATTTGCAAATACGTGCGGGTGAAAAGATTGCAATTTTAGGTCGTAATGGAGCAGGTAAATCGACATTACTTCAACTCTTATCTGGCATGCAATCTCCGACTCAAGGTGCTGTGCATCTAGACGGTTTAGATCTGTCTTTAATTGACCCATCCGATGTACGTCGTGATATGGGATTACTCAACCAGAATGCTCATTTATTTTACGGAACAATCCGTGAAAACCTGACCTTAGGTGCACCACTTGCAACCGATGAAGATATTCTTCGTGCTTTGGTCGTGACAGGTGCATTACCTTTCATTCAAGAGAAAAAAGAAGGGCTGGATCACCTCATTTTAGAAGGTGGTGTCGGTTTCTCTGGTGGTCAAAAACAAGCTTTATTACTTGCACGTTTATTAATACGTCAACCAAATATTCTATTACTCGATGAACCAACAGCAGCCATTGATGATGTTGCCGAGAAGCAACTCATTGATCATCTTAAAGGATGGTTGGCGCATCGGACATTGATTGTGGCAACACACCGCCGCGCTGTTTTAGAACTGGTCGATCGTATTATTGTCGTGAATGAGGGCAAGATCGTGATGGATGGACCAAGAGATCAAGTACTTAATCAATCAACAGCCCAACAAAAACAAGTAAGCCAAGGGGGATAATTCATGAGCGAACAACAACAAGAACTCACCCGTTCAATGAATGTATCTTATAGTGAACCACCATTACCACGTGCCAGTTTGGTCATTTGGATTGTGGGGATTGGACTCGTTATTTTCTTTATTTGGGCATGGTTTTTCCAATTAGAAGAAGTGTCTACAGGTACAGGTAAAGTCATTCCATCATCTAAAGAACAGGTTATTCAGTCTTTAGAAGGCGGTATTTTAACTAAATTAAATGTACAAGAAGGTGACATTGTTCAAAAAGGACAAATCCTTGCTCAGTTGGACCCGACTCGTTTTGCTTCGAATGTAGGTGAATCAAGATCTTTATTAATTGCGGCTCAGGCAACAGCGGCACGTTTGCGTGCAGAAGTGAATGGTACACCGTTGGTTTTTCCTGAAATTGTAGCGAAAGATCCGAAGCTTGTACGCGAAGAGACTGCTTTATATGAGTCTCGCAGAGCTGATTTACAGCAAACGCTTTCTGGCTTGAAGCAAGCATTACAGTTGGTTCAACAAGAATTAGCGATGACTGAACCTTTAGTTGCCAAAGGCGCTGCCAGTGAGGTTGAGGTTTTACGTTTACGCCGTGAAGCAAATGATTTGCAAAATAAAATGAACGATGCACGTAACCAATATTACGTTAAAGCACGTGAAGAGTTATCTAAAGCAAATACTGACACTCAAACTCAACAACAGGTCGTGATGGGCCGTAATGACAGTTTAGAGCGTGCCGTATTTAGAGCACCTGTACGCGGTGTTGTAAAAGAAATTACAGTAACAACTCATGGTGGTGTCGTTCCGCAAAATGGTAAGTTAATGACGATTGTTCCAATTGATGAACAGTTACTGATTGAAGCTCGCATTTTGCCACGTGACATTGCATTCATTCGCCCTGGTCAGGAAGCTTTAGTAAAGATTACAGCTTATGATTATTCAATTTATGGTGGTTTAAAAGGTAAAGTTACCGTTATTTCTCCAGACACGATTCGTGATGAAGTTAAACAGGATCAATTCTACTATCGCGTTTATATCCGAACTGATACAGACAAGCTCTACAATAAACAAGGTAAGGCTTTTGGTATTACACCGGGTATGGTGGCAACGGTAGATATTCGTACTGGTGAGAAAACTGTACTCGATTACTTGCTTAAACCATTTAATAAAGCGAAAGAAGCATTACGAGAAAGATAACAGAAGAAGCCCCGAAATTCGGGGCTTTTTTTATAGGTTCGCTTCTATTAATTTCACGTTATAATTTGATTTTTATTATGCTTTATTTAATTTATGGCTTTTACGATTGCAGCACCGGTTACATTTGAAGAAGAAATTAAAAAAAGTAGATTTCAGGCAATTGCTGCGCCAGTAGAAAATGAACAGCAAGTGAAAGAATTTTTAGAATTAAATAAAGATATATCGACCACCCATCAATGTTGGGCTTGGAAAATTGGGCATAATGTTCGCTTTAATGATGATGGTGAGCCATCAGGTACAGCAGGGCGTCCAATCCTGGCAACTATTGAAGGCAACGACTTAACTAATATTATCGTCATGGTGAACCGCTGGTATGGGGGTATAAAACTGGGAACTGGTGGTTTAGTACGGGCCTATGGCGGTTGTGCTGGGCAATCCTTATTGTTAGCTGAGCGAATTGAACTTATTGAAAAGAAGACCATTCACTTTTCTTGTCATTTTAATGAATGGGCTATTTTTCAATATGAGCTTACGCAGCAGCAAATTGATTTTCAGGAAACCTATACTGCAACAGGGGTAGATATTGAAGCTAGATTACAAATCCACCAGATTGAGCCACTTGCTTTAAAGCTCCGTGATGTCACTCGTGGCCGAGAAGAATTAAAGGTTGAGGAGGAGTTAGCAGATGACTGATTCCTTACTCAAATACCGTGAGCAACATAAGCACCGTTTAAATTATATGCCATGGCTATATTGGACTTTAAAGCCCAAACACCGTGCCTGGGCAGAAGAATGGCAAAAAGAATATCAGGCTTATTTAATGGATATGGAAACAGTCGAGATCGGGGAGAACTGTTTTATTTCACCGTTAGCCCATATTTTTGCCGAGCCGGGTCGGAAAATTAAGATTGGTGACAATTGTTTTATCGCGGCAGATTGTAGTTTACATGGACCGCTTGAGATTGGTAACGAAGTCGCTATTAACCACCACTGTATTTTAGATGGTGGCCGAGCTGGTATAAAACTACACGATCAAGTTCGTATTGCTGCTTATTGTCATCTATATGCCTTTGACCATGGTATGCAACTAGACCGTCCGCTATATCAACAGCCTGTTCGTTCACAGGGAATCGAAATTGAAAAAGATGTTTGGTTAGGCGCGCATGTGGGAATTAAAGACGGAATTAAAATTGGTAAACATGCTGTAGTTGGTATGAATAGTATGGTGACAAAAGATGTGAAGCCGTACCATATAGTGGGTGGAAACCCAGCAAAATTTATCCGTTTAAGAGAATAATACAGTCTTAAGAATGTAATAAAATGTTTGATCTTTAAACAAAAAAGTGGATTTTAATACATAAACCTTAACATACGGATTTTTATCTATGTTAAGTTAAAGCTAAGTTATAGAAAAATCTCCAAGGCAAATAGACCTGAAGAAGAGAGGCAAAAATGAACCGTGTTATTGCGTGTATTGACTCATCACCTTGTATTAATGCTATTGCAGATGCAGCGGCTTGGGTTGCGAAAGCAACTGGACGAGAGCTTGTGTTATTACAAATTCTAGATTACTACCCAGCAAGTTATCACTTAGGTGAAATAAGTGGTGTAATCGGCTTTGAAAGCAATGCAATGTTGCTTAAAGAGTTGGCTGAATTAGAGCAAAAACAAAGTGAACTCGCTTTGGATTACAGCAATAACTTACTCAGACATATCTCTGATCTAATTAAAGAAAAACACGGAATTACATGCTCCAAAATTCAGGAAAAAGGGGATTTTCTAGAGCAAAGTTTCAATCTCTTGCATGAAAACGATATTGTTATTTTAGGGCGGGTGGGTGAAAGGGCTGCCGAAAAGCATAAACCAATTGGTAGTAATGTTGAAAACTTCATTCGAGGCGCAAATTGCACGGTTCTGACTATTGGTGAAAACTTCAAAGTACCGACACGTTTTATATTTGCTTATGAATATTCTCCTACCTGTCAAAAAATGATGCGCCGTATTGCACAAAGTGATTTATTACGGACTTTACAGTGCCATTTAGTGTATGTGGGCGATCATCCTGAAATATTGAATGAACCAGAACATTTCCTTAAAGAAGCCGGCCTAGATGTCGTCACCGTTTACCGATATGGTGACGTTGCCCAGAATATTCTTGAGTACCAACAAGAACACGGTATTCAGATTATTGTGCTCGGTGCTTTCAGCCATAGCAAAATTCATCAGTTCTTCTTGGGAAGTATTGCAACGACCATATTCCGAAACGCGACTGTGCCATTACTTGTGGCTAAATGATGAGATCAGCATATAGTTATCCGCAAATCTTGTGGATAACTATATGGAAAAGCAGGGGTAATAAAAGTAATTATTTGATTATAAAAAATAAAATATAAAAGATGATTTTTTGATCACTATTTGACAATTGCAATCGCGAAGCCGTCATGACCTTTTGAGCCAACCGTTTGTAAAGCTGTACAAGACAGAATTTGCGGATGGTTTTCTAAAGCTTTAAAGGTTTCACGAATACCTTCAATACTCGGTTTTTTGTTTTCAGGATTCAAAATATCGCCCGCACGGATGACGTTGTCTAGCACGATAATCGTGCCTGATTTTGAGAACTTAAGGCTGAGTTCTAAATATTCCGGATAACCCTGTTTATCTGCATCAATGAAAATAAAATCGAAAGGCTCAATCGACTGTGGATCTATTGCTGAAAGTATATCGGCAGCACGGCCAGCTTTTAGTTCAACTTTTACAGGAAGATTCGCATGGTCGATATTTTTTTGAGCCATTTCTGCATGGGTATCGCGACCTTCAATGGTAAGCAAATAGCCATCTTCAGGCAGGGCACGTCCTAGCCAAATCGTACTGTAGGCAGCAAAAGTTCCAATTTCTAAAACTCGCTTACACTTATTCATCTGAATAAGCATTTGTAAAAACATGCCTTGGTTTGGAGCTACTGCAAGATGATTTGAAAAGCCGTGTTCGTCGGTATTTTTTAATGCAAAGTCGAGTCGGGGATCTTCGGGAATTAAATGTGAGTCGATATATTCGTCAATGTCTGTCCACAACTGCTGCATAGTCAAATTTACCTGTATATTGATAGGCGTATTTTAAACGTTTATGACTAGAGTGCAAAAATCTTCGGATTAAGAAATTTTGGTTGATTATAGAATGAGCAAATTGACAGTTAATTTAAGACGATTTCTTTATAAGGATAGTTAAAAAATTAAGAATAAAAACCCTCTTATACTTGAGTGTATAAGAGGATTTTTTATATTAGAAATTACACATGGAAGTATTACGGGTTAGGTCAGGTCCCCAAGTACGATAGCCTTGAGTATCAATATGGATTTGTCCTGAACTATATAAACCAATACCTAAGTTTAAACTTTGGCCATGTTGGGCCCAGAACTGACACAATTTAAACTTGGTATTTTCAATAAAAGCATAGTCTTGCGGTTGTGGAACTTCTGGTCCAATACGGAAATCGATGGCAGAGTTAAACAAATGTTTAGAAGAACTTGCACCACCAGCACATTGGTTTAAAGGTAAGTCACGATAAACCGAAGTCACTTCAAAGTCGGTTAAAACTTTTGCAGCAATTAAATATTTAAAGACGCGTAAGGTCGATAAAGAGTTATTCCAAAGTTCACGGTTTGGAACAGCATATTCTGAACTGCCACATTTTTGCCAATCGCGAGCTGATCTTAATAATTCAAAACTTGGTACGATGCCAGCAACATCATGACGCGCTAGAAATTTTTCGTATTCGCGTACACGTTCATAATGATCGCCAGTATTTAACCAAGCACGATAAGAAGCAGGCTCAACTTTAGGTGGAATTGGACGTTCGATAATAACGCGTTCTTGAGGAATAAAGATGCGTTTACCACTTGGAGAGGTTTTGCCTGTTGTTGTGTGTTGGGGAGAGCTGGCGCAACCTACCATAACCGCAGGGATTATGCATAGGGGCAGCAGACTCTGCAAAAACTTCCGCATAAGAAAAATCAAAAGCTTAATAAATATTGCGCCTATTTTAATGCAAAACAGTGCACAAATTACGAGGAATTTGCAATGAAATGTTTGAATAGGGTATAAAAAAGATCAGCGGTTGCTGATCTTTTTTTGAAATTATTTTTCTAGATACTGTAACTTATCTGGTTTGCCGTTCCATTCTTCACGGTCAGCAGGTTGATCGCCAATTTGAGTAATGTTAGGCCATTTTTGAGAAAGTTCAGCATTTAACTCAATAAATACTTCCTGACCTTCTGGTAACTCATCTTCAGAGAAAATTGCATTTGCAGGGCATTCTGGTTCACATAATGCGCAGTCAATACATTCATCCGGATTAATCACTAGGAAATTCGGACCTTCGTAAAAACAGTCTACAGGACAAACTTCTACGCAATCTTGGTATTTACATTTAATACAATTTTCAGTGACAACAAAGGTCATGGCGACAGCTACCTAAAAAATATGGTTTCATTTCGAATAGCTTATTTTAGGCAAAAAAGGGGTAAACAAACAATTGCTTTTATTGATATTGTTTATTTATACATATGAAGATAAGTTAAAACTTTGATATTAAAAGGAATGTTCTGGTCTTAAGATTGGTCGGATTATAAAATTGAGATAAAAATATATTTTTAAAAACAAAAGGTTAAATAAATTTTTTCTGATGGGTTTAAATGTCATTTGGGTCAAGGTATCTATTTGATTAGATACCGTAAATACGACTCTTGCGTTTAAATTCTGCTTTTATGCTGCTTTTATAGCTAAAAAATCCTTGAATTATGGGTCTTAAAGCATACAAAGCAAATGAATGTCTTCGGGTTCTAGCTCCCATAATTCTCGATCTGGATGTTTTAATACTGTCGCACCATGTTTTATATAAAAGTCGACTGTACGTTTACTTGGAGTGGCTGAAATATAAAGTTGATGAGCGCCCAATTGCTTGGTTGACTCTTTGGCTGCTTGCATCAGCTTTGCGCCAATACCTTGGCCTTGTTGATCGGCATCGACATAAAAATATTGCAGTAATTTTGCATTGGGATAGTCAGTAATGATTTGATTCGATACGACACTAATGCCCACTAGCTGTTCAGCCGTATTAAAAGCACCTACAAATGAAGCACCTTGTTGATAGAGTTCTTTTAATTTTGGTGGGTCATTTTCTAAATGATAGGCATCCCAATTTTTAACATCATAAAAACAATCTGTTAATTCGAGTTGATCTTGTTTTTGTATGTAGAGTTGGGTAATCAGTTCACGTCGACTAATGTGTTGCCAAATTAAATCGATCTCTTTGTATTGTAGTGGCCTTAAGAAAATAGAAATTTTATTCTCCTCAAAGTAAGAGCAAACATGCCCATAGACATGTTTGCTCAATCAATAATTATGATTTAAGCGCAGCTTTTAGCTCGTAAAGTTGTTCAAGTGCTTGGCGAGGTGTCAAGTTGTCGACTTCAATTTGCTTAAGTAAGTCTAGGGCAGGTGAAGGCACTTCGATTTCAATCACTTTCTCTATGACTTGAGTATTGGTTTTAGCTTCCGAATCTAAAGTTGCAAACAAATCATCTTGTACACTGGTTTGTAAGTGTTGCTGTTGTTGCTTCTCTAAAATACGTAAACGCTTTTGAGCTTCTTTAATGACATTAGCAGGAATACCCGCTAATTTCGCAACTTGTAAACCATGACTTTGGCTTGCAGGTCCTTGTTGAACTTTATGCAATAAAATCAGGTTGCCATTTAACTCTTGGGCAGTAACGTGGTAGTTATCAATACCTGCTTCACTCCCTAACTCTGTCAATTCGAAATAGTGAGTTGCAAACAAGCACAGACATTTAACACGCTTCGTTAAGTCAACCACGCAAGCCCATGCTAAAGAAAGACCATCGTAGGTACTCGTTCCGCGGCCAACTTCATCCATTAACACCAAAGACTGATTCGTTGCATGGTGCAAGATTTGTGAAGTTTCAGTCATCTCAACCATAAAGGTCGATTTGCCCGTCGATAAGTCATCGGCTGAACCAATACGGGTAAAAATACGGTCGATTGGGCCAAGTTTGGCAGCTCGTGCCGGAACGTAACTACCGCAGTAAGCAAGCAAACTGATTAATGCGGTTTGACGCATAAAGGTAGACTTACCGCCCATGTTTGGGCCGGTAATAATTGCCATACGGTGCTGGGCATCAAGGAACGTATCATTTGGTGTAAAGGGCGCTTTACTTAATGCTTCAACCACAGGGTGACGGCCACCTTGAATTTTGATACCCGTTTCTGGTGTAAATTCAGGGCGTGCCCAGTTGTTTAAACGCGCTTGATGAGCAAAGTTTGCAATTACATCAATTTGCGCGATTGCTGAACTCATCATTTGTAGATGCGCAATATTTTCACGAAGGTTTTCAAGTAAAGCTTCAAATAACGCTTTTTCACGTGCTAATGCACGAGACTCACTTGATAAAACTTTATCTTCAAAGCTTTTTAGTTCAGGCGTAATGTAGCGCTCGGCATTTTTTAAGGTTTGACGGCGAATATAATCGGCAGGGGCTTGCTCAGCTTGAGCGCGAGTGAGTTCAATGTAGTAACCACTCACACGGTTATAACCGATTTTTAAGGTATTGATGCCGGTACGTTCACGTTCTTTTATTTCTAAATCAATCAGGAATTGGCCTGCATGATCACGAATTTGGCGTAATTCATCGAGTTCGGCATCGTAACCTTCTGCAATTACATTGCCATCACGAAGTAATACCGGTGGGTTTTCAACAATGGCTGCCATTAAATGCTGGTGCAACGATTTAAAATCACCCAGTTCTTGATCAAGCTGTCCCAATAACTTGGATTTCTTCGCTTGTACAACAGGTGCTAAAGCATTTCTTAAAAATGGAATTTGTGCACAAGCGTGACGAAGCTGAACTAAGTCACGTGGTCGTGCGCTACCAAGCGCAACACGGCTAAGAACACGTTCGATATCACCAATTTCTTTAAGCACTAAACGAACCGGACTTTCATGGTAGCCCTGAATTAACTGTTCAATTGCATCTAAACGGGCATCAAGCAACGCGGTATCACGGACAGGTTGCATGAGTGTACGGCTGAGTAAACGGCCACCCATTGCCGTTTGGCAATCGTTCACCAGTTGGAATAATGATGTGCCGTGTTCAAACAAAGGTTCAATAATTTCTAAATTACGGCGCGTGATTGGGTCGAGCGCAATAAAGTCAGTGCTTTGTTCCAAAAGAATTGAACGAATATGTGGTAACGCCGTTTTTTGGGTTTCTTTGGCATAGTGAATTAAAGCCGCAGCAGCAGCTTTAGCCAAAGGTAGCGGGTCTAAACCAAAACCAGAAAGCGTCGATACAGAGAACTGGTCACATAAGGTTTTTTGTGCGTTGTTTAAATTAAAATCGACATTTGGGCGCTTGGTTACTGGGCAATCTAAATGCTTTTTAATTTGTTCGATAATATTTGGGTCAACCAGATCTTCATCAATTAAAATTTCACTTGGCATGAGGCGTGCCAGTTCAATTGGAAGTTGTTCCGGTTTGTAGTCTTGTTGTTGAACTTTAAAAATACCCGCACTTAAGTCGAGTAAAGCAAAACCGATCTGGTTTTGATGGATGCATAGCGCCACAAGGTTAGAAGACTGATAACTTGTGAGTAGGGCATCGTCAGTTAATGTACCAGGGGTAAGAATACGAACAACTTTACGCTCAACAGGACCTTTGCCTGTGACTTCACCCACTTGTTCACAAATGGCTACAGTGCGTCCTGCTTTGACCAAACGTGCCAGATAACCTTCGGCTGAATGGTAGGGAACGCCCGCCATTGGAATTGGGTTGCCATTTGCTTTACCACGATGGGTTAGGGTAATTCCTAAAAGTTTGGCTGCTAAATGAGCGTCTTCAAAGAACAGTTCGTAAAAGTCGCCCATACGATAAAACAGCAACGCATGTTGATAGTCTTTTTTGACTTTGAGATATTGCTGCATCATTGGAGTGTGGTTAGAGAGATCAGCCATGATTTCAGCGCTATTCATGCGTAAAAAACCCTTAAAAAAACGAAAAATTTACTTTTGGCTAATGAGCCAATTTCAAGTTTTTAAAAAATGAATGTAATTCAAGAAAAGTACAATAACTGGATGAATCTTAGAACCAGCATCCCTAGTATAAAGTGTTTTCAGACCATTCCAGCGGTGCAATGGTAACAAATTTGAGTTATTGAAAAAAAGAGTAGTGAACTATTGAAATAATTGAACATTGTAAAGATGTGTTGAAAACAAAACTTAAGCTTAAAAGACAATTTTCTTGAACATAAGTTTAACCTTATAAGAGAAAAGAAACATACATATTAATTTTATGCATAGTTGAATATTCAAATAATTCATTTTATTCATTGTTGTAGGTTGGGTATGTTTATAAACGTCGTACCAGCAATCTTATATGTTCGATAGCAAATAAAAACTCGTTTCCAAAACTGATAGGCAAACACAAGAATTTAAAAGCCCAACAGTAAAATAGACCAAGCTCAGGAGTAAAAATATGCCAACCAATTTATTTGATTTAACAGGAAAAATCGCATTAATAACTGGTGCAAGTCGTGGGATTGGTGAAGAAATTGCAAAACTTTTAGCTGAGTATGGCGCACATGTCATTGTCTCGAGTAGAAAAATTGATGATTGCCAAGCGGTTGCCGATCAAATTATTCAGGCAGGTGGTAAGGCAGAAGCGTTTGCATGTCATGTAGGTTCAATGGAGGATATTACGGCTATTTTTGATCATATCCGTTCTAAGCATGGGCGTTTGGATATTCTAGTCAATAATGCTGCAGCAAACCCTTACTATGGCCACATTCTTGATACAGACCTTGCGGCATATAACAAAACGGTTGAGGTCAATATTCGTGGTTATTTCTTTATGTCGATTGAAGCTGGAAAGCTGATGCGAGCCCAAGGTAGTGGTGCGATTGTGAACACCGCTTCTGTGAATGCATTACAACCAGGCGACCGCCAAGCTATTTATTCAATTACCAAAGCAGCCGTGGTGAATATGACGAAAGCGTTTGCCAAAGAATGCGGCCCTTTAGGGATTCGTGTTAATGCGATACTCCCAGGTCTAACCAAAACCAAATTTGCTGGCGCCCTATTTAGCAATGAAGAGGTATATAACCGTTGGTTACAAGAAATCCCATTACGCCGTCATGCGGAGCCACGTGAAATGGCTGGAACGGTTTTATATCTTGTCTCTGATGCAGCAAGTTATACCAATGGTGAATGTATTGTGGTTGATGGTGGTTTAACCATTTAAGGGCGGGTAGCAATGTACGATCAGTATTCAGATCAAGTGGTCTTAATCACAGGCGCGGCGAGTGGATTTGGTGCACTACTGGCCCAGCAACTGGCAGAACACGGAGCAAAATTAGTCTTGGGAGATCGCAATATCGCAGGGCTGAATGCAGTGGTTGAACCGTTACAACAAGCGGGTATACAAGTAATTTCGCAGGCTTGTGATGTTAGTCTTGAAGCAGAAGTACAGGCATTGGTACAAAGTGCGGTGGATCATTTCGGTAGAATTGATGTCAGTATAAATAATGCGGGTATGAGTCCGCCAATGAAAAGCTTTATTGATACCAATGAGGCAGATTTGGACTTGAGTTTTGCTGTAAATGCCAAAGGCGTATTTTTTGGAATGAAGCATCAAATTCGGCAAATGCTACAACAAGGTGGTGGCGTTATTCTAAATGTTGCTTCTATTGCAGGTTTAGGTGCAGCTCCAAAACTGGCAGCTTATTCGGCAGCAAAACATGCAGTCGTGGGTTTAACCAAAACAGCAGCAGTGGAATATGCAAATAAAGGGATTCGGGTCAATGCAATTTGTCCATTTTATACCACTACACCGATGGTGCTCGACAGTGAACTGAACGCAAAACAAGACTTTCTGGCACAGGCTTCTCCGATGAAGCGTCTTGCCCATCCAAGTGAAGTTGTTGCAATGATGCTGATGATGTGCGCTAAAGAAAATTCATATCTCACAGGTCAGGCCATTGCAATTGATGGTGGTGTTACGGCTTATTAAATACTTATTAAGAACAAAATATTAATAAATCTATTTAGGAAAAAACTATGACAATCAATTTAACCAACCGTGTTGCAATTGTTACAGGTGCCGGTGCAGGCTTAGGACGTGAGCATGCGCTATTACTGGCTCGTTTAGGCGCAAAAGTTGTAGTCAATGATTTAGGCAGTGATGTACATGGCAATGGCGGATCAACTTCAGCTGCACAGAAAGTGGTTGATGAAATCATTGCAGCCGGCGGTGAGGCGATCGCCAATGGTGCTTCAGTCACCGATGCGGAGCAAGTCCAGCGTATGGTCGATGACACTATGGCCCGTTGGGGACGCATTGATATTTTAGTCAATAATGCGGGCATTTTGCGTGATAAAACCTTTAGCAAAATGACGTTGGAAGATTTTCGGCTAGTGATCGATGTGCATTTGATGGGTGCTGTGAACTGCACTAAAGCAGTTTGGGAAATCATGCGCGAGCAGAAATATGGTCGTATTGTCATGACCACATCATCATCGGGTTTATACGGAAACTTTGGTCAGTCTAACTATAGTGCTGCAAAAATGGCTTTAGTAGGATTAATGCAAACCTTAGGCTTAGAAGGTGAAAAATATAACATTCGAGTCAATTGTATTGCTCCAACAGCAGCAACCCGAATGCTGGAAGGCTTGTTACCAGAAACCTCACTCGAAGCACTTGCACCAAGTGCAGTTAGTCCAGCGATTGCTGTATTAGTCAGCGAAGAAGCCCCTAATAAAATGATTATTTGTGCAGGGGCCGGAAGTTTTGAAGCTGCACATATTACCTTGACCCAAGGCATTCATTTAGGAACTGGCGATGAGGTAGCGCATAGCTTGGTACAGCATTTAAGTGAGCTTAGTGATCGTACCAATGAAATCGTTCCTACGATGGGCGCAGCGCAAGGCAATTTAGAGTTGCAAAAAGCGGGTTTAAGCGGGGACTAACATGAGCATAGTGACGATTGAGCAACTGTTTGACTTGCAAGATAAAGAACTAGGTGTCTCTAATTGGTTGACCATTGACCAAACCATGATTAATGCTTTTGCGGATGTTACGCGAGATTGGCAATTCATCCATATTGATACCGAAAAAGCCAAGCAAACTCCATTTGGGGGCACGATTGCTCATGGTTTTTTGACTTTATCTTTACTATCGGCCATGGCGGCTGAAGTATTGCCCTCTGTAGAGGGACAAACCTCATCGGTAAACTATGGCATGAATAATTTACGCTTTCTAAGCCCTGTGCCGAGCGGACATCGTGTACGGGGAAGATTTAGCTTAAAACAAATCATAGAAAAAAGAGCGGGAAGCTATCAGTTGACTTTAGGTGTAACAGTTGAAATTGAAAACCACCCCAAACCAGCGCTCGTTGCCGAATGGTTAACGCTGATGAATTTTTAATTGGGAGAACCGTGTGAATAATGAAATGATTCTTTCTCGACAGGATGTCGATTTCTTACTGTTTGATTGGCTTAACATTGAAGCACTCAATCAGCGTCCTCGTTTTGCAGGGCAAGAGCGTAGTGATTATGCGGCAGTATTGAATGTATATGAAGACTTGGCAACTGATCTTTTTGCACCCCACAATAAAAAAAATGATAGCCATGAACCTAGCTTTGATGGTGAGCGTGTAACTGTTAATCCAGAGGTAAGTGTCGCCTTAAAAGCCTTTGCAGATGCAGGTTTGATGAGCACAGCTTTTTCTACTGAATGGAACGGAATGAGTTTACCCAATACCATTGAACGAGCAGGTATGGCTTACCTGATGGGTGCAAATCCGGGTACGACAGGCTACGCTTTTTTAACAATTGGTAATGCAAACTTATTGATGGCTCATGGAGACCCTAAAAAAGTAAAGCCATATATTGATGCCATGATTGCAGGTGACTGCTTTGGTACGATGTGCTTATCTGAACCACAGGCCGGATCTAGTTTGGGAGATATTCGGACACGTGCAGTGCCAACAGCCGACGGACGTTACCGTTTATTTGGCAATAAAATGTGGATTTCAGGTGGTGAGCACGATATTTCAGGCAATATTGTTCATTTGGTTCTGGCCAAAATTCCAGATGAACACGGGAAATTACCTGCCGGCGTACAAGGCATTTCGCTATTTACCGTACCTCGAAAATTAGTTGATGAGCAGGGGAATATAGGTGAGCGCAATGATGTTGCTTTGGCCGGAATCAACCATAAAATGGGCTACCGTGGTACCGTCAACTGTGTATTAAATTTTGGTGAAGGTCGTTATACACCAGAAGGAGAAGCAGGCGCCATTGGTGAGCTTGTTGGCGAAGCTGGCAAAGGGCTTTCTTATATGTTCCATATGATGAATGAGGCCCGAATTTCAGTTGGTCTGGGCGCAGCCGCCTTAGGATATACAGGTTATTTGCATGCACTGGACTATGCAAAAAACCGTTTACAAGGCCGCTCTCGTAGTGAACGTGATCCGAGTTCTCCACAAATTCCAATTATTCAACATGCAGATGTGCGCCGTATGCTTTTGGCACAAAAATCATATGCCTCTGGAGCACTTGCACTTTGTTTGTATGCTGCAAAATTAACAGATGATATTCACTCTCTTGAAGATAGCGAGCAACAGAAAAAGGCACAACTACTCCTCGATTTACTTACACCTGTGGTAAAAAGCTGGTCATCAGAATGGGGACTCGTGGCCAATGATTTAGCTATTCAAGTACATGGGGGATATGGTTATACCCGTGAATACAATGTAGAGCAGTTCTATCGGGACAACCGACTCAATCCAATTCATGAAGGTACATTTGGCATTCAGGCGATGGATTTACTCGGACGCAAAACACGGATCAATGATGGTCTTGCGATGCACGTTTTGAACGAAAAAATCACAGGAACAATTGCTCAAGCTCAGTCAATAGCAGCATTACAGCGCCATGCCAATACTCTTGCTCAGACATGGCAACGGGTTCAGGAGGTAACGGCAGCATTACATGCTATTAAGGATATGGATATGCAATTGGCAAACGCTGCCAATTATTTAGAAGCATTTGGACATTTGGTGGTTGGTTGGTTATGGCTGGATCAGGCAATAACCCTTCATGAAAATCTAGCCACTTCATCAGCAACAGATTTTTTAAATGGCAAGTTAGCTGCCTGTGATTATTTTTTTGGTTGGGAAATGCCTAAAATTTACAGTTGGCTCGCTGTTCTTGATCCAATTGAAACTACGCCATTAAATATGCCGGAAGCTTGGTTTTAATCACCAAAATTAATCTCATTTATACTTCATTACGCTGACCATAAGCGTAATGAAGTTATGATTTTTAATAACTTTGGTATAACAGTATTAGATAAACAAACTCAAAGCCATATAGTGAAATATATTGGTTTGGACTTGTTTGTGGAAAGCCCAAGTTTATAAAGAAATATGACTCAATTTTTGATGTATGAAGTCAATGAGCGCTCTTGTTTTAGCGGGTAAGTAACGACGATTTGAATACAGTGCGAATAACTGCAAAGGGGCTGCCTTTTGTTCAAACTCAATCTCGACTAGCCGTCCGTCGCTAATGTAGGGTTGGCAAGTTTGTTTCGATAGAATTGCAAAACCGATACCTGCTACAGCAGCTTGTCCTGCCATCTCTCCGCTGTTTACTCGATAATGTCCTTTAACCTTAATGGCCTCGAATTCCCCCTTTTTATTGACAAATTGCCAAGGAGCACCTTTGAGTGCACTAACTGTTGTAATACAGGGTAACTCTTCAAATTGCTCGATACGAGTAGGGGTGCCATAACGCTGAATGAGAGAAGGGGCTGCAACAATGGTGCAAGGGATAGTCACTAGATGACGAGCGATGTAGTCACTGTTATCCATCTGACCGCGGCTAATAATAATAGCTAAATCCAAATCATCTCGCAGAGATTCAAAACCCGACAAATTTGTGACACAGCTGATTTCTAAGTCTGGATACTGACAAGCGAACTCGGCAATCACAGAACCTAGCAATGCAGGGCCTATTTCGTTGGGAATACAGATCCGTAAAGGACCTTTAAGCTGCATTTGCCGCAACGTTAACTCTGTCTCCGTTTGCTCAAGTGCTTCGAGTAATGGCTTTGCTCTGGTATAGAGTAGCTGCCCTGCCTGAGTGAGTTTCATATGTCGGGTGCTGCGCTCAATGAGCTGAAGATCGAGTTTTTCTTCTAACTGAGAAATGCAGCGACTCACGTTTGATGTTGGCATTTCAAGCAGTTTCGATGCACCCACAAAACTTTCTTTTTCAACCACAGCAATGAATACTTTCAGGGTATTAAAATCTAGAGCCGGACGCATCAATTGTCCCATATTTGATAATAATAAAAGCCATTTCTACCATATAATCAATACTATTGATAGCAGTTAAACTCGGACATCTTTTATCTATAGGTTACTGCGATGTCCCTAGCCACACAGACGTTTAATTATAAAGTCCTCATGCGGATAGCCACTGTAATTGCTTTCGTCCAGTTCACGAATGCACTGGAATATATGGTGTTCAATCCTATTTTTGTTTTTATGGCGACAGATTTCGCAGTGCCAGTATCATTCTCAGGTTATGTTTCAGGGATGTATACGCTTGGCGCCGTTCTTTCAGGACTTATTGCTTTTTACTGGATTGATCATTTCAATAAAAAGCGGTTTTTGATTATTAATATGGCGCTACTAGGTCTACTCACACTTTTGACTACCTGCACATCCAGTTTTAGTCTGCTACTTGCACTTCGATTTTGTGCAGGGTTGGTCGGCGGTACCACAATGGGAGTGGCTATAAGTATATTAATAAACAACGCACCGCCTAATTTACGAGGAAAAATGTTAGCGACAGTGATTGCATCATTTTCAATAGTAAGTATTGTCGGAATGCCTACCATATTATTTCTATGCACTCACTATGGTTGGCATGTGGCTTTGTGGCTCATAAGCGCATTCTGTGTGTTGGCATTGCCATTAATTGTATCCATTATACCCAAAGACCAAGTCTATTTAGATACGCCTCGTGCGCTGCCTCTGGATATGAACACATTATTGTTCGCCTCTGCTAATGCACTCGTACAGTTTAGTCCTATGCTGATTATTCCTATTTTGGCACCCTTAATGATTCAGCAGTTGGGTGCTTCACAAAATCTATTGCCTTGGCTTTTTTTCAGTGGAGGTGTTATAGGTTACCTATCTACAAAAATTACAGGAGTATTAACTTCTCGTTTTTCTGCTTTAGTGCTAGGTACAGGTTCAACCATTGTTTTTATACTGAGTTTGCTAATACCAATGCTAGGCTATCAGCATGCAGCGTTATTTATTAGTTTATTTCTCGGTGCATCTTACAGCCGTTTGGTGTCATGTTCAGTACTTACGATTCAGTTTCCTAACGACCAACAACGAGCTGGATTTTCTTCATTACAGACATCCATCATGTATTTAATGACAACCGTTGCATTTTTCTTATCTGCTTTTTTATTGCCTGAACAGGGTATGACGCCACAAAGTGTAAATACGTTACTAGCGATATGTGCAATTTCAGCAGCAGGGTTCCCAGTTCTTGTGATTGTTCTGCAAAAGAAACTGGCTAAACGTTTTCATGTCTTTTTATAAGCTCTTGTGATTTTGTCTGACTATCTTTGTAGAGTTACGTTTAAATCACTGGTAAACTTCACCCATTGTCATTGGGGAGTAGCCATTCCTAGTACCCAGCTAGGAAGACCACGTCAACAAACTTGAGATGAGTATCTCATGGCGTGTTCAGCCACTGTATATACAGTATGAGCTAGGCGAGACCTTTGGCCGCAACGTGCTTTGCTAGTCGGGCGAGGCGTGTTGACGCGCCAATGGTTTCTTATTCGCCCGGCTGGAACTATTCCTATGCTCCTCACTTTTATCTTATTCTTTGTGTCCGCCGCAGCGATTTATCTCGCCTGTGAATATTTCGTCAATGGTATCGAATGGTTCGGTAAGCGCCTTAATCTAGGTGCAACTGCAGTAGGTTCCGTACTCGCAGCTTTCGGTACAGCCTTACCTGAAAGTGCAGTCACTTTCATGGCGGTCGTATTTGGTAATACCCCAGAGCAAAAAGATCTTGGTGTTGGAGCTGCAATGGGTGGCCCATTGGTTCTAGCGACTTTAGGTTATGCCGTAGTCGGTCTGGTATTAATTCTTCATCGTAAAAAGTTAGCTCGAACTTCACATAAAGTACAAGTTGATTACGTCCGTTTAAGCCGAGACCAAGTCTCTTTTCTTGTCATCTTTGTTTTAAAAGTAGCACTTGGTTTAGTCGCATTTGCCATTAAGCCGTGGTTAGGTGTGCTATTTTTAGCAGCTTATGCAGCTTATGTTTGGCGTGAGATTAAGGAAGCTGACACATCTGCCGATGAAGAAGAACTTGAACCTCTCAAGTTTCGTCCAAATACCGCCGAACCATCCCTAGGGTGGGCTGGTCTGCAAGTACTGCTGGCTTTAGTAGTAATTAGTATCGCTTCACATACTTTCGTTGCTCAGCTTGAAGCGATTGGTACAGCATTAAGTTGGCCACCGCATCTGGTTGCTTTGTTGCTTAGTCCGGTTGCGACCGAATTACCCGAAATTATGAATGCGTTGATTTGGGTGCGCCAAGGTAAAGAGCGTTTGGCTTTAGCGAATATTTCTGGTGCCATGATGATTCAGGCCACCATACCAAGTGCACTAGGTATTTTCTTTACGCCGTGGCGCTTTGATACATTGCTATTAGCATCTGGCATTATTACTGCACTAGCCATTGTGTTCCTGTGGAATTTATTCCGCCGTGGTGCAGTCGATGATCGATCATTGGTTGCAGTCAGTGCACTGTACGGTGTTTTTGCAATTCTTGTTGTGATTTATCTCTAACACATATTCATGAGCTGGACGGTTTTGCAGCCGATCCAGCTATTTTTATGCCTATATGGCAGGTCGGCTTATGCGCTTACGGTGGGTGATAAAGATGACAATACAGAAAATTCTTTAGAATTCGCCTAATTTTTCACGAGTTAGGGACTGTACCTAAGTCGCAGAGGCATGTATCGTTAGATCATGATACTTTAAAATTATAAGGTGTTTAAAAAGCAGTATCGTTCAAGTGACCTAATAGGCTTTACTACTACGATAGAATAATACCTAATATCAAAATAATGATTACAAATAATAAAGGACGAAAATATTACGCTTTATTGGTAAACATTGAAATGGAGTATCAATGACCAAGTTGGGGGTCTTTGAAGAAATATTTTACGGTTGATTTATTTATGATAGCTTCGTCTTACTTTAAAAAACGCAAAAAAAATTACCGTACTGTAAAGGACCAACAGCTTACAATTGCAGCCAAAGCCAATATCTTCATTTGTATTATTTTTTGTTTGTTTTGGACCATTTATTTTGCATTTGCAAACCTATGGCTCATTGTTTACATAGATATTACTTTCACATTAATTTCCATATTTAGTCTTTTTCTCATTTATATAAACCGGATTTCAGCGGGTATACTTTTATCGCAAATGGTTTTACTGGTTTTTCCGGTCATCTTTTGCTTATTTTTTGATATTGCTACACCTCATCGGCCTCAAGTCGCTCACTTGTTTTTACCAGCCGGAGCAATATTGGGGTATTTAAATTACCGCAGAGACCCAAGCTTTTTACAAATTCTTTTAATTTTATTGTCGATTGGATGCTTTATATTTTTTAGCGCGACCTCTTTTACTCTCAATAGTGCAGCACCTTTACCTGAAGATATTCGTAATCATGGCGGATGGATTGCAACTGGTGTTGCTACGCTGATGATTTGTATTTCAATTTATACCATGCAATTAGAGATACAAATCGAAAATAGCATGGTACATGACTTACGTTCGGCACTTGCTAAAGAACAGTTTGAACTTTTTTATCAACCGCAAATCAATTCATCTGAAACGCTAATAGGTGCTGAAGCCCTGTTAAGATGGCACCATCCAACTTTAGGATATATACCTACTCAAGACTTTATTCCGGCAGCACAAACGTTTGGGTTAATGCCAGAGATAGGAGAATGGGTATTAGTTGAAGCCTGCAAAGTTTTGCAAGACTGGAGCAAAAAAGAAGAAACTAAAGATCTTACACTTTCAATTAATATTAGCGCCGATCATTTTATGCAGCCACTTTTTGAGCAAACCGTGACAGGTATGGTTCAAAAATATGACATAAATCCATCTCGGCTCATTTTAGAAATTACTGAAAATATTGCCTTAAATAATTGTGCAAGCATGATCGAAAAAATGAATTTCTTGTCTAGACATGGCATTCAGCTTTCACTTGATGATTTTGGCACAGGGTACTCATCTTTAAGCTATTTACAAAAAATGCCTATGAGTCAAATCAAGATTGATCGAAGTTTTGTACAAGCTGCTTTGGATGATAAGCGTAGCAATAAACTGGTCACAGGTATTATTAAAATCGGTTTAGACTTAAACCTTCGTGTGCTTGTAGAAGGAATAGAAACGACTGAACAATTTAACGCTTTTAAAAGTAATGGCTGTACTGAATTTCAGGGCTATTTATGGGGCTGTCCGATGCCTTTAAATGACTTTATTAAACAGTTGCCATATTTTCATAAGTAGTTGAAAAATTAATTAATAGAAAGTATAGAAGATAAAGGTATATTATTTTATTAATGATAAAAATCACGCAATCCAATGTTATATGAGCTTTTTTTATATTACAAAATTAAAAAAAGCTTAAAGCAAAACAAAAAATGGTCATTTATTAACTAATTTTTAACAAATAATTAACAATAGTTACTTGTTGTTACATAAGATTACAAGTTGAAATATAACTTGAAGCATACTTACTTTGAAAGACACCTAACACCGCTTCAAAGATAAGGAAAAACCTTAATGCCACAATACTTAGCTATTGCAGAAAGTGTGTATAGGAAAGTTAAAGACGTTGAGCTTTTTTCAGATGACACTATTGAAAATCTTAATAATTTAATGATTTTTATACGTAAAGAGATCACGGGGAGTGTATTCAAATTAAAGTATAACTACATTGATTTCGAAGAAGCTTTAACAAAACCGTTAAGTGAATGTAAAGTAAAAATAGATGTTAGCCTTATTCCACACCATAGTATGGAAGACGAATATATTTTATGGCTAGCTGGATTTGTTGAAAAAATTACGGAGGGTGGGCCCAAACCGCCACCACCAATTAAGAAATATATTCCTGAATTTATTAGTCTCGAATCAGAACTAGATTTTTTAACTGTTCCAAAGGAAAAGTTTTTAAATGAAGGCGAAGAAATTACCGACTATTTTAATTCAGAAGCATTTACCAAAACTGTGAAAAAGTAATGGTTGAGTGTACTTATAAAAAACCGTCTAATCGCGGTTTTTTTTATTGGGTTAAAAACGAATAAGTAAGCCTATTTTTGCTTAGTAAACTTTACACTCCAGTACAGATCATCTATTGATACGAGTTATACATTTATGTATTACTTTAAATTCCAGTACTACAATAAAAAGGAATTTATTATGAAGTACATTAAGTATATTTTCGCCGCATTAGTCATCGCGCTTTCTGCTCCAACCTTTGCAAAAGGCCACGCTTACCACGGCTCACATCATGGTTATGGACATGCTTATCACGGCAGTCATTATGGTAAAGCTTATGCTTATCGTGGTAATCATCATGGTAAGGGCTACTATCATAATAAAGCCCATGGCGATCATGGGTCTGATATGCATAGCCACGGACGTGGTCATATGTAATTCAACTCACTACAAAAATCCCGCAATAGGCTGCGGGATTTTTTATGGCTTGATCTCACCAATAATAGCTATAAAAAGTTTTAGTCTTGAATGTTAAAAATAAAGATTACATTTATGAGTTATCCATAAAATGTACTTAAATCTACTGATGGTATAATTTATTGATGTAGATAACGATAGGAGAAAATAGTGTCTTACGCATGTCCATGCTGTGGTTATCTTACATTTGATGACTTACCCTCTGGTTCGTTTGAAATCTGCGCAGTTTGTTTTTGGGAAGATGACAATGTCCAGAATGAAGATCCTGATTATATGGGAGGAGCAAATGGTATTAGCTTAAATATGGCTAAGCAAAATTTTCAATTATTTGGAGCAATAAAAAAAGAATTGATACCATATGTCCGTAAACCGCTTGAAGAAGAAACTTCCTGATAAATAAATATATTTGTATAAATGGGATGAAATAAACTTATATATTTATATTTCCTATTATGAAATTAATATCTATGCGGTTAATTAAATTTATGATTTTTTATAAAATTTGAATCAATTTATTTGAAATCTTTAAAGCAGAAATAATAGTCATTTGGTCTTATGAGGGGAGTTTATAAACCCTAATTTAACAATAATTCACTCATTATTTATCCTTACTTTTTAATACGTTATTTTAAAGCAAATGTCATTTTGTGTGCTTGACTGTAAGAAGCTTGGACACTATCCTTTGCCTGCTGGCCACATTGCCAGTCGGTTTTAGCAGACCGTGATGAAAGATCGCATCAGAGTTATTCCGTCTGAGGGATACTCTTATGTGTAAACTCCTAGTCTCCTCCCGTAGCGGTAGGACGGGAGAGGGACACCTTCGGGTGTGCTGGTTATATCTTTCACCAGTCTGCTAACCCTCTTCCGTTCTGCCACCATAATTTTAATGTCTGGCAGAACTCCCAATAAAAAGGAGTTGGCTTTGCACATCCATTATTTCTTGGCAGCCCATGCCAAAAGCTATAACGACACAGCTTAAAAATTAAAGCAGCTTGAACGCCCTAAGGTTTTCAGGCCGTAAGTCATTTTTATTTAAAACTTAGCAACAACAAAACTTGAGATGTGCCAAGCACAGTCTTTACGGCTTTGCTATGCCTTTTTTCTCCCAAAAAAGTATCTCGTTTAGAAACAACAAGAATTTATAACGGTAAAACTATGCCAAATTATTTAGAAATCTCTTCCAAAAAACTACACATTATTCGAACGGCTATTGGTTTATTTACCACTTATGGATTTCACACCGCAGGTGTAGATCTGATTGCCAAACAGTGCGAAGTACCCAAGGCGACGCTATATAACTATTTTCGTTCAAAAGAAGGGCTGATTGAAATGTGTATTGCCTTTCAGAAAAGCCTGCTTAAAGAAGAGGTGCTCGCCATTATCTATTCAAGCCATTACCGCACACCCATTGATAAGCTCAAAGAAATCGTGGTTTTACATGTTAACTCTAACAGCCTGTACCACTTATTACTTAAAGCTTTTTTTGAAATTAAAGTGGTTTACCCGCAGGCTTATCGTATGGCAGTTGAGTATAGAAAATGGCTGACCCGTGAAATTTTTGAACTGATTTTTAGCTTAGAAATGAGTGTATTAAAACCCGACGCTGACATGGTTTTAAACTTAATAGATGGCTTAATGTTTGAGTTTTTAAGTACAGATAGTGTGGAAAACAGGGATATGGCGATGGACTGCTTTTTTAAACCTATTTGTTTGAAGTAAACGAGTTATTTAAATAAAGGGGAATATGGTTTGCTTGATTGTTATCAGATGAGCAGACCATAGACGCCGTGAGATGAGGTGTGTTATTTTATTTACGCTAATCGTAAATCGATTACGAATATCGTAAAAATGGAATTAATTTAAAGCGCGTCATGGAGAAGGGAATACCATGAAAGAAGTTGCATTAAGTGATTTGATCAATCAGCAGAAAGTTGGGCGTTATCAAAAATTTATTCTGGTCACCTGTTTATTGCTGATGATTATGGATGGTTATGACATTCAGTCCATGGCTTACGCTGCTCCAATGATTATAGAAGACTGGGGCGTTCAAAAAACCATGCTCGGCGTTGTGTTTAGCGCAAGCTTATTTGGCTTATTTGTCGGATCATTTTTATTAAGTTCACTTTCTGATCGTTTTGGCCGCCGTCCTATACTGCTCATCTCGACCTTTATGTTTTCGATATTAATGTTGTTAACACCACATGTAGGCAATATCGAGCAATTGACCGTAATTCGCTTTATTACAGGAGTTTTTTTAGGCGGTATCATGCCAAATGTGATGGCTTATAGCTCCGAAATTGTTCCATATAAATCTCGTATTTTTACCATGATGGTTATATCTTGTGGTTATACGGTTGGGGCAATGCTAGGGGGCGGTATATCAGCCTTATTGGTTCCTTGGGGCGGTTGGCAGTCGATTTTCTATTTTGGCGGAATTATCCCTTTAATTATTTTCTTTATTACATTCTTTAAAATGCCAGAGTCTTTATATTTTTTGAGTGAAGACAACAAAAACACCCCTAAAATTTTATTTTGGTTAAAGAAGTTTTATCCCGCACTAACGTTTAATTCAGAAATAAAAATCATTAATAACACTGAAGTTGAGGTTAAAAAGTCGCCGCTAGAGTTGTTTAAAAATAAGCGTGCGTTTTTTACCTATTCCATCTGGATCATCAGTATTTTAAACATGATCAGCCTTTATTTCCTGTCGAACTGGCTACCGACTTTGGCCAAAGAGTCAGGGCTTTCATTGAATCAGGCATTAATGATCGGATCCACCCTACAATTAGGCGGTACGATTGGTAGTGTTGTGATGGGCCTTAAAATTGATAAGACTGGATTTTATAAAGTATTAATTCCTGTTTTTTTGGTCGCAGTAATTAGTGTTGCTTTAATTGGCTATGCTGTTAGCCATATCGTTTTATTGTTTATTATTATTTTTATTGCTGGCTTTGCCATTGTTGGTGGGCAACCTGCCATTAATGCTCTTTCTGCCAGTTATTACCCAGTTTCACTTCGTACTACAGGGGTGGGTTGGAGTATTGGAATTGCCCGTTTGGGTTCGGTTATTGGGCCGTTATTTGGCGGGTATCTTTCTCAATTTCTGGTCATTACCCATTTATTTGTGATTGCTGCAATCCCTTCGTTACTTGTGATTATCACACTGATCATTCAGGCTAAATACCGATCATAACACTGTCTACATATATAATTTTTACATTACATATAGACCGTCTTTATGATCGGTGAGTAGCTAAAGAGCGTTGGTCAAAAGCTACTTTATGAATTATTTAACTCGGTACCATGTTTGGTTTCGACCAATTGCAGAAATACCAATATAGCCACGCGCAGTAAGTTTTTCGCCATCTGGTGATACAGTTACACTAAAGCGATAGGTTGTGTCTGACTGTGGGTCAAGAATAGACCCTTTGTCATATTTGTTTTGACCAACATTTTTTAAATTTTTGACAATGGTTAAACCAATTAAAGATTTGTTTTTATAAGTACCTTCACACATCGTACATTTATTGGCCTCACTTGTAACAAGGATTTTTTCAATATTTGCAGTGAGAAGACCGTTTTTATCTTCGCTAAACTTTACCAAAGCTCTAGGTTGATGGGTTTCATCATCAATGGTTTTCCAAACAGTGCCATTGAGTTTGTCCGAAGCAAAGGAATGAATCGAATAAAAGCTAAGTAAAATTAATAATAAATATTTTTTCATATCAATGATTTCTCGAATTAAAAGTGGAGGGTTTTAAAGGCTTTAGAGATGCATTTTAAATTTAACATTACAGTTCTATAAGTATTAAATCTATAAGCACAAACAATATTAAGTTTTATAAAATATTTTCTATTATATTATTTTTATCGGTTTTTTATGTAGTGGCTAAAATAGTCAGAATTATTGGGTTTTTAGGCAGTCTTTCATTGGGTATTAAGTAAACAATATGCAGCTCAGATCAGACAATCGGTTTTTAAAAATAATTAGAAAAAGTGCCAAAAGAAATTAATTTATAGTGGATGAAAATAAAAAATATTAACTACTTTTTAAACTAAATAAATTACGTTTAATTCATCACAAATTATAAGATTAATATGAAAATCATGTGATTATTATCGATTGACAGTAGGCGATATTAAGTTTTATAACTAAAAGACCCTGAAACTGTTTCTTTAGTAAAACAGAAAAATGACAATATAAAGATGAGTAGAAAATAGAACAAAAAAAGATAAGGAGAAGAAATGAAAGTCATTAAGTACGCCTTATTTTCCCTTATGGGAATGCTGATAATAAATAGCGCACATGCTGGAAATGCATCTACCTCATTAAAAGTGAGTTTAACCATTGTAGACACTTGCGAAGTTTCAACCCAAGGAAATCTAGATTTTGGTACAGTTGTACGTGCGCAGCCAGTTTCAGCTACAAGAACCGATGTTTCTGTCCAATGCAGCAAAAATACACCGTATCAAGTCGCCGTCACCTCAGACAATAACTTTGAGCTTAAGTCTGCTGCAAGCACAGCTTCTGTGGCATATGTCCTGTATCAGGATGCTGGTCATACTCAAATTTGGGGCGGGGCAGGAAGTAAAATACACTCAGGTGTTGCAACGGGAATGAAAGAAAATATTCCTATACATGGGGTAATTACATCAAGTACCAATGTTCAGGCTACAAAGTATGAGGATTGGGTGCGCGTAAATGTTGTTTATTAATTGCAGCTCGCCAAAGTGTTATAAAAACCCTGAGAGCTGCATCATAGATGGTTTTATTTATGGGTAAGCCATTGAATTGAGGCATCAAACAGCTTTAAACCATCGTCAGATAGATTGGTAAAGGTGTCATTGTTAAGGAAGAACATAAGACGCTTTGCAGGCGCTAAAGATTCATAATCCATTGTTGCACCTTTCTCATATCCCCAAATGGCTACTTTTTCAGGTTGACCATAAATCGTTGCAATAATGGTGGCACCTAAACCGGGCTTGCCCCAACTCATAGGCGCTTGAGCCTTATATACATTGCGAGTTCCAGCAGGAAGCTGTGCAGAGAGGGGATGCGGTGCATTGACTAGCCACAAATAACGTTCTTTCTCGACTTCGCCAAAATCGGTATTAATACGTTTACCGGTCATAGCCAAATCATCAAGGTAGTCGTTTTCCCATGTCATGATTGGAAGGGGAAGTTGACGCCAACCAGATTGAAGGTTTTTAGAAGCAACAGTAGAAGAGATAATGACTAAATCTGTGTTCTTTAAACTGTTTGGTGAAACAGATTGATCTAACACCTCAACCTGATAGCCCTTGCTTTGCAAATATTTTTGAATCGCAATATCTGTACTCGCCGAGGCACCTTTAACTTGAGAGATCAAGGCAATTCGCGTTTGAGCATAAATAGCAGAGCTAAACAATGTGCCAATCAACACTACGATAGAAAGAAGCTTTTTCATATTGATTTCAAAAGAGCAGCGATTTAGGCACTGCTCTAATCCCATGTTTTAAAATTTAAAGGTTGCACGTAATACCGCTTGGCGAGAATCACCTTGAGACACGGCCAAATTATTTACACTGGCTGTGTAGTAGGTTTTGTCAAAGATATTATTTAAATTAAATTGGAACGTAACTGCTTGCTTGGCAATGGTCGTGTCATAACTGACAAAAGCATTGGCAAGGGTATAGTCAGGCAGGTCAAAGGTATTTTCCGAATCCCCAGCACGTTTACCAACATAATTACCGCTTATACCAAAACGTAAATTACCGTTGTAAAGTTCGCCATAGTTATACGCTAGTGCCAAAGATGCAGTATTTTTCGCTACATTATTTAAGCGATTGCCCTCAAGGCCACTTTCATCTTCAGTCACTTTCGCGTCTGTATAAGCATAGGTGAGAGTCGCATCAAGCTGATCGGTTACACGTCCTGTTAAGTCGAGTTCAGCACCTTTAGAACGTACTGCACCTGTAGTATGCAGTTCAACTTCACCAGTTGATGAGTTAGTCACTTTAGCTAAAACGTTACGTTTTTTAATATCGTAGAGTGCAAAGTTTGCTTTAACACGGTCATTTAACTCATATTTCGCGCCAACTTCATAAGACTTGGCTTGTTCAGGTTGAACATCAGAGTTAATAACAGCATCGCCACCCAAAGGTGCAATAGAAGAAGACGGCTTAAGTGACTCGGTATAGCTACCATAGAATGAAAGCTGGTCATTCCACTTATAGACTAAACCTGCATGTGGAAGCCAAGCATCATCATTGGTGTTGGTATTTTCTTTAAATGGTCTGCCACGGCCAGCAGTTTGCTGATAGTTCAGGTAACGTCCACCAAGCACTGCAATCCATTTTTCATTTAGGTGAATTGCATCTTGTACATAAAAACCATAGGTATGCAGTTTGTCGGTTTGATCACTATCTGAGTCAACAACGTTTTGAGATGGCTCAACAGTTCCAAAACTTGGATTTAAATAATCTAAAGTTGAGGTATTGCCACGAACCATATCTGGACGGAAATACTTACGGTATTCGATGTCTGAACCGAATTGAATATCATGCCTTAAACCGAACAGGTTGGTTGAACCATTAATGTAAGCTTGAGCATTACTATCTACGCTTTGTGCATTTAAAGTCGCATCGGTACGGCGTGTCACGGTGTGTTTAGTTGTATCTAACTTGGTCACACGTAACTGGTTGGCATCATAAGTTTCGTAGTTGTAGGTATAGCCGAAGTGAGCCGACCAGTTATCATTAATTTGGTGATCTACCAACAATTGCGCCAAATGATCTTCACCTTTCATTTGGTTAAAAGCTTCATCTAGACGTTGGTATTTAGAGATCGGTAGGGCTTTATTGGTTTTCGGGTCAAAAACGGTAGAGCGGTCAAAAGGTACATCAAAGTGACGATATTGATAACTCAGGTTCACTTTAGTTTGACCATTATCCCATGCTACAGACGGAGCAATTAAAGTCTGTTTGAGATTACCAAAATTACGCCAATAGTCGGCGTCAGAATGATCGGCAATAAAGCGATAAGCAAAGTTACTGTCACCAATTGCGCCTGTGGTATCTATGCTTGCACCTAAGCCATTTTTGCCCGCAGCAAAGCTTGAGCCGTAAACGGAAAGTTCAGTTTTCTGAGTTGTCTCAGGTTTCTTTGTAATGACATTGACCACACCACCCGGGTCCATAATGCCATAGAGCAATGAAGATGGACCTTTTAAGACTTCAACTTGTTCAACTGCCGCATTCATGGTTCGGCCTTGCACAATTGGCATACCATTTACGGTAATTGAACCGTCACGGTTATCACCAAAGCCGCGTTTCATTACGGTGTCTTGTGTACCCCCTAAAGTATTACCCTGTGTAATGCCGCTGACTTGGGTCAGTGCATTGTCCAAGTTCGCAGGTAAATAATCTTTCATGTATTGCTTAGATACGACGTTTACAGTTTGCGGGCTTTCTAGATTTTTTTGTTTGCCTCTTAGCGTCGACGCCGTTTGTGTTGCGATATAACTTGTGTCTGCTTCAGCCTGAACCTTAATCGTTTCTAGTTGTGCCGGTTGAATTGCGGTTGCTTCTGCCCAAGACATCATTGGAATGAGGGATAAGAGTAAGGGGCTACTATGTTTTAAAATTTCAACAGTAATTAAATTTTTACGCGGGGAGAAAGCAAACATAAGTATACCTAAGTGATATAAAAATCGTGAAAGGCTAAAAAAGAGCGACTATTCAAGCGAACAAACAAGAGTGCTGACTAGACTCAAAAAAAGTGAGTAAAGTATATATAAATGAGACTCATTTGCAATGGTTTGGAGTGAATAAAGGGGTGGGAAAAATTAATAATAATTTAACTTTTTAATTAGATTATCTTTTTACTGTCAGATCATGCAGGTTTTATTACTGGTCAAGTTCTCAATGTTGATGGTGGTGGAAGCTTATAGATAATCGTAACAATGCTTAGGTACTGAAAATTTAAACTTCATCTTGCCTAATTTAAAAAAAGATAGGAAGGTTCATAGAAAAAACACATCCTATGAAAGCTATAACTTTGTAATGTTGATTCATTCTAAATGACAGACGTAATCAATCACTTCATCTGTAATAATTTTAAATTTACTATTTTCTGGAACCTTAAAAGATTCACCACTTGAATAGATTTTAGTCTCCGGATCATCGCCAATTTGAACACTACATTTGCCTGAAATGATCTCAATGCGTTCTGAAACGTGGGTTTTAAAAGTTAAAGCTTTTTCTGTTGGAAGAATCACCCCTAAAGTCTTTTTTGTACCATCTTCAAGTTCAATAACATGACTAATGGAGTGTCCCTCGTAATGAACATTCGCTTTTTTTGTTATAGAAACAGCATCAAATTGATTTGGCATTTTTCTTGTCTCTTTTATTGTACCGAATATGTACAAGATAATAATAAAAGCTCATCTCAACTTTCAAGCTTTAAAAATAGATTGTTAGATGGACACTAGAAATAAATGCATTTCGAATATGAGGTGATTGTTTAAAATGTAGGGCAAATATCTTTTTATTAAAATTAGAATAATAATTTAATATGTTGTTTATTGATTTGATTTATTGCAAATACATTGTGCAGAGAAGCTTGAAGGTATGAAGTTAAATTTAGATAAATATGACCGTGTAATATTAGATCTTCTACAGAAGGACTGCACATTGGCAATCGGCGATATTGCTGAAAAAGTGGGATTAAGCAATACGGCTTGCTGGCGCAGAATACATAAGATGGAAGAAGAAGGTATTATTCGTGCAAAAGTCGCTTTGCTAGATCGTAAAAAACTCAACATTAATGTGATTGTGATGGTGTTTATTAAAACTGCACAACACAATATTGAGTGGATTGAGAAATTTCACTCTCATATCTATAACATAGATGAAGTGATTGAAGTGTATAGAATGGCAGGAGAAACAGATTATTTACTTAAAGTCGCCGTATCGGATGTTGCTGAATACGATAAAGTTTATAAAAAATTAATTGAAATTAAAGGTTTGGCTGATGTGAGTTCGAGTTTTGCCATGGAGCAAATTAAATATACGACAGAACTTCCTTTAAATTTTTTCTAATAAAAACTGAAGATACTATTAAAAATTAAGGACCAGCCAAAATGCTACAAGCTAAACCTTATTTACGTTCGGTACAAATTAAAGCAAATATGCAGGCAGACTGGTCAATTTATCCATTTTCGATACCAGCCGTTAATGATATTGAACAATTAACCTTCCATCCAGACGTTACTTTTTTTGTTGGCGAAAATGGTTCTGGTAAGTCGACTATTATGGAAGCCATCGCTTTGGCACTTGGCTTTTCCGAAGAAGGCGGCACTCTAAACGTGCGGCTTAATTCAGCCAGTAGTTCATCAAATTTATTTCAGTATTTAAGAATGATTAAAAGCTTTAAAAAGCCGAAAGACTATTATTTTTTAAGAGCTGAGAGTTATTACAATATTGGCACATATATGAATGAATTGAACTATGTAAAAAGTTATGGTGGCAATATCCATGCTTGTTCACATGGTGAAAGTTTTTTAAAGTTGCTCACCCATAAATTACAAGGTGAGGGGCTTTATTTATTAGATGAACCTGAAGCTGCTCTTTCACCTACCATGCAATTTGTAGCTTTGTCGGCTATTCATGAATTATGCAAAAACCAGTCACAACTCATTATTGCAACGCATTCCCCAATTTTACTAGCTTACCCTAACGCTAAAATCTATCAATTTTCTGACACAGGGATTCGTGAAATCCAGTATGAACAAACGGAACATTTCCGTGTGACACATGATTTTTTAAATAATTACCAAAAGCGTATCCAGCAAATCATAGATGAAGGATAGTGTGAGAAGTACCTTTCATAACAGCTAGTTCGAACAACAAGTAGATCAATGCATAGAGCGTTATAAAATAATATTTTACCCTAAGAAATAAATATCGGATTTAAATTCTATTTTTAAGTAAAAATAGGAAATATAAATCTAATTTCAAGATAAAAAGTAGAAAAAATTAAAATTTATATCCATTGAAACCTCACTATCATGAATTGGTAATAAAGTTGATATGTTTCTCGGAATATAAAAGTGAATCAATTCAGTACAGATGTCATTAATTTAGGACGAACACCTGAGCGTTTTGATGGTCTAGTCAACACACCTGTTTTTCGTGGTTCTACTATTGTTGTAAATAGCTTTAGTGAGTGGGAAGAATTTAAGCGAAATGGTGGGGTATATCGACATTATGGCCGTTTCGGCGCCGCAACAGCTAAATCTTTTGAAAGTGCAATCTGTGCGCTTGAAGGCGGTGCGGGTAGTATGGTATTTCCATCTGGGTTGTCGGCATGTACACATGCGCTTATGGCTTGTGTAGAGGCAAATAGTCATGTCTTGATTGCCGATAATATCTATGGTCCAACACGAAATTTTGCTGACAATATATTGGTTCGAATGGGGGTAAGTGTTGAATATTTTGACTCTACCAATCTTGAAGCATTAGCTGAAAAAATTAATGATCGTACCACTGCGGTGTTTATTGAGTCACCGGGTTCAATGACATTTGAACTGAGTGATGTTGCAGCGATTTCTGCAATTAGTCATCAATACGGCGCAAAAGTATTAGTCGATAACTCTTGGGCAACGCCATTACTTTTTCAACCATTAAAGCATGGTGCTGATATATCTATTCAGTCCGTAACCAAATACATTGGTGGCCATTCTGACATACTCATGGGCGTGGCTACTGCAAATGCCGAAACATACCAACAACTCACTAAAACTGGACATTTGTTTGGTGAAACTACAAGCCCAGACGACATTTATTTGGCATCGCGTGGCTTGCGAAGTTTAGCGGTAAGGTTAAAGCAGCATCAAAACAGTGCCTTAACTATTGCCCGATTTCTAGCAACACATCCGGCTATTAAAGAAGTGCTTCATCCTGCTTTAGAAACAAGTCCTTATCATGATTTGTGGTTGAGAGACTTTGATGGTTCATCTGGAGTATTTGCTTTTTACTTAAAAGAATCTGAACCTTCATATGTGCAAAAATTCTTTGATTCGTTGCAATTATTTCATATTGGTTTGTCTTGGGGAGGGTTTGAAAGTTTGATTTTACCTGTTGGGCAAGCTTATCGAACACATACCAATTTACCTAAAGATGGCTATTTAGTGCGCTTAAATATTGGGCTGGAATCGGTGGTCGATTTACAAAAAGATTTGCAATATGCCCTACATTGTGCAGAAAAAATGCGTGTTGAAAGTGTTATATAGCCGTCTTAAAACCTAAAAGCTAACTTTCTGCACGTCAGCTGCTTCATGTGTGACAGACGCTATCATTTTGTTAGATCTTGGCTATCAGTATAGCGACCATCTATTACTTGGGATTTTGTTGTTGCGAAATTATGCTCATTTACTGGCGGTGCAAAATGGAATTTAAACTTTATAGATCATCTAATTTTATGAAAGAAAGCCCTATTAAACGGGCTTTGCTGTGATTGATTTAAGTTTTAAATACTCATCTTTTAATTTATCTAGGAAAATAAACAAGTTTTGGTTCATTTCTTGATAGTCATGATTTCTCAATTCCTCACGGGTATTAACAAATTTATAAGCAGGGGCTTGGTCGAGTTCAGTTGCTGAGTGTTGAATAAGTAATTCAACGACTTCAGGCGTTAGCTCCATATGACACTGTAAGCCATAGACTAATTTCGAATACTTCACGATTTGTCGCGGACAACCTGCACTAAAAGCAATAATTTTGGCATTGCTTGTTAACCCGGGCATGTCATTGTGCCAGTGGCCAACTTCTGTCATTTTTCCTAAGTGTGAAAATAGAGAATCTTTAACACCATACTCAGTCAGCATGATAGGAAACTTACCAATCTCTTTTTCAGGACTATGTTCAAATTGACTACCCAAAGCTTCACCAATGAGTTGTGAACCCAAACATATACCTAACACAACTTTATTCGCCTCTATAGCTTTCTTTATGACAGCTTGTTCTGCGAGCGAATTAAAATGAGGGCACATTTCAACTGTCGTATCAGGACTTTGTGGTCCACCCATCACAATAAGAAAATCAATTTCTTCAACTGTAGAGGGTAATTGTTCGTTTAAATACACTCTTGAATATGTCATTTCAAAGTTATTAGTTTGCCCCCAAATTTCATATGCACCCGGTGCTTCAAAATCTTCATGAACAATAAAATGTAGGCGCATAATAGTCCTCAAAATATAAAGAGTGTAGTGATAGATTCATTGCTAGATATAAGCCATCTATAGGTTACGAAGCCTATGGTCTAATGAATACATCCAGTTTTTTAAAGTTATATGGTCCAGTGAGAGTAGAGAGTGCTTAAATTAAATAAATTTGGCAGAAGCTTATATGTTTTAATCATAGTTTTAAGGGAATTGACTAAAATATATTAAAGACTAGAATTTTTTATTTTAAATTTAATGTGATTTATATTTATTCTAATAGAGTTTTAAAAGATTATTATGTTGCCCTATATTTGTGAAATGAAAAGATATGGAATAGATCTAAATACTAATAATATTAATGTATATTATAGAGGAGGGCGGATAGATAGCCTAAGTTATTGTAATTAATAAATACCGGGGATGTAAATCAAACTTTTAAATGATTATAAATATCATTTTTTAAAAGTCTACATAACAAATAAAATGTTATATGTTTAGATAATAATGTGTAATTATTTGTACAGATGTAAACAAATATTTAGAATAACCGTAATAAATAATTCATATAAAATGTTTGTATAAGTGATTTTTTAGTGTATAATTAGCTTAACTAGAAAAAAGACTTATTAGTTTAGTAAATCCTCTTTTAGTATCGAAGCTTTATTCATAATCCTCCGTTTTTAAGATCTTAAGCTCAATTCGTTATTTTTTCCAAGTTAAACCCGTCATGTCTCATGACTTTAAGTTCTTAAAATTCAATAGGATGTATATCATGTCTAACAACACAGCTACTGGTACAGTTAAGTGGTTCAACGAAACTAAAGGTTTCGGTTTCATTCAACAAGATTCAGGTCCAGACGTTTTTGCTCACTTCAAAGAAATCGCATCTTCTGGCTTCAAAACTTTACATGAAGGTCAACGTGTGACTTTTAATGTTGTGCAAGGTCAAAAAGGCCCTAGCGCTACTAACATTATTCCACAGTAATTATTTCTGTAGAATAAATAAAAAAGCCCTCTAAAGAGGGCTTTTTTTTGTCAATAAGATTTAGCTTTTCCTTATAACTAGGCACTACGCATTAAGGCTGCTACGGCTTTTTCCAGAAATTGTAGAGTAACTGGTTTGAGCCAAGTACCGTCAGCAAGGCTTGGTTCATTTTGCATTGCAGTACGAATTTTTGCTTGAGTAATTGGGTTATTGCCAGCATACCCTTGTAACATAGCAAGCCATTGTTTTGCTAAACGCTGCGCGCCTTCACTATCTGGTTTGACCTCGGCATCAATCAATTTTTCAATATCGACCAATAATTGAGGCCATTTTTTCATCTCACGAATGTAATTTTCTTTGAGAAAATTAAACTCATCATCAGATAAATAACGGGCAAAAATACTCAGCTTACTTTCAGAAAACGCTTGAAGTAAAAACTCAACAACTTCGGGTGTTACCCCTAATTTTTCCTGAAATTCAGGCTCGGCTGAATTTATGGTATTTAATTTAACAAGCCATTCTGGGTTAGCCCGCGTATTATGCTCAAGAGTTTTCATCCACTTTCGTGCTAAATCTTGAGCCGCTTCACTGTTAAATGGTTCACCTGCATTAAATAGTGCATTTGCTGCCAGTGTTAATTCTTGCCACTCTTGATGACTTTTAGTACCTGCTTGTAAGAAAGTAAGTTTTTCAAGCTCTTCTTTTGTAAAGTATTTCTCAAACATTGCTATAAGCTCCAGTGTGGCTGACATTTGTGCTGAATTTTCTAAGAATAAACTCAATCAGTTTAAGATTCAGGCTTTTTCAAATGAGCTTTGGCCTGTAGATATCGAAACTGATCTGGTTGTTTTTTTAGAGCAATTACCTGCTTGTATAAGAGAAATAAATTTAGGATCTGATTGTTCAGTTGATTTATATGAGCAGGGAATAAATAGAGAAATTTTATTTAAATTTAATCAAGGAAATTATACTTGCTATGGGCAAAGTCATGATGGAACTTGGACACCTAGCTATGTTGAAAATGTCAGTCAATCAGATTTATTAAAAATGTTGCGAGCTTTCTTGAATGATTTTTTGTCAGCTTTAAAATATAAGCATTCTAATAAATATCTTTTACAGTGGTTAAGTGGTAATACTTAACAAATCAACAGCAACCGATATTCACCGTCATTTTCAAAGGGTGCTCTATGCACACACGGTAAAACCTTTTGAGTGGGATGGTCTACTGCCAAACGCCACAAGTGTCCCGTACCTAAATTTATAGGTTGTGCATTGGGTTTAGGTTGATAATGTAAATCAAAGAAATACTCTGCTAAAAAGCTTTCAAATTCGGCTTCTGACCCGTCGTGTAAAGCTCTAAGCTTTTCTCTAATTTCTGGAATTAAAACTTTTTGTTCAACTTGATCATTAGGCACAATATCGCTAGCTGCACCGTGATAAGTACATAAAAAAGTATCAGTTTCAATAGGGGAGCGATCAACGTGAAATGAATAGACATCTGTTGAAATAAAATCTAGCTCATCATCACGCTCATAATATTTAAGTAAGTTCAGTACAGGTGATGCACCCATATCAGTTAAGAGCTGTATGTCCTTTAAAATAATGTCTCGAGCCAAATCACCTTGTTCTGAAAGCGGTAGTGCTAATAAATCTTCAATAGAAATTTCAGTAATATTTTCTTTTAACTGAAGTTTTGCCACAATTTCTTTAAAGTCGCCTGCCAAATTTCTGGCCCAACAAATAGCGTTCTTATCCCCCTGAAACTGTGTATTTACAAGTTCAGCAAAAGTAGTTACCACTTCAACTTGTTTGTGCTCAGAAAGTGTATTGGTCATATTAAAGTTAAACCGCTCAAAAACCTGCTAATCATACACGTTTAGCGCTTATAGAGCTGTAATGCTCAACCACAATTTCAGCATTTGAAATGCAAGAAAAGTACAATAAATATATGATCTTTAGTTTCAGTTTACCTATTATAAAATGGCTTTGATGAACTGAGAAAAGATGAGAAGTCGACATTTTTATAATTGGATAAGTCAAAAAGGGAAGTCTTAAAAGCAATAGGTTCGCGAGGAAAATATGGAAGAAATTAAAACAATTGGTGTGGTTGGTGTCGGTGTCATTGGTGCAAGCTGGACAGCTTTATTTTTATATAAAGGCTTTAAAGTAAAGGTATATGACCCTTACCCAATAGATGAACAGTTATTTAAAAAAAGACTACAAGCAAATTTGAAAGATTTAAGCGATTTAGATTTACAAACGCAACCTAGCCGTCATTTACAAGACGTTTTGTCAAATCTAGAGCTTTATAACAACCTAAAAGATGCAGTAACCGATGTCGATTTTATTCAAGAAAATGCACCGGAACGTTTAGACATAAAGCAAAAGTTATATCAAGACATCACGTCATATTGTCCAGAAAAAACGTTGATTGCCTCAAGTTCTTCTGGTCTAAAAGTTTCTGATTTTCAAAAAGAGGCAACTCATCCGGAGCGTATTTTTTTAGGTCATCCATTTAACCCACCTCATCTATTACCTTTGGTTGAAATAGTCGGTGGAAAATTAACAGATCCGCAAATTTTAAAGAAAGCTTCCGAATTTTATCAAAGTTTGGGTAAGCATCCGATTATTTTAAATAAAGAAGTAAAAGGTCATGTTGCAAACCGTTTACAAGCAGCATTATGGCGAGAAGCATTTTCACTGGTGAAAGAAGGTGTGTGTTCAGCAGAAGATGTTGATATCGCAATTACCAGTGGGCCAGGGCTGAGATGGGCATTATTTGGCCCTTATATAAATATGGAACTTGCAAACCAGAAGGGTTTTAAAGAGGCAATTCATCACTTAGGGCCACCTATGACCGAATGGTGGAATGATATGCAGGCGTTTCAGCATTCTGATGAAACTACAGAGATGCTAGAAGCACAAACAAAAGAGCTTTTAACCCACTATAAACATATCGACTTATCTCAAAAAAGAGATAAAGGTCTGGTCGATATTTTAAAGCTGAGACAGCAATTAAAGTTGGATTAAGCTAATTTTTAACAGGTGCCAAACAATGCTTTACTGTGATGTTTGGCTTTTATATTGTTGTGTATTTCGGTAGTATTCTTACTCTTCTTTCTGCTCGAAAACTAAAAAGCCTGTTCTATTTATAAGCTTTTTAGCCTCATCAATTTACTAGGACATATGAAACGTTACTACAAGCAAACTGAATCGGTAGTTTCTCAATGGACGACCGAACAAGACTGTTTTTTAATAGAAAATAATTCTCTTTCTATTGATGAGTTGAAACAACATCTGCCATTTTCTGAAGAAGAAATTAGAGTGCGTAGATCAGTTTTAGGACTGGTAAGACGCGATCAGCAAATGAGACTGTATTAATTTACCAAATGGTAAATTTTAATTGAAAATAAATGTTTCAAAAGAAGAGAATAATTTAAAAAATATTGCGGAGGATTTAACAAAACCATAATTTTTTTCGGTGTTTTTTTGGTGCAACTTACAGAAAGCTTTAACTACTTACATTCAACAATAATAACATTTCACTCCTTAACATTTGTTTCACCATAATCAGAACCATAAATCATTTTAAGATCAAAACTTTATAACAATTGAGATTGAGGAGGTTAAAAATGCCAAAATATTTAGCCGTGGCTGAAAAGGTTTATAAGAATATTAAAAAAGATGACTTATTCACCAATGACCTTACACAAAATCTGAATTGTTTAATCAGTCAGATTCGTAAGGCCATTAAAGGAACTGAATTCAAACTTAAGTTTAATTATATCGATTTTGATGAGCAATTAACTAAACCGCTTAGTGAGTGCAAGGTTAAAGTTGATGTAAGTGTAATGCCAAAGTTTGAAAATGAAGGGGAGTATTTACTCTGGTTAGCCAGTTTTATTGAGCGGGTTACAGAAGGAGGAAAACCTAAATTCCCGCCAATTTCACAGTTAATCCCACACGGATTTAAAATGTCTAAAGAATCACTTCCTGTGACAGTTGCTCCTCCAAAAGAAGAGCATGCAGATATGATCATTAATTATTTTAAATCTGAAGATTTTATGAAATCTAATAAAGCTCCTTCATAAAAGAATATAGAAGTATTCGTCCACCATACTTCTATATACCTGCTGGTTATACTCAGCGACCGCCTTCTGGGGCGGTTTTTTTTATGGGTATTACCTCATTCACTTCTTTGTAAAAGTAAAACTGGTTTGTCGTAATTACTATTACACCACTCATGTTTTTTGAGTACAGCTTTGGGAACCTGAACCATATCTTTTACAGGGTTAAAACCCATTGATCCGTAAAAGCCTTCCAGTTCAGCAAAGGGTAAACAGTAAAGCTTGGAAAATTCCGAGTTTTTAATTAGAAAATCGACCACTTTACGAGCAATTCCTAACCCTTCATTGCCAGGAAAAACATAAATTCCACCGAGTTCACCGCTGTTTGAGTCAATGGAGACAACTCTACCTTGACCAACAATTTTCTCACCAATAGAAGCTAGTACAATAAGTTCATCTTCATGTGATGGTACAAAATCAACCTCGGTATAACGTTCGTTTATAGCTTTGAGATCGGTAGCGTTAGCAAGTCTTAATGAAATTTCCATTATTCTTCCTGTGAGTACTATCTGTAATTTTTAAGTTTGGTTTTTCGATGATAGCTATAAAACTCAAAATAGGCTAAATACTTTATCAAAGCATTTAAATTAAGCTTTTTATAATATTGATTGGCTTAATAAAGGGGATTAGTAACTAATCTCTTAATTGTTTCTTCAAGTTCATCGTAATGATGAATACTTGCATCAGAAAGAGGGTGTTCAAGAGTGAGAGTTGGGTGGAAAAATATTGTTTGCATACCCACTTTTTTGGCGCCTTCTATATCTGCTTTGGGATTGTCTCCAATAAAAATGCAATCGGATGGGTTACAGCCCAATTGAGTGCAAGTATATAAATAAATTGCTGGGTCAGGTTTTCTTAAACCTATGGCTTCAGAAATCACGATAGTTGAAAAATAATCTGTTATTCCTAAAGCATAAAAATTATGTTCTTGAAACGGTGTTTTTCCGTTTGATACTAAGCCCAATGTATATCCTTGAGCATGAAGGTTTTGAATGGTTTTTTGAGCATTTTCAAAAGCTGTAGAGAATTTATTAAAATTATTAATATAAGACTGTAGCAATTCATTTGTATCATATCCTTTGATATTAAAGTCTTTAATTAATTGATCATAAACAATATCTTTCCAAACACTTCCATTGTTATCTAACTTGATGAAGCTTTTAATAAAAGACTCTTTTAATTCTTGTGGTACTAATTTGAAGAAGTTTACTTGCCAATTTAGAAATTTTATAAGCGATTCATTGCGATTAAGAATGGTTTGGTCTAGGTCAAACAAAAGTACTTTTTTCATTTTAAAATCTTTAAGAAATAGATTAATACTTATAGCGAATTTCTATCTATTGTTCAGTTTAATTAAAATACTTTTACGATTCTTTTCTGAATAACTCCAAATCAAAAACAACCCATCATAAGGCGTTACCAAAAGTCTTCTAGTCATGATGGGTCTTTATAGTTAAGGATTTATAGAATCAACTGCTTGAAGTAAGCTTGTAAATAATATTGCTAGTTTTGACTCAGGTTGTGGCTCATTTCCATTTGCGGTAAATACTGCACAAACTTTATGGCCTTTTTGAGTGTTTCCAATTACTGAAAAGTTAATCACGCCGTATTCGGAACCACCTTTAAAACCAATTTTTTGCCAATTTAAATTTTTAAACAGTGGATTTAAAGAACTGTTCAGAGCAGGGGCATTTTGAACACTTTCAAGAAGAGGACAAATCTCATTGGCTGACATATACCATTCAGCATCTTGCCAAGTAGCCGATTTTCCAATGCTACTCACACTTGGTAATGGCAGTTTATCTAGCTCAGAGAGCACTTCTAAACGAGCCGATTTTGTACCTGTTTTAAACTTATTTCTGAGCTGTTCATTACTCGAATCAATCAGTTGGAATAGTTCTCGTGTGGTCAGCATAGGAGAGTTTCTAGGTGACAACGCTTCTATACGAGGCTTTTTTAATACCTCTATAAGGCTATCGGTCGCTGTGTTATCGCTAATTTGTATCATTAACTGCGCGAGAAGTTCGACATTTACAGGTGTACCAGCAGGTAGGTTTTGTAAAACTCCTGTTGGTAATGAGCGATTTTTTTCTTTTAAAGAAACAATAGTTTCTCTTTTTAATTCGCCTTTTTTTATCGCATCTTCATATGCTTTTAAAACGAGTAACTTAAAAGTCGAACCTACAGCCATAGGGGTTTTATCATTTTCAACAATCACAGGTTTGTTATCTACAACAACTAAAAGAGAGGTTTTACCGACTGCATTTTCATGTAAACCTTTGACTGTTTCATCTAAGCTTACTGTCTTAAAATGAGGTGCGCTAAACCAAAGGGTACTAATTTGCCCTTGCTGATCTAAGCTAATTGAAACAGGTAATTCTCCTTTTTCAAAATCAATCGTTCCTGAACCATTAGAAACATTAATACTTTTAAGAGTGCCTAAAGATACTTTTAAGTCATCAACGATTTTTTGAATTTGTGTGATGGAAACTTGTCCTAAAAATTGAGAGCTAAATAAAGAAGCTTCTATGGGTTTATCTGCAAAAATTGATGAAAGCTTACTAGATAAAGTATCTATTTTTTGTTCTGCTGCTGCATGAGTAGTAGAAACAACAATAGGGGAAACATTTAAAGCCATAACGCCAACAGCAAAAAATAAAGCTCTAGACGCGTACATTTTCTTAGTTAGAAAGTTCTTCATTCAATGTCCTCTTATACTCGGTCTCATCTATAATTTTTTATAAATGTCTTTAAAAATAAACGTTCATTTTGACCTATCAAAAATCATATATCTATATAAATTTATTCGCTTTTATAAACCAAATTTTAATAATAAAGCTAAATTATTTAGCCTTACTTTTTTAATGATCTAATTTAAAGCAAATGTCATTTTGTGTGCTTGACGGCAAGAGACTTGGACACTATTCTTTGCCTGCTGGCCACATTGCCAGTCGGTTTTAGCAGACCGTTCCGAAAAGCATTAAAAGAGCAATCTTTTAGTGACGAACCCTCGTGCCCCCTCTGCGGCGGAACGGGAGGGGGACACCTTCGGGTGTGCTGGGTTTTTTCGGCCAGTCTGCTAACCCCCTTTCGTTCTGCCACCATAATTTTAATGTCTGGCAGAACTCCCAATAAAAAGGAGTTGGCTTTGCACATCCATTATTTCTTGGCAGCCTATGCCAAAAGCTATAACGACACCACTTAAATCATCTTTAAACAGTTTGATAGCCTTTTGGGTTTTCAGACTTTAAGTCATTACGGCTCAAAAATTTGTATCAACAATAAAACTTGAGATGTGCCAAGCACAGTCTTTACGGCTTTGCTGTGCCTTTTTTCTCCCAAAAAAGTATCTCATTTAGAAACAACAAGAATTTATAACGGTAAAACTATGTCACCTTTAGTACTTTCTACACGTGCTTTAAAAGTTGTAAATAAGGGAATTGATTTATTTCATCATCACGGATTCCATCTCGTCGGTGTAGATAGAATTGTGAAAGAGTCTGAAATTACAAAAATGACTTTTTATCATTATTTTCAGTCTAAAGCGCGGTTTATTGAAATCTGTCTACTAGTACAAAAAGAACGGCTACAAGACAAAGTCGTTGCAATGGTTGAATATGACCACAACACAAGCGTGACAGATAAACTCAACAAACTATATAACTTACATATCGATTTAGAAGGGCCGTACTATCTATTATTTAAAGCCATTTTTGAAACTAAGAATACTTATTCAAACGCTTACCAAATCGCTATTAAATACAGAACTTGGCTGACCAATGAAATTTATAGCCAGCTTAGAATAGTTAACACTGATGCTTCATTTCATGATGCCAAATTGTTTTTATATATGATTGAAGGCACCATTATTCAGCTTTTAAGTTCAGATAATTCAGATGTAAGAGAAGGAAGAATTGAGCGAGTTTTAATACATTTTAGTCAGACTTAAAGGAATGTTAAGAAATGTTAAAAATTGTTTCTAATTATAATTTAAAATTTCTAAACTATTTTAGTTTAAATCTATCAATAAAAATATTTTTAGATATATTTTTTTATAAAAGTATACTTATGTTGAAATTAAAAAATGCTATATGTAACATAGGATTGTGATATTTTTGCAATCTGACCTGACAAAGGAAATGTATAAGTTTGTTTATTGCTTATACATTTTTAAACAATTGATTTATTGGTCTATTTTTAATAATTAATACTTTATAAATAAGGCTTAATATAGAAAACTTAAAAAATTATTTGATCTTGCTCCGTTAGAAAAATATTCGAGTAGATAGAATAATTTTTTATAGTTAATTTAAATGTAAAATTAATTATTAATTAAATAGACAGATCTGTACGTGCTTTGTAAAATAACGCTAAATATAATTCAGTCCTATAAAGATGTTGAACAGTATTCATCAAGTTTTAGATAGTTTGGGCATTAGCTCACAGAAACGTGCTATTCACATTCAATTTACTTCTCCGATATTGAATGACCAAGTATTTCTGCAAAGAATTGATGGTGTACATGCACTCAATGATGGTTTAAAAGCAGAACTTTTATGCCTATCAACTAATGCAACGATTCAACTAAAATCTTTCATTGGCAGTCAGGCCGCTGTAGATATAGTGACGGAGCGAGGTGAATTAACTCGCGTTACAGGCATTATTACTCATGCTCAGCAAGGCCAGTCAGATGGAAGTCTAACTTTATATAAGCTGACCTTAGAAGATCCAACCGCATTATGGAAATATCGCCGCAATTCGCGCGTATTTATGAATAAAAGCGTGGTTGAAATATGGGAAATACTCTTTAAAGAATGGCAAGTTAAAAATCCGCTATTTGCTGCAAGTTTAAGTTTAGATTTAAGCGGTTTAACACAAACTTATGATGTTCGTCCTTTTGTTATGCAACATAACGAAAGTGATTGGGACTTCCTCACACGCTTACTTCGTAGTGAAGGGATTAACTGGCTGATTGATGAAGCTCAGCATATTGTTCCAAGTACCGATACATCTATTCAAGCTCAGAAACTCAGGTTGATTGATGCCAATAGTCAATATCAGCCCTTAGACCGTAAAACGATTCGTTACCATCGTAGTAGTGCAGTGGAGCAATACGACAGTATGACTCGCCTAACTGCCGAACGTTCTCTTCAACCGAACGTTATGCATATACAACGTTGGCAAGCAGAAATATTAGAACAAGAAGAAGGGGTTGGAAGCGTTCAAAGTAAGCATCAGCATAGTGAACAATATGACAATGCTACACTTGGCTTAGAGCAAGCTTGGAACTATGCGCCTGCATGGACTGGTGACTTAAAGGGTGAGGATGGTGTAACTAAATCTGGAAATCAACAAGTTGAACGCTTAAACCAGAACCTCAACAATTATTACGATGCACAGTCTAAACGCTTTATTGCGCAAACGACAGTCCGCGATGCCTATGTGGGTTACTATTTCGAACTCAATGAACACCCAGAAATAGACCAGCATGAAAGCTCAGATAAAAGCTTTTTAATTGTTTCTAAAAATTTCTTTAATCAGAATAATTTACCTAAAGACTTAAATGATCAAATTAATGGTCTATTGGCGAAAAGTAACTGGTCAATACAAAACCCCGAGAACAGTGATGAACGCCAAGCGAATCAGTTGATTTTACAACGTCGTCATATTCCAACAACGCCAGCTTATAACCCACAAAGTCATAGACCGGTTACTCATCCACAACGCGCAAAAGTGGTGGGTCCTGAAGGTGAAGAAATTTATGTAGATGAATGGGGACGTATTAAAGTCCGTTTCCTGTTTACCCGTAGTGATGATCATAGCCATGATGGGGGTGCAGGAGCCAATAATAATGACACCGATTCAGCTTGGATTGACGTTTTAACGCCGTGGGCTGGAGAAGGTTACGGTGCGCGTTTTTTACCGCGTGTTGGTGAAATTGTCGTTATTGACTTCTTTAATGGTGATATAGACCGACCATTTGTGATGGGCCGAATTCATGAGGCACAGCGCCAACCAACCAAATTTGATAACAAAGGTAAACTTCCTGATACTAAGAAGCTGAGTGGTATCCGTTCCAAAGAAGTGTCGGGTGGTGGTTTTGGACAACTCAGATTTGATGATACCCCGGGCCAAATTAGTACCCAACTTCAAAGCAGTCATGGTGCAAGCCAGTTAAATCTGGGGAAACTCAGTCATCCTAAAGATAAAGCGGAAAGTGAAGACCGCGGAGAGGGTTTTGAACTGCGTACTGACCAATGGGGAGCTTTGCGCGCGGGACAAGGTTTATTGGTATCCACCCATAAACAGGATAATGCCAAAGGTGAACACCTTGATGCCGAAGTTGCGAAAAAGCAACTTGAGGGTAGTCAAACGAATAGTAAAGCACTGAGTGACATCGCTAAAAACCAGAAAACCGATGAAATAGAATCGATTGAACAATTAAAAGATTTTGCCTCACAAATTCAGCAACAAATCGCTAAATTTGAAAAAGCTTTACTGCTTTTAAGTTCCCCAGATGGCATAGCTTTGAGTACGTCCGAGGATATTCATATCTCGGCTGATGCACAAATCAATCAGATTGCTGGAGACAGCATTAATATAAGTACTCAAAAAAATGTGATTGCACATGCCCAAAATAGGCTCAGCCTTTTTGCTGCTCAGAGCGGACTAAAAGCGGTCGCTGCACAAGGCAAGGTAGAAATACAAGCCCAGTCAGATGCTTTAGATGTGCTTGCTAATAAAGGTATTACCATTTCTTCGACAGAAGATCGGATTGAAATTAGTAGTCCTAAAGAAATTGTAATTACTGGTGCAAGTTCACAAATTACCTTAAATGGTTCAGGAATCTTTCCGAAAACTGGCGGGAAATTCCAAGTCAATGCTGGACAGCATGTGTTCCAAGGCGGCGCATCGGCAAGTGTTCAATCTAGTTTGCCACCACCACCAAAACGTGGGCAAGGCGTACTTGAGTTGTTCCATGAATATGCACATGGTGAGTTTGTTAAACAAGGCGGTTATACAGTGACTGATTCGTTAGGGAAACAGTTCAAAGGACAACTGGATGATAAAGGTTTTGTTCGTGTTTCGGGGTTAGCTACAGGTTCAGCTAAAGTTATATTTGAAGAAGATAAGCGTAATCCTTGGGATGAAGCTAGTGATTTTAAGCGTCCTCCTATGTGGCCAAGTGATAATGATACAAGTGCTCAAACTTTAATGGGTAAAGCAGAGAGTGTTTTGAAAGGTGCAGTGACAGAAGCTAAAAAAGCTTTAGGTCAAACTTTCACAAATCCAAGTTCAATTATGAGAACTATCGATACTGCTAAGCAATTAAAAGAAAATGGTGCAAGTGCCTTGTTGCCGATGGTGCAACAAGGTGTTGAATCACATTTAACGAGTCAATTGACCAATTTTTCTTCTAAGGTTTTAAGCCAAAGTTCGACAGGGCAAGGATGGATGCATGGGAAAACTAACCCCGTTGCTCCAGTTACCAGCGGATTAAATGTAAATCCATTAAGGGCTCAAGACTCGAAAAATACAGAGACTGCTCTTAATCCTATGAATTTTAAGTTTAAATAAGAATTGAGAATTTATAAAAATGCCAACAGCACCAAAAACTACTTCTCAAGCGAAAGCAAAGCCAAGTGTGAGAACAAATACCGGACAGGTTGCGGTAGTACCTTTAAATAAATTGTATGCTGCTGATGTTAAAGCAGGTATGAATAAAATTGATTCGTGGCTAAAAACGAATACCAAAGGTTATGTCGATTTAAATACGATTAAAAGTACTCTTGGCACACTGCCAGTCATTGGGAACGCAATTGCTTTAGTCGATGCGATTTATGATGTTATAGACATTAGTAAAAAGCCTAGCCCAGCTTTTACAGATTGGTTGAATTTGGGACTGGATGTTATTGGTATTATTCCGGCACCGCCAACCATGGCAACAATGCGAATGAGCCTAAGACCTACGTTAAATTTGGTTAGACAAAAGGCGAAAGGCACAATTTCTGATACGATTCTGGTCATTCTGAGCGATCATTTAAATGAAAGAATTGCTGGGGAATTAGATCAATTTGCGAAAAATGCCCAACCCCTTGTCAACCAGATGTTGCAAAATTGTGGAACAAAAATTACAGCTATCAGTAATGATTTTGCTAACGGAATTCAAAAAGTACTAAATGGAAAAGTATATAGCTCTGCTGGTAATTTAAAAAATGCCCAAAAACAATTAAACAAAGTTAACTTAAATAATTTACAACGCAACCCTAAAGCAACGATATCAAATGCTGTTGATGGGCTCGTAAATATTTGGAAAGCAGGCGTAAAAGAACAAATAAATACCGTTGCCAAAGGTGTATCTGCTGTTGTGCCTGCTAGTGCAACACAACCTATCCAGAATGCAATCACTTCCATTCGTGTTTTTGGTAGAAAAGCACCTACATATTTAATGGCTTTGGCAGATCCAGCGAAAGCAATGAGTATCGCTTGGCTACTCAATGTTTTGATTAAAGCTGTGCAGAAGTTCAAATTAAAGGGTGCAAAGACTGCAAATATTAAACCTACACAAGTCACTGAAAAAAGAAGACAAAAACCAAACGGAGAGCTTGAGAAAGCTAATGTTCAAGCAAAGTCAAAGAATAATCCGAGTGAAACTGTATGTGCAGTAAATTTAAGGGGTGGTAAAAGTAAACCTAAATCTACCTCTGGTACAAAAAGAAATATTACTTATGCTTTAGGTACAGAGTATTTAACTCATCAAGATGCTTATGTGTCATCAATTTTAAGCTTTGTATTAACTCGGAAATATGCGTCTAATCTTTATCAATTAGATCGTGGGGAATTTGGTGCAAGATGGATAACACCGTTTACAACTCGTATTGTTCCACAGAGTGAATATATTGAAGAGACAGAGGAACGCGCTGGATATTTAAAACACTTAAGTGGTTTTGAGTTTATTGGAGCAGATGCTCGTCCAATTAAGTTACCAAACCTTAAAGTAGGTGAGAGTTTCCATAATAAAACTGAAGATTTTTACTATAGTGTAATTTCTGAAAAAGTTCAGATGATCTCTTATCAAAAAGAAGAGAAACACTTGTTTGAAAAATATCAGGATGGTTATCGACTTTCAGCCATAGAATACAAGAATGGACTTACTTTAGCGGTACGTTATGACCACCACTTCGAAGGTCGGAGTTTTATTTCAGATATTGTTATTAAAGAAAAACAAAAACAGTTGATTCATGTGGCATTTCAGGTAAATGCTTCTGGAAGAATTGAAGATGTATGGCTAGTTGAAAATGGTCAGCTTGCTCGACCACTGGCTAGTTATAACTACAATGAAAAAGGCGATTTGGTTGAAGCGATTACCGAAAATGGGGCGAGCTATCATTACCAATATGACCATCATCTTTTAACTCGTTATACCGATCTTACAGGTCGGGGCATGAACCTTGAGTATGATGGTATCGAACCAACGTCTAAGGCTTATCATGAATGGGCGGATGATGGCAGTTCAGATACAACTTTACAGTGGGACGAAAATATTCGTCTAACGTATGTGACAGATGCTTATGGAGCCGAGACTTGGTATTACTACGATATTGAAGGCTATACCTACCGTATTATTTATCCTGATGGGCTGGAAGAGTGGTTCTTCCGTGATGACTTTGGCCGTGTAACCAAGCATGTAGACACTGATGCAGCGGTGACTATTTATGATTATGATGAGCACGGCAATATTGTATCTATGACTCAACCAGATGGTTCCCTTTTACATTATGCTTATGATGAAAACCGTCAGCTTATAGGTATGGTGGATGCTGAAGGCGGACGTTGGTTTAAAGAATAGGATGCGGCTGGAAACATTACCAAAGAAACCGACCCACTGAAGCGTGAAACACAATATAGCTATAACGGTTTAGGTTTACTTACTTCAATTAAAGATCCTAAAGGTGGCACTAAAACCTTAAGTTATGACGACCAAGGCAATTTAATTAGTTATATCGATTGTTCTGGTAAAGAAACCAAATGGACTTACGACAAAAAAGGTCGAGTTGTTGCAAGAGAAAATGCTTTAAAGCAAAAAGTTGAATATTTTTATAGTGATCTAACAATTGTTCAACGTGAACCAGTTATTAAAGGTTTACCTCTAAATGCTTTTGGGCAACTTGAAAAGATTAAACATGCTGATGGAACAGAAGAACACTTCATTCATGATGCTGAAGGGCGTTTACTGGCACATATAGATCCGAAACAGAATATCACCAGATATGAATATGATGCGGCAGGTTTAATTGCATCACGAACAGATGCGCTCAATCATAAACTTAAATATGAGTGGGATAAGCTTAATCGTCTCAAGCGCCTAATTAATGAAAATGGTGCCAGTTATCAGTTCTTCTATGATATCGCAAGCCGACTCGTTAAAGAAATTGATTTTGATGGTAAAGAAACCCTTTATAACTATGATGAAACAGACGGAAACCTTGTTAGTAGTGTTGAAGTCGCTTCTATGCATGGTCAAGATTTACGAGATCGAATTGCACCGAAAGATCGTATTCAAAAGTTTCTTTTCGATAGCATGGGGCGCTTAGAACAGCGTACAGCAGGCTATGGCTATGTTGAACATGATTTAGAGCAACAATTAGTTGAAGAATTTGCTTACGATAGTAATGGCAATCTTATTCAAGCCAAAAATGCTGAAAGCAACCTACAGTGGTATTACGATGCTGTAGGCAATGTAATTCGTGAACATCATCAAGACTATAAAACCAAGAAAACTGGAGTCTGGAAACACAGTTATGATGAAATTAATGATCGAATAAAGACTGTACGTCCAGATGGACAAAAGATTGACTGGTTAACTTATGGTTCAGGTCATGTTCATAGTCTGATCGTGAATGGTCAAGATGTTGTAAGTTTCGAGCGTGATGATTTACACCGTGAAATTGTACGTCACTATGCCAACGGAATTAGCCAAGAACAACATTACGATACGATGGGACGTTTAACCCAGCAAAATATTGTTAATGGTCATGAGTTCGGTTATCCGTCAAATGAACAAGTTAGCCAGACCCAGAACAATGCAATTCAAGAAACCCAGCAGTTGATTCAACGTTTATATCAGTACGATAAAACTGGGCAATTAACAGGAATTAATGATACGCGTAGGGGGAATATCAATTATAAATATGACCCAGTTGGGCGTTTGCTTGAGGCTAGTAGTAAGTTAGGTAAAGAAACATTTAGTTTTGACCCTGCGAGTAACATTCTAGATTCATATCATAGTCAGAAAGTTCAAAGCCATTCACAAAAGCTAGATGAAACAGGCTATGGTTATAATCGTTTGGTTAATAACGTAGTTAAAGAATATCTAGATCAACAATACCAATATGATGTTTATGGACAACTGGTTTGCCAGAAATCAACCAAGGGTAATTTATATCTTGAGTGGGATGCGTGTGGACGACTAATTAAAAGTCGTAATGCTGAATATACGGCAGAGTACCGCTACGATGCATTAGGACGCCGGATTCAAAAGCGAAGTAAACATCATCATACCGGTGGTGAACATAACATCATTTATGGATGGGATGGCAATACACTTGGTTATGAGTCGAATGAGCAAATTACCAAACATTATATATATGAGAAAGATTCATTTGTACCACTGGCACAGGCGGTTTATGCAGAAAAAATAGATCTTCATCAAACACCTGAGTGGGCAGATAAGCCTTATAGTTTACAACGTGACCCATTATGGAAAGTAACCAAAACTGCAAAAGACTTTAAAGATTTTTGGTTCTATCATTGTGATCATTTGGGTACACCACAGGAAATGACGGATCATACAGGTGCGGTCATTTGGAAAGCTGAATATAAGGCTTGGGGTGAGTGTAAAGCTGAAAAAGTTAAATCAAATTTCTTTGAAGACTCTGAGATCATCAGTAATAATATCCGTTTTCAAGGGCAATATTTCGACCAAGAATCAGGGCTTCATTACAACCGTTATCGTTATTATTCACCGTATGTAGGTCGTTTTATTTCTAAAGACCCGATTGGATTATTAGGCGGGCATAATGTATATGCTTATGCACCGAATCCGGTGGGGTGGATTGATCCTTTGGGATTAAACAAAAATTGTCCGCCAACTTCGGGATGGCTTCAACATCATGAAGGTGGTGTAAATAATGGACATACAATTGATAAGCATGTTGGCAAAACAGATACAGAGCTTAAAGATCGTTTAGATAATAGTATTACTCCAAGAAGACCTCGTGGATTAAGTGGCTCTAGCTCATATACAAATCAACAAACAGCAGAAAATGCAATTTCAGGAGCGTATAAACAAGTCAATCCATTAACTGGAAATACAAATCGCGTAGATGTGAAAAATTGGAGTAAAACTGCAAATGCTGGTGATAAAATGGTAATAGGATATAGAGGAAATGGTGTAGATGTCACAGGTAGGGGGCTTAGTAGAGGGCAAACAACTGCAAGTGATAAATATGATGCCAAAGTTGTGCTGAAAAGTACAGGTAATGGTAAATACACAATTTTGACTTCACACCCAGAATAGGAGTTTATTAATGCAAGAAAACTTTCAAATTCATTTCCCCCTAACTTATCAATTGTTAGGAGCATGGTTTAGTGATTCTGATTATGAAGATTTAAGCGATCAAGAAATAATTAGTGAATATAAAAAAGTTTCTAAACCTGAAAGATTAGCTTCTTTAATTAATGAAATGAGTATACTTCTAGAGATAAAAGATATTGATAAAGATTATATTTCAAAATTATCCAATATTTATTTTGAAGATGAAAATGATTTATTTCAATGGTTGAGTGAATTATATACTTATTTAATAGAGGACTAAAAATTGTAGAACTGGATATTTTTAGAATGTAAGAGATTATGATTCTTGGGGGAATAATCAATTAGACTGGAATTTTCGGTTAAAATTTTATTAGTGGCTGCAATATATGGATAATGTAATTTCATGATTTAAGTATTTAAAAGTTATCTATATTATAAATATGGATAACTTTAATATTTTTGAATCCTAAATTTTTTAAGCAAAGGGTAAGCCTAGAAATTCAAATAAATATAAAGGGGGATGTCCGTAATGAATATATCTAAAATAGAAAGTGGAGACATTTTTAAAGAAATGTCGGGAATTAATATTTCAGATAGTAAATTCTTTTTCTATTTTTCGACGGAAAAAGAAAAATATCTTGAAGTTTATGATTTATTGGTAGAGGTTGTTAACTTCTATGGGAAAGTTAGTGCTATAGGGTTTGGAAAGGAATATAATCCTTACAATAGAAGTAAATTAATAATAGATAAAATAGGACATTTTGGTCAATATAATTTTAAGGGTTTCTCAAAATCGAATAAATTAAACAGAAAATTTTTATTTAAGGATGAAATCATATATTTTTCTCATTATATTGGTGAGTTTGGCGATCAAGATACTTTTTACAGTTTGATTCATAATAAAACTAATAGGATTTATTTAGAAATTATTGAAAAAGATTTTGATTCTGAAATGGAATTAAAGGAGCGTTACATTGGTCTTAATTCCAATACTAGTGTCCGTATTTTATTTGGTTTTGATATATACGAGGAGCTATATTTAATTTTTATTGGAGAGGAGAGTTGTATTGAAAAAATAAGAAATTACTCAAAAAGTAAAAAATATTTTAATGAAGCTCCAAAACAAAATAATTTAACAAGAATTACCTATTTGGAGACGGATTTTTCGTTGGTTAAAAATTTTTTTAAATTATTGTGTTTGTAGTATGTGGTTTTTAAATTTTTTTGTTTAATATGAAGGTTTGGTTTTATAATTTGGAAATAAGTAATGTCAGCAGAAAGATATATTTATTTTAAAGATTTAGATTGGTTTCATGAAAATGAAAAACTTATTATTGAGAATCTTAAGAAACTTCATACATACTTGAAGAGTGAGGAGGATGATAAGATAGTTTATTTGAAAGAAAAAATAAAATTGAAGGAGATTGGGAGTACGATATTCGATTCTTTTTTAAAAAAGATTATATTTTTTTTGAAATTTCATCACATGGTGAAGAAATAACATTTGATTTGAAATATATCTTTAACTGGCTACGAAGTGAAACTCAAATTGTTATACAAGATGAGGATGGAGAGAAATCAAAATGGTAATACTAAAACTTTATAGATTTTATTTTTAAAATTAATGCATAAGTATGAGGGGTTTTATATAAAATATTTTCATCTTAAAAGAGTAATTGTGTGCGAAATTTTGAAACTATAAAAAATCCTTAAATGTTTTAAACTTAATGGAAGGTTATAGTAACTATGAAGTATTAAATTTTTTAAGTTATTATCAAAATTTGGAAATTTATATCAATAGTTTTTTAGATTTAATGAGTGAAAAACTGTTTAATATTTCTGATAAAAAAGAAATATTAAATATATTTAATGAGCTTAATGAAAGTAATTGGAAGGAGGTAGATAGTTATAATTATAAACAAGATAAATATTATATTTTTTTAAGATTAAAAATCTTTCTTTTAACAGTAGATTATGAAACTGATCTAAAAGAAGATCATGAGTGGCTTAATTTTTTTAGAGAAAATTTATAGAATATTTAGATGAAAATTAATTAATTTAAAAGCTTAGTACTTTAACTAGGCTTTTATTTTTTAGAAGTACTGTATAGTCTTGACGTTAGTTCAAAGCAATCACAACAAGTTTTTTGAAACTTAACTGATACCTCAACTATCAATAAAACTGACAGAATCTAACTTTTTATATCAAATAAAAGAAGTTATCTTAATTCTACTTGAGCACAAACTCTTAAAGTGCTCGTTTTTAGTTTGATTTTTTAGGTATTTAAAATGAATAAAATGCATGTGACTTTGGCTGTAGTGGTTGGTTTAATTGTTGGTGGTGTAGTCGGTGCGATAGGTTACTCTAAAACGGCCGCGCGTTATGATGCGATGACCACCGCATGTGTAATGGTCAATCAAGCAGTTGAACACCAGATTTTAAAGCCTGAACAAGTAAAAGAGTTAGGTGAGCTTACAGGTCAAACCCTTAAGAAAGATTATGCTTCTGTGGCATCAAAATTTAAGTTTTCTGAAAAGCAGTTAGGCAATGCTTCTGAAGGCTCGAATTGTAGCCAATTTATCGTTGGCGTAAACGCAGCGAAGTAATTAAAAGAAAACCCACAGATTGTGGGTTTTTTCTTATTGATTTGACCAAGCTGAATCTATGGCATGAATTAACCGTAGGTTTAGTGCTTTCTGTTTTAATTGCCAATTTGAGAGTTCTTCGGCAGTTGGTTCTTCTTGTCCATCTGAAGCTGCTAAAAACCGTTTAAAGTAATTTTTATAATGATAGGCCGAAACATCGCCAGTAATATCCGCAGCTACTAATCGGCCCTTGCATGCTTCAATTAAGCTCTGTAAGTGCTTCTCTAGAAACTTACCTTGATCCCAGTTCGTCATGACGACATCGCTCGACAGTACATCCTTATCAATCGATAAATAAACAGGTAAGTTCGATGCTTTTATTTCTGAGAGAAATGCAGCTAGTAACTCATCTGGATGACCGAAATTTTGCCATGCATTCTTTTTGCCCGTAAAACGTACCCATGAAGCATTTTGCTGGATGCTCCAGTAGTGCAGCTTTCCTTTATATAGCGGTGACCAATGGTTTTCTACTGCATGTAACCATCCAATATCACTTGAGCTAATTCCAAGTACATCTATTCTGGCAATCTGAGAAAGCTTACTTGCCCAATACACCCATGAGCCACAGTGAATACCAAAAGGGTAACGCATATTGTCAGGGTGGTTATCACAGACAATAAGATGAATTGGCTCAGCAGATGGCAATCTTTCCAGTAAAAGCTGAGTAACATGGTGATAATCACCGCTACCTAACAGGACACAACCCATTTTTGAAGGTAAATGCTGGTTTAGGTAAGTACGTAACTCGTCGAACTCTTTTAATTTACAACCAAAGCGAATGACTTCTTGCCATGAGCTGAGATCAACGCGTACAGCATCATCAGGATCACCAGCAGAATCATCAAAATTTAAAACGACAGGTGTTCTGTTATTTACTGAACTCATGATCGTGTTTCCTGTTTAACATGCCACTGATGATCTGCTTCAAATAAAGGACGTAATTTCTTTAAAATAAAACGTAAGGCAGGTGAATGTATCCATACCAGATGTCGGGTAAATGTAAATTTAGCACCCAGTTGAGCTTTGACTTCAGGGTCTGTCCAACCTGCGATGTAAAATTTGAGGTTATGGGTTAGGGCATACTCTAAATTTACGAACCAGCTAATAAAATATAAATTGTAGTCTTTTGCGAGCGGATAATTTAGCCCAATATATTTATCAACCAGATTGTCTTTGTATTCATAACAAATGTTATAGCCGACTAGGGTTGTATCTGCCCAATATAAAAAGACTTTACCGCCACTGTGCACATCTTGAAGAATTTCTGAAAAAAACTCAGGGCTGAGTAAGTCAAAATGTATTTCGCTTTGGTGATAAACGGCCAGATAGAGTTCATATAAATATGTTCTAAACTCATGATCATTAAAGCGTTCATCGCCCGTACATAACTGTTCAATGTTTAATTCATTTAAACTTTTGAGTTTACGTTTAAAGTTTTTACGGCGTGGTTTAGAGAGTCGAGAAAGATATTCTTCACGGCTTGAAAAATCGATAGGAACATAAGCTAAAGCTTGTCCTTCTACAGATAGAAAACCTTTTTTTTCTGCTTCTTGAATAAAAGTTTGACTGTAATTATTTTCAAGATCGCTGAGCAAAGGTGAGTCTAAAGGAAGATCTTTAATAATACCTAACTTAATTTTTTGATCATTATTTTTTAAAAAATCTGCTATTGAGTCCAGAGGAAGTCCATTAGGTAATAAGCTGTATTCTGTGACAGTTGTCCCGATAAAACATGTTTTAAAATGAAGAATTTTTCCCCAAGTTGAATATCCTGGTAATGCTTTAATTTTTTTAAGAAGGTCTGTATCTAGAGTCGTTAATAAATCAAACTCTGTATAAAAATAAGGTAAAAAATCGCTAGGCGAATGAACCTGAAAACTTAAAGGTGGATGCTTTAAAAAAGCATCCACCACCGCCTGAGGTTCTAACTGATTCAGGTTTATAGTCATAAATTAATTTTATATTTCCCGTTTAGCTCGAACTAATAATTGGTCAAGTAATACCATCGCTTGATCGATTTCGGCTCTTGAGATCTCTAGTGAAGGTGCGAATGTAATTACGTTCTTGTAATAACCGCCTACATCTAACACCAAACCACATTGTTGACCTTGGTATTCAAGAGTGCCTGAAAGACCGATATCGACCATTTTATCCAACAATTCTTTGTTTGGAGTAAAGCCATCAGCCTGACAAATTTCTGCACGTAATGCTAGTCCTAATCCATCAACATCACCAATTTCTGGATGACGTGATTGCAAATCTTTTAGACCTTCTAGGAAATAAGCACCACTTTCCATGATTTGTTTTTCGTAGTCTTTTTCAGCCAACATGTTCATGACTTCAAGACCAACTGCCGTACCAAGCGGGTTAGAAGCAAACGTTGAGTGAGTTGAACCCACTGGGAACGTTTCAGGATTAATCATTTCTTCTTTTGCCCAAATACCGGCAAGTGGGTTTAATCCGTTGGTCAACGCTTTACCAAATGCAACAACGTCTGGCGTAATATCGAAATGTTCGAAAGACCAAAGTTTACCAGTACGGTAGAAGCCCATTTGGATTTCATCGACCACCAATAAAATACCGTGGTCATCTAGGACTTTTTTCAGGCCTTTATAGAAGTTTTTCGGTGGAATAACGTAACCGCCAGTACCCTGAATTGTTTCAATATAAAAAGCCGCAAATTCACTTTCACGAACTTTAGGGTCCCACACACCGTGGTATTCATTTTCAAAAAGACGCGCGAATTCGGCAACTAACTTATCTGCATATTCTTCTGGTGTCATGCCTTTAGGACGACGGAACGGATATGGGAATGGAATGAACTGAGCACGCTCACCAAAATGACCATAGCGACGGCGGTAGCGGTAGCTTGAAGTAATTGAAGATGCACCTAAAGTACGGCCATGGTAACCACCTTCGAAGGCAAACATACGGCTTTTGCCTTTGCAGAAGTTACGTACAAGCTTTAATGAATCTTCAATTGCTTGAGAACCACCTACGTTATAGTGAACACGACCTTGTACACCTGTTTTTTTAAGCATGTCTTCAGCAATGACTTTACTGAGTTCAATTTTAGTTGGGTGTAAATATTGGCTGGCAATTTGAGGAAGTTTATGAATTTGGTCGATGAGCGCTTGATCTAAACGTGGGTTTTTATAACCAAAGTTAACCGCTGAATACCACATTTGTAAGTCTAGATAGGGGATATTCTGGTCATCAAAAATATAGCTGCCCTGACAATCCGTAAAAATTTTAGGTGGGTTTACATAGTGTACTGTATCGCCGTGTGAACAATACTTTGCCTCATCTGCTAGAAGTTGCGCTTCATTAAGTGGAACGCGATTATTAGAACTAGTTGCAGAAGCGCTTTCTTGCTTGAATGTATGATTGTTGTTCATACTTCTATTCCTTTTACGGTTGGTATTTTCAGTATGTATGTTTTAGATACAGAGGCTGAGTGAAAAAATTGGTTAGAGTTAAAAAGTAAAGGTAAGCCCCACAGCAGGTGTAATGTCTGTGCGTTTTTTTACCATTGGACTTTTAAACTGTTCGTTTGATAGATAGTTAAATTCAACAGAACTAAAAGCGTTCACGTGTTTGGAAAGTTTGTAGTTGGCTGTCATGCTCACAAAAGGCGATATACTCTGGCCCGGTTCATATGCTGCGATACCACTCCGTTTACTTTCAGCATCACTGACGCCGTAGTAATACTGGTTATATTTTGCGTTGTTCCATTGGAAACCAGCTTCCGGATAGACGGTCAAATTGCCTTTGTCTAGCTCAGCAAGATAAGAAGCCCTTAAGATAGTACCTTTACTACGGGACAGGACATCGGTATTAAGCCGTGCTTTAAATCCGCCATACGGTGTAATACGCATATAACTTGCACCCGCTAGAACAGACCATTTGCGCTTATCTAATAAGTAAAGTTCACCACTTGGATCATATGAGTTGCCATCATAGTGTCCATCGAGGCGTAATTGATTTTTGTCATCTTTGAAGAGGTAATAACCGGCATCGTCGCCTTCAATATAGAATTTGTCATTGTCATAGAAAAAAACAGGTAAAATTGTTTGATAGGTTTTATGACCTTTATAAGCTTGAAAATTTACAGAATAGTTAAAACCCATTGTTAAATCTGGTGAGGAGCTTTCTTGTGCATAAGCAGGGCAGTAAAAACAACTACTGGTTATTGCTACTGCTATGGAGATTTTTTTCAATGGTTTAATCATAATCAGTCTTTCTAGGGTGAAAAAATAATCGTTTTCTGGTTGTGTTCTGTTCAAAATTTTCTTGAATATAAAAGTTAATTCTTATACAAATCTTAATGAAAAATTAAAAAAATCTTAATTTTGTATTTTTCTATTAAAACCCTTTAATTTTGCATAAAAATAGATTTTTGAAGAAGGTATAATGATTGATTATTTATACATTTTATTTTATTAAATTTTTGATTTTTATTAATTATTTTTTATTTTAAGAAATGACTCAATATTTTTGAGTTAAATTATTAACGACCAATAATTTTGTAAATTACAGAATAATATAATCATTTTTTCATATTTTTTTGAAATATTTTTAATTAAAGAAATTTTTAAGATTTCCCACCTAAAGTCAGACGGTGTTTTTTATAAAAATTCTTAAATTATTCGTGTGAGGCATTTTATGTTCATGGTCAACCAGCATTACTATACAGATCACACTGTACCTTGGCATATTTTATGTGACTTTGATGGGACAATCAGCTTAAAAGATACGACGGACTATTTGCTTGAAACTTATGCAAAAGCTGGTTGGGAAGAAATTGAGGAAGAGTGGGAGCAAGGCAAAATTGGTTCCAAAGTCTGTATGCAAAAACAAATTGAGCTATTAGATGTCTCTATTGATGAGTTGCAGCAATGTCTTGACCAAATTGAAATTGACCTCGGCTTTATTGAATTAGTAAAGATTACTGCCCAGTATAAAATTCCGTTGACGATTGTAAGTGATGGGCTTGATTTTGTTATTCGTCATATTCTAAAAAAATATAATTTGGAACATTTGCCTGTAATTGCAAACCATCTCGTTCAGACAGGTGAGAGATCATGGCGACTCGAGTTTCCAAATCAAGAAGCGAGCTGCATAAGTCAAAGTGGAACTTGCAAATGTAAGATTGCAAATCAGAAACCTCAAAATCAAATTATTTTGATTGGAGATGGGCGTTCAGACTATTGTCTAGCCGGAAATGCAGATTATGTTTTTGCAAAAAAATCTTTGATAGACCATTGTAGAGAAAACCATATTTTCCATACAAAGTTTGAAAACTTTGTAGAAATTTATCAACCCTTGGCTAAGCTATTAAGCAGTGATTTTGGAATAGATACTCCAGTGACGGTGATTACATGATAAAAGACAACTCATTTTTTTTATCGGGGAACCGAACTGGTATTTTACTCATTCATGGTTTGACGGGTACGCCAAATGAAATGAGAGGAATTGCACGTGTACTTCATCAGGCTGGCTATAGTGTATATGGCGTGCAGTTGGCTGGACACTGTGGTGATGTCGAAGATTTGGTAAATAGCCGATGGGAAGACTGGTTTAATAGTGTAGTTGCAGCCGCAGAAAAGCTAAGAGAGCATACAGATCAGCTATTTGTGGCAGGCTTATCGATGGGATCTTTATTGGCATTAAAGTATGCCTCAGCTTATCCTGTCGATGGTGTAATTGCCTATAGTCCAACCTTTCAATACGATGGCTGGAGCATTCCTTTATGGTCAAAAGTGCTTGCGCCTATTGTTTTGCCGAGTGTTCATTATTTAAATATCTGTCGTAATAATACCTTTGACGAAGCTGAACCATACGGAATCAAAAATGAGGTATTACGTTCGCGTATTGTTCAGGCTATGAATAGCGGTGAAAGTAGTGAAGCAGGTTTACCGGGAAACCCGTGGCATTCATTGTTCCAGTTACAGCGTCTTTCGCGTAATGTTCGTAAAAACCTCTCAAATATTACGGCTCCATGTCTGTTATTACATGCCTATGACGATGATATTGCTCACCGAAGAAATAGTGAGTTAATTTATGCCAAAGTGAAGGGTCCTAAGACCTTAATCTGGCTTTATAACAGCTATCACATGATCACGATTGATAATGACCGTAAACAAGTCATTGAAGAATCCATTCGATTTATTGAACAATACCAACATCCAAAAAAGCAGTCAGAGCATCCATCAACTCATCACGAACGTAAAACTTCACCTGAAAAAATTGGTGAGCTTTTATGAATATTGTGGTGTTCAGTGTATGGATGCTAACCATTTTGATTGATACTGTTGGGCAGTTGGCTTTTAAGGCCGCTGCTCATGAAAGTAAAACCAATGAAGGGCTTGAGCATTGGTGGTTCATGGCGAAACGTCCATGGATATGGCTCGGTATTTTTTGCTATATCTTTGAGTTTGTCGTTTGGCTTGCTTTCCTCTCGTTAGTTCCACTCTCTATTGGGGTCATGTTAGGCTGTATCAACATTGTTGTGATTATGCTTGCTGGGCGCTTATTCTTTAATGAAAAACTAACTCGAAATCGCTTAATTGGTGTAGTTCTGATTGCGGTCGGTGTCACTATTGTTGGGATTGGGGCATGAAAAAATTTTATATTATTGGTTTTTTAATATTAATGCTCTTCGATACTTTGGCTCAAATCAGTTTTAAGTTAGCTTCCATTCATGCGATGCCTTTAACTTTTGATGTAGATTGGCTATTCCGAGTTTTTGGACATCCCTGGATTTATGGGGCTTTTATTGGATATATAGGTGCCTTTTTTATCTGGATGAACTTATTAAAGCATGCGCCTATTGGGCCGGCTTTTGCAGCTTCACATTTAGAACTCATCACGGTGATGTTTTTGTCGATTTGGCTGTTTAATGAACCGCTAACATTTACAAAAGTTACTGGCGCTATTCTTATTTTTGCAGGTGTTTGCTTCTTGGCTAAAGACGAAGAAGAGAGCCATAGTCATGAAGAAGTCGCCACAAAATAAAATATATGTATTCTTTTAAAGCGATTATCTTTACAGCCACTGACTTTGTGAAAGTGAGTGGCTCATAAAAGATTGTTTTAGCCAAATTATTTACCTCTTTTTAATTACTTTTAACGTACTTACCTCAACAGTCTTAAAGCAGCTATCATTTAGGTTGATATTTCATAATCAAAAAACGATATAGAGACTTTAAAATGAAAAAGCTTGTAATGACTTTAGCTGTTTTGATTCCGCTCTCAAGTTATAGCTTAGCCAATGACTCGACGGGTTACGTCGGAACAGGTGGCATTCAGTATTTAAAAAACTCTCAAGTTGCCATGCAAAGTGAAGATTTATTTATAAGTAAAAAGATAATTAGAGTTGATTATCTATATAAAAATTTAAGTAATAAGGATGTCACTGAAACTATTTTATTTCCGCTACCACGTGTAGATAACTTTTTTGAAGCAGATTTTGCAAATACTGAAGCACTTTTAAAGAGCTTTAAAATTGTAGTGGATGGCCAAAATATAAAACCTGAAATGCATGTTAGAACGTTTATTCAAAAAGATGAAAAATCTCCTTTAATGGATGTAACTGAAGAGTTTAAGCAATGCGGTTTTACTGAAAAAGATATGCTCAATCCATGGACGCGCAACAATAATAATTATGACGATTATGTAGACAAACTAAAACAATGTAATAAACCACGAATGCAGAAAATTTTAGCCCAATTTGAAAAAGATGATGTAATCCCGTGGTCATCTCAAGTCATTTATAGCTGGAAGCAAACTTTTAAAGCAAATGGTTTGACTAAAATTCATCATGAATATAAACCTTTGGTCGGCGGTTCTGTTGCGCTTTATCCAGATGAAGATAGCAAGCAATTTTGCATGGATAAACAATTTAAGCAGGGCCTTAAAAAAGCTCAGGCAGAACATTCGCCGTTTAGTGCTTTAGGTTATATTTTGACGACAGGGGCTAACTGGGCAAAGCCTATTGAAAACTTTAAGTTAACGATTGAACGTGATAAAGGCGAACTAGTGTCATTTTGTTGGGATGGTAAAGTCAATAAAATTAGTCCAACTCAATTTCAAATGACTAAAACCAAGTTTGTACCAAAACAAGACTTAGACGTTATTTTTGTTCATCTGCCATAAGCTCATACAAACTTTAATCTGTATAAAATTGCATCACTTTTGATAGTGTGTCATAACCTAACTATGGCGCACAATAACAAGAGGATGCCGTATGTTGCTCAAGGGAAAAGTAGCAGTAATTTTTGGAGGCAGTGGCGCGATTGGAACTGCAATTGCGCAGGTTTTTCTTCGTGAAGGAGCACATGTTTATTTATGCGCAAGAGATTTAAATAAACTGCAAAACATTGCGATACAACTGCAAAAATACGAAGGCGCGGTACATACCGTCAGTGTCGATGTGCTAGATAGCCAAGCAATCAGTGAGGTAGTTGCTCAAATTGCTCAAGCGACGAGTGGTTTAGATATCGTCATCAATGCGACCAGTTTTATTCATAATCAAGGCAAAGAAATTCTAGAGTTAAACCTTGATGAGTTTGTCGGGGGAATAAATCCATTTCTTACAGCACAGTTTAATATCTCTAAAGCTGTGGTTCCTTATATGGGCGGTAAGCGCGGCGGAACCATCATTTCAATTGTGGCGCCTTCAGCACGAATGGCGATACCGGGACATTTAGGGCACATTATGGGCTGTGCTGGTATTGAGGCATTTATTAAAGCGCTCGCCAGTGAGCTAGGCCCTAAGAATATACGGGTACTCGGTGTGCGTTCACATGCAATAGTTGATGCTGTTCAAGCGGGTTCTTATACACGTGAATTGTTTGAGTCTAAAGCACAGGCAATGGGACTCAGCATAGGGCAATGGCTTGAGGGTCCTGCTCAGAGCACTATGCTAAAACGACTACCGACACTTTCACAAGTTGCAGAAACCGTTGCTTTTCTTGCCTCAGAACATGCGAACTCAATGACCGCAACGGTTGTAAACATGACGGCTAGTGCAATAATCGATTAGCGTAGTTTATTTTTAATCCAATAATCTAAACTAAAGTAACGACCACCTCCAAGTACAAGCAGGGCAAGTAGCATAATCATATAGGTCGAGGCAAATTCAATTCCGTTATTTAAAATAACAAACGAACCGCTCGATGTAAGCCAGTCATAGTTGCCATAGTTCTGTAAAATCTCTCGAGCTTTATCTAACTTTTCAGCGGAAGCCAATACTTGCATGTTGGCAAAGGGTGCATGCGGGTCTGCAATTGCTTGCCATCCATTTGGGAGGTGTACCGTAAATATTGCAACTAACATGGTAATAATAAGAGGAATACTAATTAAACGGGTAAATAAACCTAATGTTAAAAGTATGGCACCTGCTAGTTCAGTTGACGTTGCAAGCATAGCCATTAAATAGGGAAAAGGAAGGCCCAATCCTCCATCTGAGCTACCGAACCATTCTACAATGTCATTGAAGTGCATCAGTTTATTTGTGCCCGCCATCCAAAATATGGGGACTAGGTACAATCGAAGAGCAAGTGCGGCAATGCCATCAATATGTTGTAAAGACTTACCGAGGTTTTGATAATATCTAGATAAGCCATAAATAAAGTTCTTCATGTTAATTTCACATCCAATGCGATTGAATAATAATTAGTCGGATGGAAACTGTATTTCTTACATAAAAATTTTTTTTATTTACGGTGTAATAAAAAGGGATTTAGTCCGTCTAACTTTATGTACATGTGTACAAACCGAGAAATTAGCATTAAAGGAATACGAAAATGAACAAACTCAACTCAATGACTTCAGTGGCAGCATTATTAGCACTTTCAGTTGCGGGTGCTACGCAAGTGGCTGTAGCAGCAACCAATACAACAACCGAAGTACATGCAACCAAAGCAGCCGATGGTAAATGTGGTGAGGCGAAATGCGGAGCCAACAAAATGAAAAAACACGAAAAGTCTGCTGAAGCAAAATGTGGAGCAAATAAAAAAGCAGCAGATGGTAAATGCGGAGCAACTAAAAAAGCAGCGGACGGCAAGTGCGGGGCAGATAAAAAAGTTGCTGATGGCAAGTGTGGCGCCAAGTAAACAATCTAATCATGGATGATGTCGGCCTTCTAGTAAGTGTCGGCATCATTTCCAAAAGGAGTAATCACCATGATGGAGTTGAATGGTGTGGGGCTTGGTTTGAGACGTGACTTTATAGATTCGTTTCTAGCTGCAAAAACATATCCGGACTTTATCGAAGTTGCCCCAGAAAACTGGTTAGGTTTTGGTGGTCGACATGCAAAACTACTTGCACAGTGTGCTGAAAAAGCGCCATTAATTTGTCACGGCTTGTCATTATCTATTGGAGGGCCGCATCCACTTAATCTCGAATTTATAGGTAAAATAAAAAGCTTTTTAGAACAATATGATGTACCAATTTATTCTGAACATTTAAGTTATACAAATGACGGCGGCTATTTATACGATTTGTTGCCCATACCGATGACAGAAGCCGCTGTTAAATATGTGGCTGAACGTATTTTACGTGTGCAGGATATTTTAGGAAAAAGATTAGTTATAGAGAATGTTTCTACTTATTTAATGCCGAATGCCGAAATGAGTGAAGCTGAATTTATCCGTGAAGTGATTCAACATGCAGACTGTGATTTGCTCCTTGATGTAAATAATGTCTATGTCAACAGTATCAATCATGGTAGCGATGCATTTGGTTTTATCCAGAAAATGCCAAAAGAAAGAATCCGTTATTTACATATTGCTGGGCATGAAAAAGTTCAGAAGAACTTATTAATCGATACCCATGGGGCAGAAGTTTGTGACCGTGTTTGGGAGCTATTGAGATATACCTATCAAGTGTGTGGAGTAAAACCGACTTTATTAGAACGCGACTTTAATATTCCATCATGGCAAGAATTAGAAGAGGAACTCGCCAAAATTAAACTCATTCAACAACAGGAGAGTGGCTATGAAGGGAAATCAAATATCCTTCCAAACCATGCAACGACAGTTTTGTGAATGGATTCGTGATCCTGATTTGGAAATACCTCAAGCACTTCCTGCTCAACGAATGCAAATTTATCGGGACTTGCTTTTTAATAATGTCAGCTCATTTATTGAGTTAGTTTATCCGGTAGCTCGTGCGATGTTGCCAGAATTAAAGTGGCAACAATTACTGTTAGAGTTCTTTCAAAAAGCTAAGAGCCGCTCACCTTTATATAATGATATTTCTTTAGAATTTAGAGAGTATTTAACAGAGCAACAGCATCCGATATTGCAAGAATACCCTTGGCTGGCTGAATTATTGCAGTTTGAATGGCTTGAACTGTATTTAGATACTGTCGAAATTGAAAATGATGTTTTTCACGAAAATTGTGCTTGGCAGTTAACCACTAAAGTATGGGTACTGGTTTATCAATATCCCGTTTATACGTGGACGACTTTGATGACGCCAGAACAAGTTGAACTTGCACCAGGTGCAATAATGGTCTGGCGCGATCAACAAGATAAAGTATGTATTGAACAGCTTTCACCTTTGTTTGCTATGCTGATTGAACAGTTAACGAAAAATATAGCGTTAACTGACCATGATATTTTCACACTCATTTATTCTGTACTTACTGACTTGTCTGAACCTGAAATTTATCTGCAAATTCAAGAACTCAAAAACCTCTTAACTCGACTACAATTAATTCAAACTCCCCATGATTTTAAAGAGGTACAAGGATGACTTCAGCTGCGGCATCACATCATGACGATCTAGGGGATCAACTGCATAGCCCAGCCTTTTTACAAGATTTAAGGCAGCAAATGATTAAATTTGCTTTTTTACAGTTGTCCTCACTTCCGCAAGCTGAAGATGTGGTGCAAGAAGCATTAACGAGCGCTTTTCAACATTTAGATTCATTTAAAGGGCGAGCTGCGTTCAAAACATGGGTATTTTCTATTTTAAAAAATAAAATTATTGATGTACTTCGGCAAAAGTCGCGCTTAGTTGCCATGTCTGAATTATTTAAAGACGAGGAAAGTGAACTCAGTGTTGATGAATTATTTGATGCTTCAGGACACTGGCATAAATATGAAGCACCTCAAGCATGGCAAAGCCCTGAAGAAATGATAGAGCAGTCAGATTTTTGGATAATTTTTGAAGCCTGTTTAGATCATTTGCCTGCCAAATATGCTCAAGTTTTTATGATGAGAGAGGTGATAGAGCTGAGTTCTAATGAGATTTGTAGCAAGTTAGAGTTATCTATTTCCAACTTTAATGTGTTGATGTATCGAAGCCGTACTCGATTACGCGAATGCTTAGAAAATAAATGGTTATTGAAGGAGGATTGTTCATGTTGACATGTCGACAAGCCACTCAACTTTTGTCTGAGAAACAAGATAGACCTTTGTTTTTACGTGAGCAAAGTAGTTTGCAATTACATTTATTGGCATGCCGATCATGCCGTCGTTATGCAAAACAGATCAAAACAATTAGTCAGCTTTCTAAAGCATTTAAAAATTTGAATGGCTAACTTTAGTTAAAAATTTATTTATTGCTAGCCTTAACACGCTAAAAGCTCCCATACTATAAAAGTAAAGGAATTTTTAAGACAGGATGAAACGTGAATTTAAAGAATCTTGAAGCATTTTATTGGGTTGTGACTTTAAATAGCTTCAATAAGGCCGCGACTAAATTACAAACGACACAGCCTGCGGTATCTCAAAAAATCACATCTCTTGAAAATGAATTAGGTTTTAAAGTTTTAGACCGAAGCTTGCGACAGTTTAAATTGACCCATAAAGGCAGAACATTATTTAAATATGCCGAAAAGTTTATGCGTTTAGAAACCGATCTGGTCGCAGAGCTTACTGAAAATCAGCATCTCACAGGAACTATACGTTTAGGCGTTTCCGAAACGATTGTGTATACATGGCTAGTCGAATATATCGAAAAAGTTCAACAAGAGTTCCCAAAAGTTTCAGTCGAAATTGTGGTGGATCTGACACCTAACTTACAAGAAGGGGTACGTACTGGGGACTTGGACATGGCCTTTTTACTCGGGCCAACGTTGGCTTTTGAGTGTATTGAACAAGCACTTTGTGATTTCGAGTTAAGTTTTTTGGCTTCACCTTCATTTAAAGGTGGAATTGGACAAATGTCTTTTAAAACCTTGATGTCACATACCATTTTAACCTATCCAAAAATTACCTACCCCTATAAAGAATTAAAGGCAAGAATGAAAGAAAAAGGGATTGATGAACCACTATCAATTACTAGCTATTCTTTAGCGACTTTATTGCGTCTTGCCGAGCAAGGCTTAGGTATTGCGGTAGTGCCAACTTTAACGGCGTTAAAGGAAATTACCGACGGGCGTCTAGAAATATTAAATACACCTATTCGCTTAAAAACCTTTCATTTTACGTCTATTTATATTCACGGTAACGATGTTGCCTTGAAAGAAAAATTAACCGAGGTTGCTGTTAAAGTCTCGGCGAGTGCTATGAAAAGGCTTAATGAGCAAATCAAAAAATAAGCTGTTTTTTGAGTATCATTTATTCTTATTCTTCCTTGTTTAAAAAAGCTGTTTTATATGTAAAACCATAAAAACAGCTTATGTACATCGATAAGTAAAATTTATCCTGTATTTTGGTTTGAATATAAAACTATAAAAATCAATTATTTAAAATTTTAAATTTCTGTAAAAAGTCTTATTGTTCGTAGGGATTAGCTATGTTTTTATTTTAGACACAAGATTTGATCACCGATTGTGTTGATTGGGGAATAGGGAATCTTTGTCATTTTAAAGGATTAAAGAATATCGTTTAGGACAAAAATGGTGTTCTTGATTCAACTTGAAAATAGCGTTGTTAAGCTCAAATGGATGAGGAACGCATTAATATGTCTTTACTGAAATCTTCTTTTTTATCAGATCGCCAATGGGCCATTGTTGCCTCAATCTTTATGATGGCGACCTCTGCAATGGGGCCAGGATTTTTAACCCAAACTGCTGTATTTACAGTTAAGTTAGGTGCGGCATTTGGCTTTGCCATTTTAGTTTCTATTCTGATTGATTATGTCGTCCAACAAAATATTTGGCGAGTGGTGACACTTACCCAGATGCGTGCATCTGATATTGCCAATAAAGCCTTACCGGGTAGTGGTTATTTACTGGCGTTTCTGGTGATTTTGGGTGGCTTTTTCTTTAGTGTCGGTAATATTGCAGGTGCAGCTTTAGGTTTAAATGCACTTTTTGGTCTAGATACAAAGTGGGGCGGTATTTTAAGTGGGGCGTTAGCGATTTTAATTTTTGCTTCCAAAAAAGCAACGCTTGCCATGGATAAAAGTATGATCGTGTTGGGTCTGCTTAAAATCCTGCTGATTATTATTGTTGCCGTCATTGTGATGCCTCCAGTTGGTCAAGCTGTACATCAGACATTTGCTCCAGATCATATCGACTTTGCCATTATTACCACTATTGTGGGTGGTACAGTGGGTGGCTATATCTGTTATGCGGGTGCGCACCGTTTACTCGATAAAGGTGCTGTTGGCCCTGAAAATATTAATGAAGTTGCTAAAGCTGCAACCAAAGGCATTGTTGTAGTTGGCATCATGCGTTATGTGCTGTTTTTAGCGTTCTTAGGTGTGGTGGTGAGCGGTGCCCATATTGATTTAGCCAGCCATGACGCCAATCCGGCAGCCCAAGCATTTCAATATGCAGCAGGTACATTCGGTTTTAAATTATTTGGTTTAATTTTCTGGGCCGCGGGTATTAGCAGTACGATTGGTGCCGCATATACTTCGGTTTCATTCTTTACCGCCTTTAAAAAGAATTTAACGCCAAAACAAACCAACTATACGACCATTACCTTTATCGCATTGGCTTTATTGCTCTATGTGTTATTGGGTGCAACTCCGGCAGGTCTACTCATTTTTGTGGGTGGTTTTAACGGATTAGTGTTGCCAATTGGCCTTACAATTTTTGTGTATGTCGCAGCGTGCCGTAAAGATTTAATGGGTAATTATAACTATCCAAAATGGTTACTTATTTTGGGTGGATTAACATGTTTGTTGACGTGGTGGATGGGTTATATGTCATTTACGACAGTGTTTAACTATTTGACCAAACTTTAAGCCAGACGACATGAATTGATAAAGGAATAATACCATGTTTGTAGATTTAAATAGTGATTTGGGTGAAAGCTTTGGCTCATGGAAAATGGGTAATGATGACCAGATTTTACCTGTCGTGACCAGTGCCAACATTGCTTGTGGTTTTCATGCTGGTGACCCGCTCGGCATTTTAAAAACGGTTCGTAAAGCAGTTGAACTTGGCGTGACCATAGGTGCTCATGTGTCTTACCCAGACCTTGTAGGCTTTGGTCGCCGTAATATGGATTTGTCACGTGACGAACTTATTGCAGATGTGCTTTACCAAATTTCTGCGCTTGATGGTTTAGCAAAGGTGGCAGGCTCAAAAGTGCAGTACGTTAAACCACACGGTGCGCTCTACAACACCATTGCCCATGACCAAGCTCAGGCAGCCGCAGTAATTGATGCCATTAAAATGTATAACCCTGAACTCGTACTAGTTGCTTTAGCTGGGTCGAACTTAGTCGAACAGGCACGAGCTGCGGGTTTAAAAGTTGTGTCCGAAGCATTTGCAGACCGTGCTTATAACAGCGATGGTTCATTGGTTTCCCGCCGTTTAGAAGGTGCGGTTTTACACGACTCGGCATTTGTTGCGAGCCGTGTGGTGTCTATGCTTAAAAATGGTGGGGTCGAGTCAATTGATGGTGTATTTACCCCAATTCAGGCCGACACGATTTGTCTACACGGCGATACCGACGGCGCACTAGAAATGTCAGCAGCCATTAAAGCCGAGCTTGTAAAAAACAATATTGAAATTCGCCCATTTGTAAATAAAGCATAAGGAAGAGCGCAATGTATAAGGATATTAAAGTCGACCCAGCTCAGCTTGAAGCCGCATTACATGCACGTTTAAAAATCCGTGCAGGTTTCGATAAACCAACGGCGGGCATGGCTGCGGGTATGACGCAGGTCAACATGATTTCAGTGCCAAGAGATTGGGCATATGATTTTTTGCTCTATGCACACCGTAACCCGCAAAGCTGCCCAGTGCTTGATGTGCTCGAAGAGGGCATTTATGCAACTAAGCTTGCCGCAGACTCAGACATTCGAACCGACTTCCCACGTTATCGCATTTGGAAAGATGGGGAAATGGTCGATGAAGTGACCGATGCAAGAGAAATTTATAATGCTCATCCTGATTTGGTGACTTTCTTAATTGGTTGTAGCTTTTCGTTTGAAACAGCTTTGCAAGAAGCGGGTATTGAAGTTCGTCATATTCATGACGATACCAATGTTCCGATGTATTTGAGCAATATAGAGTGCGAACCGGCAGGGCGTATTTCAGGAAATATGGTGGTTTCCATGCGACCAATTCCATCTCATCAAATTAGTGAAGCAGTAAAAATCACTGCACGTATGCCAAGTGTACATGGGGCACCTGTACATATCGGGCACCCTGAAAGCTTAGGTATTAAGGATGTAAATAAGCCTGACTTTGGTGATGCTTCCCGTATTGAAGCGGGTGAAATTCCTGTGTTTTGGGCATGTGGGGTAACACCGCAAGCAGCAGTCATGAACTCGAAAATTCCTTTTGCCATTAGTCATGCACCGGGCTACATGTTTATTACCGATATTCCTGACCGTGCTTGGATGGGCTAAATAGCTAAAGAAGAATTAAAAGGATAAGCAAATGCGTTTTTTATCGGTAAACGCCGATTGTTTTCTAATTGAGCTTGCGAGCTTAGAGGAAACTTTGGCGTTGTACAATAAATTGCAAAATACGCAATTGAATGGAATTAAAGACTTAGTCCCCGCTGCAAAAACAATTTTGGTTTTTTTTAATGAGATAGAAACCAATTTTAAAACGCTAGTTGCTTCAATTCAGAGCCTCAAAGTTGATTCTGGATTTGAGCGTAGCGGCCAAGAAGTGATTGTGCCGATTCGTTATGATGGCGAAGACCTTGCTCAGGTTGCCGAGTTGCAAGGGCTGTCCATTGCCGATGTGATTAGAAAACATCACCAAAGCGTGTGGAATGTGGCTTTTATTGGTTTTGCGCCGGGCTTTGCGTATATGAGTAGTCCCGATAAGCCTTTTACTGATATTCCGCGCTTAACGGTTCCACGTAAAAAAATACCGTCAGGCTCTTTGGGTTTGGCTGGAAAATACTCTGGTATTTACCCAAAAGACAGTCCAGGTGGTTGGCAGCTGATTGGTACAACAACAGAAAAAATGTGGGATTTAGAGCGTAAAAATCCTGCATTGCTGTTACCGGGCATGACTGTACATTTTGAAGATGTTACGCATCGTCCGACCACTGTGACTGTACCGAAGCAAATCACGCGTACAGTTGAGCCGAAACAATCTGTGCCACTATTTACGATTACTGCGCCAAGTTTACAAATGCTTATTCAAGACGAAGGGCGCCTAAACCAGACCAATATTGGTGTTGGCGTGGCTGGTGCAATGGATTTATCTGCCATGCATAGTGCCAACCGTATTGTGGGTAACCCAACCGATGCACCCGTCATTGAAGTTTTAAATGGTGGGCTAAAAGCCAAAATGCAGCATGCGGGTGTTATTGCGGTGGCAGGCGCGATCTCAAACATTCGAGTGAAATTTACCGATGGTCAAACCGCAGACTTTGCAAGCTATCAGCCGATTGATTTGGATGAAGGCGATGAGTTTCAAATTCAACCCCCAACAGCAGGCTTAAGAAACTATCTGGCAGTTCGCGGTGGTATAGACGTTGAACCAGTACTCAATAGTGCCTCGTTTGACAGCTTGGCGGTGTTAGGGCCAGAGCCTTTAAAGCTTGGAGATACCATTTACCAAGGACAGGTGAAGGCAGCCAACATTAGTGTAAATGAAGTGGGCAAAAGCGATTTGCCAAAAGTTGGTGAAATGGTTGAGCTAGATATTGTAATGGGGCCACGCACAGACTGGTTCGAACAAGACAGTATTGAACTGCTCTGTCAGCAAGAATGGCTCGTGACCAATGAAAGCAACCGAGTTGGGCTCAGACTTTCAGGTGAACAGCCCCTAACTCGCAAAATTACCCATGAACTGGAAAGTGAAGGCACTTGCATTGGCGCTTTGCAAATTCCACCGAGTGGTCAGCCCGTTTTGTTTATGAATGATCATCCTTTAACGGGCGGATATCCGGTCATTGCCTCTGTTGCTAAACACCATTGGGACTTGGTGGCACAGATTCCGGCAGGTTGCCACATCAAATTTAAAAAAATTGCCGAATTTACAGATTTTGAGAATGAATGATGAATACAGAAAAATTATTGATTGCTAATCGTGGTGAAATTGCTGTTCGTATTATCCATGCTTGCCGTGATATGGGACTTTCATCGGTCGCGTTATATGCAGATGACGACATTGGTAGCATGCATGTCGAACTTGCAGATGAAGCATGGGGCTTGGCTGGTGCGACCGCCAGTGAAACCTATTTAAATATTCCTGCTATTATTGAAGTTGCAAAAAAATCGAAAGCAACGATGGTGCATCCGGGTTACGGCTTTTTATCTGAGCGTGCTGAGTTTGCTCAAGCCGTGATTGATGCAGGCTTAAAATGGGTAGGGCCATCTCCAAGTGCGATTGAAAAACTAGGCGATAAAATCGAAGCGCGTAAAATTGCTGCTTCGGTGGGTGCGCCGTTAGTTCAGGGTACGCAAGACCCACTCAACAATGCAGTTGAAGCTTTAGAGTTTGCCAAGCAGTTTGGTTTGCCGATTGCCATTAAAGCCGCATTTGGTGGTGGTGGCCGTGGCTTAAAAGTCGCGTGGAAACTCGAAGAAGTCAAAGAGCTTTATGAGTCGGCAGTACGTGAAGCAAAAGCTGCCTTTGGCCGTGGTGAATGTTTTGTCGAGCAATATTTAGATAAACCACGCCATGTAGAAGCGCAAGTCATAGCCGACCAACATGGCAATATTGTAGTGCTTGGTACACGTGATTGTTCGTTGCAACGCCGTAACCAAAAGTTAGTCGAAGAAGCGCCAGCGCCATTTATTAGCGATGAGATTTACCAGCAAATTTTAAGCTCGGCAAAAAATATTTGTCAGGCTGCAAACTATGTGGGTGCGGGAACCGTTGAGTACTTACTGAGTCGTGACGGTAAACTTTCATTCTTAGAAGTAAATACGCGCTTGCAAGTTGAACACCCAGTGACTGAAGAAACCTCAAAAGTCGATTTGGTAGTTGAACAAATTCGTGTTGCACAGGGCCATGAGCTTTCTATTAAAGAAACACCAAAAGCACAAGGTCATGCCATTGAGTTTCGTATAAATGCCGAAGACCCAGCTCGCGGGTTTATTCCAGCCTTTGGTGTGTTGAGTTTATTTGAAGCACCATTTGGTAATGGTGTACGCGTCGATACAGGTGTGCGCACTGGTTCTCTAGTGTCTAGTCACTTTGACTCACTCATGGCAAAACTGATTGTGACGGGTCCAACCCGAGAAGTTGCAATTGCTCGTGCTAAACGTGCTTTGAAGCAATTTAAAATTGAAGGTGTGGCTTCAGTTTTAGACTTCCACCGTGCGATACTTAATGAACCTGACTTTACAAATGAATTTAATGTACATACGCGTTGGATTGAAAATGACTTTAAGCAAGAGTTAAAGCCAACCAAACGTGGTATTCCAAACCATCAACAACCGATGTTACTCAGCTACATTGAAATTGATGGCAAGTTACACCGTTTAGGTTTACCTGCGGGTATGTTTGCACAAGGCCCAGTAACCGCAGCTCAAGCGCAGATTGCCGAGCCAGAAGTCAGTGCCGAGCATTTACTTGCGCCTATTAATGGTGTGATTAGCGCTTGGAAAGTTGAAAATGGTGAGCAAGTCACAGAAGGCCAAGTGGTTGCCATTATGGAAGCCATGAAAATGGAAGTTCAGGTACTTGCACACCGTAGTGGTGTTATTCAGATTAGTGCAGAGAAGGGTGCGACCTGCCATGCTGAAACCATGATTGCGAGCATTAATTAAAATTTGAATAGGTTATTTGGCCTGAGAATGTTTTTAGTTTGATCAGGTCAAAACGAGTGTTTATTAATTAACTCAATCAGGCATTTTTTAGGTTTTCATTAACCATTTTCAACTTGAAAGCCAGAACGGGTTATGAGATATTTGTCACAGATTGGTGGTATAAATATTAATCACTGTATTTGAAGCTCGCTTATGCGAGCTTTAATTTTTAGCCCAGTTTAAGCATTTCTCACTTAATGAACTGGCAGCATAAAAAAAATTTGAGAATTTGGCACTCACTCACAGGCGAATTGAAGAAAGCGAATGAAAATTCTACCTTCATCTGAATATGATCAAATTCTAAAATACAGTGTCTATTGGCTCGTCATATCAATTGTGATTGGAGTCGTTGCTGGGCTGGCATCCACTCTAATCTTTGTGGCTTTTGATATTTCAAACAAAGTCCGCAGTCTGCATCACTGGCTCATCTACTTTCTGCCTTTTGTAGGCTTTGGTATTGGTTATCTCATTAAAAAATATGGTTCGCCGATTGAACGGGGAACTCATTTACTCATAGATGAGATTCATCAACCCAAATCGTTTATTCCAAAACGAATGAGTCCTATCATTTTTATTACCTCAATTTTAACGCAGTTGTTTGGTGGTTCGGCAGGGCGTGAGGCGCCAGCGGTTCAGCTTTCAGGTGCCTTAATTGACCATTTAAGCTATATATTAAAAATCTCGGAAGACAACCGAAAAATCTGTTTAATCGCCAGTATTGGCGCGGGTTTTGCTGGGGTGTTTGGTCTGCCTTTGGCGGGTGCAATTTATGGTTTAGAAATTACCGCTTTAGGTAATTTAAGATACTCAGCTATTTTTCCATGTTTTGTGTCGGCGCTGATTGCATCGACCATTCCTGAGCTATTTGAAATTGTGCATCCGCACGTTTTTTATGTAATTAGCGAGTTTCCAGCCATTCATTTTGGCACACTCATGAGCTTAATTGCGGCAGGATTAGTTTTTGGTTTGGCTGCGCGCTTCTTTATTGCAGCCATTCACTTGGCAAGTGACCTCTTTTATAAATACATTCGTTATTTGCCATTAAGAACGATGGTCGGCGGTATTATTATTATGCTGCTTACGTTGTTCACTGCACATCAGCAGTACAACGGTTTAGGTACAGATAAAATTATTTCATCTTTTTATGTACCGATTGAGTTTTACGACTTTTTTAACAAGACTGTTTTTACAGCCATCACTTTAGGTTCGGGCTTTAAAGGTGGTGAAATTACGCCATTGTTCTATGTGGGTGCAACATTAGGGAATGCTTTAGGCGCAGTTTTAAACCTACCACTCTCATTACTTGCTGGCTTGGGTTTAGTAAGTCTGTTTTCAGGGGCGAGTAAGGCTCCGTTAACCTCAATTATTTTAGCTGTTGAGTTATTTGGAATGAATGTTGCGACTTATGCCATTATTACCTGTTTATTGGCAGCGCTATTTTCTGGAAATTGTGGGTTGTATCGCCGTAAAAAGTTGATGGATTAGAAAGGGTTTTAAATAGGCTTGATTATAATCTGGCCTATTTTTTATATTTAAATATGATAGTTTTATTTTAAAATTACGTTTAGTTTATTTTTTATATTAATAAATTTTTGCTATTATTCATTTTGAAAAAATTAGAATGGTACAAAAATGACAAGTCCTACTTTTTTAAGAGATCTTTCTTACGAACAATTACAAGATCTTTCAGAAAATGATATTCAACAGATTTTAAATGCAGAAAATTTATATTGGCAGAATAAGCCATTTACTAAATATTATATTGCAGTAAATGGTGCCAAAACAAAAAATGGTGGGCTTATTCGAGCTTCTGGACACCATTCAAAATTAAAAGGAATTTCATTAGCATTGGTGGGTGATGAAGCAATTTATGCAGATGGTACAACAGCAAAAATTATTACAGGTGCTGGTGAAGCTTTAACTATAGAAGGGCAATCAGTAGCTTTAATTGGTTCACGCTTAGATAATAATGATGAAATTATAGAGAGTCCAAATAAGTCAGTTTATATATGTATATATAATGATGGCCCAAAACCTCTAGATTTTTTAAATAATAAATAAATGGATAAGTAAGATGTCGAAAGGTTTTGCAATCCATAATGCTATTACTGATCATGGTGGAGTTGTTCCCTCAACTCAAATGATAAGTTCCCAAATGGGTAACTTATTTGTTCGTGCTGGGGATGGGCATGTTTGTCCTAAGTGTAGGTGTTGGTCTACAGTTATTAAAAGTCATGATCATGTGATTTTTGATGGAAAACCAGTTGCTTATGTAGGTGATAAACTATCCTGCGGAGCTACACTTTTACCTCAACAAAGCCATGTTGTTGGTGAGAGTGGTAGTCCATATTCTTCTTCATCAAAGACAACTGCACAGAATAATTTTGTCGAGGAAACAAAACATGAATATGGGCAAAGATTTCTATTACAGGATGAATTAACTGGATAGCCTTTAGCTACGGTATGTTATGAAATACATAAAAAAAATGGCAGTGTAGTTCACGGCACAACAGATAAAAATGGTTACACTGATTTAATAACAAGTAATGAGATGGAAGAAATCGAGTTAAGAATTATCTCTAAGGAGCATTCACATGGGTAATATTATTGCAACTTTCAGTGACAAATTAAAAAAACTAGATGGGGATATGAAGGCCAAAGCTTCAGTTATTAAACTTAATACTAAAAGACAACTAACCCCAGGTGAAATAGCAATGTCACGGTTAGTCTTTAAAGATGCAATTGATTATTCGAAAGTATGGATTCACATTGGTGGAATGATACATACTAAAACTGGTAATGCGATGACTCCAGCAGGGGAAATGTATTTGCCTAAAGATGATTATATACAAAATCCAGATTTTAGTGCAGCAAAAGGAAATGCACAACATTGGTTCATTCATGAAATGGTGCATGTATGGCAATATCAAATGGGTGTATCGAATGGTTGGTTGGGTCTTAAGCAATTATGTAAAGGCGGTTATACTTCACAAGTTAATTCTGCAGATTCTGGAAGCAATGAGTTAAAAGCTTATGATACAGATATAACTGGAAGAGATTTAAATAAAAAATTTAGCGATTTTAATTTTGAACAACAAGGACGGATTATTGAGTTATGGTTTGATGCTTGTTATTTACAAAATAATTTTCCGACTAGACCTCATCACCAAAAAAGTTTAAAACTTTTAGGGTATGTTGAGAGAATTTTAAGAGATTTCTTGCATAACCCTCATGATAAATCATTACTGCCGAAATCATAATTATGCGTAAAATAAAACTATCTCTAGCTTTAATCTTCACTATTTTAATGAATGTTGGATGTGCCCAACCGATTAGTCATGAGCTAAAAGCCATTGTTAAAAACAATGATTTATGCATCTATACTGATAATAAAAATACATATCTTGATCCAGATAATTATTTCATTGTCTTTGTTGGAGAATATAAGCCGACCCAAAAATTTGAAAGTATTTATGATAAAACTTATCAAGGTAAAGGTGTGAAATTTCCTATTAAATCAGAGGATTGTTTATCTATTCCCGCTTCAGTTTTTGAAGATAAAAAGGTATATGATATTAATTTAGAGTCTAATAAAAATTTCTCTAAGTTAATCTGTATATCTAAAAAGAAAAATATTTTAAGTGCTAAAGCCGTAAGTCCAGAAGATACGACATGTAATTAAACTTTTAAAATAAATCTATCTGATACCAAGCCATTACCTACCCAGTAATGGCTTTTCTATTTCTACAACTGCTCTACTTTAATACGATTGTCATTTCACACGCTTGACGACAACAAAAGCGAATATCATTCTTTGCAAGCTTGTTCTGTTCTTAGTAATTTTAAATATGATCCTTATATATACAATATATTGGAAAGCCCAACTGTTGCTGAGTTTGTTAAATATAAAAATACGTCTAAAAGATTTTTAGACTATAATTTAGAATCACAGGCTGAAATTTTGGCTGACTATTGGTTGTTAAAAAATAATTATGATGTGAGTTATATGCTTGAAAGAAATAGAAAGAATGTTGTAGGTAAGAGTAGAGATAAAGTTCTTGCTATGTATGAACAAAAAATTCGTCAAGTAATAAAATAAATACACTAGGAACTATTAAAGTGAAAGATTCGTCTGTTGGTAATAAAGTAATATTGGTTATTTTGGGTATATTTTTCTTGTATTTATGCTATATCGCATTTGTTTTTTTTTCTAAAAAAGAAGAAAATAAAATTAAGGTAAATATAAGTAACTCAGATATCCATTTTCTATTAAATAAAGATGGAATAATAGTTCATGGGTATGAAGTAAGAAGCTTGGTTGATAAGAAAGAAAATAGTTTAGAATATAAGGAAATTTTGCAAAAAAATGTTGAAAAAAGAGTAGCCGAGATTGTTATTGGTAATTATAAAAGCAACGGAATTGAAGAAAAGAAACCTTACTATATTTCTATTTCAAGAGAGGGACTTTTTAATGAACCTGGGGTGGTAATGCAAACATTAAATTTTTGTATTAAAGATCACAATATATTTTCTTCTGAAGGTGACGAAGAAAGCTTTGTACGTGAATGCATTAATTAGTATGAATTATAGTTTTCATATTTTGTTCACCAAAAAGGTTCTCTGTCTTCTATCAAATTTTTGGAAGCTGGCAAAGACCGGTGTCTATAGAATAACTTTTGGAAAGACATGGAAGATTAGTCGAAAAATGGTTAAGAAAATAGCAATAAAGATGCCTTATCACTATTTGAAGAATAGCCATTTTTCTATGATATGGATTTGCTGTTTTGTGGTTTCAATTAGTTGAGGAGAATTCTCTAAAGTCCATGTTTCATCACACCAATCGCAAGCATCGTAGAAAGATTCGAGCCAAGTAGGGTAATAAATTATATTGTCTGGAAGATTTCTTGAAGCTCCCATAAAACCTGTTTCTAAATTACTGAAAATTGTACATAGCTGAACTGGGCTTAGATTGTTTTCTTGATAATTATTTAAAATATCTAAAAAAAATCGAGCTGCTAATATTTCTGCTTCAATACAATTATATGAAAAATTAGGGTCTGTTAATTTTATGATTCGCAGTAATAAAGAATTATAATCATTAAATGGCTGTAATAATTCGGTAAAAAAATCTACGTGAGTATCTTCGTTTTTTTCAATGTATTTATTAATCTTTTCTATCCTTTTTTGAGCTGAATATTCTCCATAATAAAGCTCAATATATAAAGTCTTTAATGTCATTAGTTGAATCTAATTATTTTGTAATGAAAATATATCATACTAAAAATATTAGAAATTTCATAATGAACTAAACTATAACTTAAACCTATAAATAAATTTTATTCCCCAACCGCTCTACTTTAATACGATTGTCATTTCCTACGCTTGACGATAACAAAAGCGAATACTATCCTTTGCGGGCTGGCCTACATTGCCAGTTGGTTTTAGCAGACCATCAGCCAAAGTACACGAAAAAGTCTAACTTTTTTGTGGAAATCCCTGCGTGCCCCCTCTGCGGCGGAACGGGAGGGGGACACCTTCGGGTGTGCTGGATTCTTTGGCTCCAGTCTGCTAACCCTCTTTCGTTTCGCCACCATTATTTAGCAGTAATGCGGTGAAACTTCTTTTATAGCCAAAGGAGTCCGCTATGCGTACTAATTCATCTTATTTATTGGCCTTTGCCAAAATCTCTTTATTTATACCGTTTAAATACTCTCTAAATCGGTTTAATCGACTCTAGGTTTTCTACACCTAAACATCGTTACGACTCAAAAATCATAGCAACAATAACCCCGAGATAGGCGAGCACACCTTTATTGTGCCGCTTTTGCATGCCCGTTTTTAGCACTCAATTTAAGAGTGACGGCATTTCTATCTCTTTTACATACAACAAAAAATTATTTTAACGGTATAACTATGCCAAATTTAGAAGCTTCATTTAGAGCACTCAGAGTGCTTCATACAGCAAAAGATTTATTTATGGAGTATGGATTTCACAAAGTCGGTGTTGACCGAATTATTGCCGAATCCAAAGTGAATAAGGCCACTTTTTATAAGCATTTCCATTCAAAAGAAAGGTTCATTGAAATGTGCTTAACCTTTCAAAAAGATGGGTTAAAAGAAGAGGTGTTATCTATTATTCATTCATATCGTGAACTTATGGTATTTGATAAGCTAAGAAAAATATTTTATCTCCATGCCAACCTCGAAGGACTGTACCGTTTGCCTTTTAAGGCCATTTTGGAGATTGAAAAGTTTTATCCAACTGCTTACAGAGTGGTAGTGGATTATAGAAACTGGTTAGTGACCCAAATACATGGCCTACTTTTAACCATCAAACCCACAGCTTTAATCGAAGATGCTCACATGTTTTTATTTGTGATTGATGGGGCAATGGTTCAGCTTTTAAGTAAAGAGGAAACAGATGAACGAGATAAATTATTAGAATATTTTTTAATAACCCTATCTTAGTATTCAATCTAAAATAAGAAAGCCCATCATTGGGCTTTCTTATGGTATTGGCTTCTTAAAATTTAAGTTTTTTAAGTCCACGGCTCACGCCATTTTGTAGAGCGGCTTTAATAATCGGGCCAATAAAAGGAACGCGGCCTTTAAAGCTGATAGTGTAATTCAAACGAGTTCGGTTATTTCCCAAGTCAGTAAATTGCATCACACCACGATGTGCCTTAATTGGGCTAATGCCACTTGTGATCGCGTACTCGATCAGTTCATTTTCTTTATAGACTAAATTTGTTTCAACAAATGAAGGTGTAAACGGAATAGACATCTTGCGGGCAGAGCCAACACCGTTACGTGCATCCTTGCCGTTACTAATGCGAGTGACTTTAGCAGGGGCAAAAAGTTTGCTTAAGTTTTCATGTTCACTCAAAGCTGCAAAGACTTTATCTATGGGTGCATCAAATTCTTGTACGATGTTGATTTTTTGAGTTTTTAACATCTTGTTCCCTCTAAAGTAAATTTGACATGATTAATTGTCATAATTTTGATAGTAGCATGCTTTTCTCTATGCTGGAATTCTAGTTCGTCGGAGTAACTCCGGATAAAAAGTAACATTTTAAATAGAATTTATTTAATCATTTGCTTTTTATAGTGACTTGGAGCAACGCCAGTCCAACGTTTATAAGCTTGAGAAAAAGTAGATAAATCTGAGAAACCTAATATTTCTGCCACTTGGCCTAAATTTAGATTTTGCGCTAAAAGGGAATCGGTAAAGGGTTTAACTTTAACCCATACCATGCTGAACCAATATTGGCAGGATATTCATCCGATTATTGAAGATGATGATTTAGACCAACGTATTGGTTTATTACAAGGTTTAATTAATCAGTTGCCTGGTTTGTTGAAGAAAGTATCTTTAACTAACACAGCTCCTTATTACAACTTACTTGATTACGATAATTTTCTATACCACGAAAACATTCGTCGTAAGCAAACTGAAGAGTACGACAGCCAGTCAGGTCCATCTGAATTGGAACAATTTGATCAAGCGATTTTTAATACGTCTAAAACCTTTCAATATTCAAATTATCAAGAGTTTACTTCGGTTCTAACGGAGTGGAATGTTTTAAAACAGACGCTTGATCACTTAATGGGATTAGATGCACCAAGTTTTGCTGCAATTGATTCTGCATTTGAAACCATTCACAGCACCTTACGCAAGATTTATAAAGCAGAGGCTTTTGGTAGTGGGCTTGCCCAAACCCAAGAACAGACCGCTGTTATTACAACTCCATCTATGGAAAATCAAGTGCCTGTACAAATCGTATCAGAACAGCCTATGTTTCAGCCTCAAGCACAAACTCACTTGGCTAATCGTGAGCAAGCAATGAAAGTGCTACAAGAAATAGCCGATTATTTTCAGGCCAATGAGCCACATAGTCCTGTGAGTTATATGCTTCAAAAGACCATTAAATGGAGTCAAATGCCATTACATGAATGGTTGGCACAAGTCATTAAAGATGAAAACCCATTACAAATGGTTCAGGAAATGTTAGGTGTGCAGCCTAAAAATGAATATGAATAAAGATTGGTAAAGACATATGTTTAAAGCTGAAAAAGTCCTGTGGGGCGAAGGTTTATTTTTAAGACCTCAACATTTCCAAATTCAAGATACCTATCATGAACAACGCTTAAATCACACTGTTCGTGCTGTTGTGCCGTTTTCATATGGTGTTCAAAAATTAAGTTTTGATGAAGCACAGCTTAGTACACATATTCTTGCGCTTGAATCGGTAGAAATGATTTGGCAAGACGGTGAAATATATCAGGCACCGGCTTACGATTTATTACCTGAACCAATTCTGCTTGATGAGCTTAATTTACGTGGTGAAATGGTCATCTATTTGGCATTACCATTATTACAAGCCAATAAACAGAATTTAATTGATCAGAATCAATCACAGAAGGGGCGTTATCAATCACATTTGGTTGAGACCCACGATCTGTTCACAAATGCGACAGAAGCTGATATCAGCTTATTGCGTCGTCGAGCTGTGTTTAAATTATTAGATGCAAACAGTAATCCTGATCATAATCTGGATGGTTTTCTTTATTTGCCAATTGGTAAAATCAAACGCCAGAGTTCAGGTGCTTTTGAAATTGATCGTAAATTTATTCCACCTATTTTGCATGTCGATGCATCTGAGACATTAGTTTCGAATTTAAAAAGAACATTGAATGTTATTAAGGCAAAAATTAAAACCATTCAAACCAACAACCGTGAAAATGAACAGAAATTAATTGAATTCCGTTCAGGTGATATCGTTTCGTTTTGGTTAGTCAATGCTTTAAACACTGCACATGCTGGTCTGAATCATTTCTTGCAATATCCACAAATTCATCCGGAACGATTGTTTTTTGAATTATTGCGTTTAGCGGGCTCATTATTAACTTTTTCGACAGCTTATGAAGTTGATCAGTTACCAGCCTATAAACATCACAATTTGCAAGAGAGCTTTACCCAGCTCGACACCATTTTGCGTGATTTATTAGATACCATTATTTCTAGTCGCTACATCAGTATTGCCCTTAAAGAAATTCGACCTTCATATTGGGTGGGAAGCCTCGAGACAGATAAGATTACTCGTGATACTAGACTTTATATAGCCGTATCTAGCAGTGCAATGCAGACTCACGAGTTGATTCAGATTGTACCTCTACGGTTTAAAATCGGTAGTACGCTGGATGTTGAACAGCGTGTTGTTGCAGCATTACCAGCCATTCCATTACACCACTTAATTCAAGTTCCAACGGCTATTCCAGTGCGTTCTGGTGTGAGCTATTTCGAAATCGAACCGCATCATGAACTCTATCAGCGCATGTTGGATTCAGAAACGATTTGTATTTACGTTCCAGCGGGCTTCCAAGATATCAGTATTGAGCTGATTGCGGTCATGAACGCTTAAAGATAAAGGAGAGAAAAATGTCACAATCTACAGGTGCTCCTTCTTTATTTGATGACGGGCAAATCGGGACAGGGGGAAATAATAATAGCCAGTCCCAAGCAAAGCTACAGGCGATTAATCTGATCGATTTATTGCACGATGGTTTTTATTTAATCTTTTTGATTCGAAATCAGTATGTGCCAGCTGACGCGCAGCGGTTTCGTGAAAAGATTTTAGATTTGCTTAATCGATTTGAACAACAAGCTAAAAAGTTGCAGTTTTCAGCAGATGATATTCATGATGCTAAATATGCATTTTGTGCATTGATTGATGAAACAATCGTGACCCAACAAGACCCAAGCTATTTTAATTTGCAAAATGCTTGGTTGATTAGTCCGTTGCAATTGAGCTTATTTGGTTCTCAATTGGCGGGTTATCAGTTCTTCGAAATATTAGAACAGCTGAGAAGCCGTGGAAAAGATCGTTTAGCTGCTCTTGAAGTATTCCATTACTGTCTATTATTAGGTTTTCAGGGTAAATATCGAATTGAGTCTATCGAAAGCTTAAATCATTTGGTTGCGCGAGTAGGTGACGAAATTGATTATTTAAAAGGTAAAAAAGTTGCTTTTTCGCCGTTCTCGGCAATTCCCGATCAGATACGAAATATTATTCATCGCGAATTACCTTTTTTCTGGATTTTGATTTTCTTATTGATTTTTGCATTGCTTACCTTCGCGGGTCTAAGATTTATGTTGAACAATCAAATTGATAAAGCATTATCTACTTATCAAAATGTGATTTCTGCCCCACAAGAGCAGGCACATATTACAATTTATTTACCTTGATGATGGAACGAAATGGCTCAGGAAAAACCAACTTCTATTCGAGTTTTGCAATCGAATAAAAAAAAGTCGAGATCACCAGTAATCTATATCATCATTGGTATTATTGCCGGGGTGTTTGTAAGCATCTCACTGTTCCTGTTCTTGTCTCAACCGTATTCGTCAGATCCTACCACTGTTGAGAGTAAGTCAAATCAAGATCAGGAACGTGATCCAGTATTGATGACGAATTCTTCTACGCATGGACAAGTTACAGTTGATCAGCAAGAGCAAGCTGATCCAATGAGCCATGATGGTTTTGAGCAACCTAAAGAAAATGAACTGAGTGGTATTTTTAAACCTGCTCCTCATAAAAATGCGGCTCCAACTCAGCAACGTGTTTCACCTTTTGATGCACAGTTAACAGGTGAACGGGTAGCACCTAAGCAACAAGTTGTGGCTAAACCCACTCAACCAATACAACCAGCTCAGCAAAAACCTATCGCTCAACCTAAGATAGTTCAAGCTAAACCTGCTGAAGCTAAGAAAGTTCCAGTTGAGCCAGAGGCTGAGGCGGAAACACCGAAAGCATCGGTTGATATCAAAGTGACTCGCAGTCCATTTGCGGTGAATTAGTAAATTCATGATGATTTTTCTAATTTTCTTTTGTTTTGCCTGCCTTGCTATAGGGCTGGCATTTTTAATGTCTTACGAACTCAGAAGTAAAGGTAGAACATTTGTTTTATCGTTATTACCTCAGGGACGTCGGCAACTAAATCAGGTCAGGCAATTTGCCCAGACCATGAATCAGGCAGCTGCACCTGAAAAATTACAATCTCATTGGCATTTGCAACAATGGTGGATTGTAATTGCAGGATTTTTTTTATTTGCCAGCATTTTAGTTTTTGCCTTTACTCGTCCGATTAGTTCAACTCGGATTGAAGCCGAATACTTAAAAAAAACTGATCCGCAAATTTACGCATTATTAAATGGAGAAATCTTATCACCACCACCTGAAGTGGATGAAGGTCTGATTGAAGCGGCAATTGTTGAAGCGACTCAATTAGAACAACAATATGCTTCTCAAGACAGTGGTGCAATTAATTCTTCACCTATTGATAAAGCAAGTTTCGATGGTCGTGCAATTTTAGATACCAATATGGTCAATCGTAAGTGGGACAAAATGAACCCACGCTATAAGCAGCGTTTGCTTATGGTCTTTAAAATTATGAAAGAGCAATATGGTTATGAGTTAGTCTTGCTTGAAGGTTATCGCAGTCCAGGGCGCCAAAATATGTTGGCAGGTAACCCGAATACAACCAAGGCAAAAGGTTATCAGAGCTACCATCAATTTGGTTTAGCAGCAGATGTAGCATTTAAACGAAATGGTAAAGTGGTTATTTCTGAACGTGATCCATGGGCTATGCAGGGGTATCGACTGTATGGGCAAGTTGCAGAGTCCGTTGGACTGACATGGGGTGGACGCTGGAAATCTATACAAGACTATGGTCATACCGAGTATAGAATGCCTGGTTTGAAGAAAACTCAGGAAATGGCGGAAAAATTGATTGCTGAAAGCTTAAATGAAATAAGTTAAAAGCTTAAGAGAGTGATTCGAAACGATCCTGCAATACAGTAGTCATCTTATCAGCAAGCTGGGAAATCAACCCAGCTTTTTCCCATGTGTAAATTGAAACTACCATAGGTGAAGCTTCACCTAACGACCTATATTTACGTACACGACGACCTTTAGTAGTACTTACAGGAAGTAAAGATATTCCCAAACCTGTTTCGACACTGACTAAAACACTTTCTAAACTACTGCCTGTAAAAGCAATATACCAACGTTTCCGTTCTCGCTCTAAGGTTTCAAACATTTCGTCTCGATAAAGTCCTCCTTGGGGGAAAGTCACTAAACGAATGGGATCGGTTATGGGTGTAATCCTATTTTCACTTTCAAACCAAGCCATTTCTTCAGGAAAAGATGCATAGCAATCAGCACTGGCAGTAGGCTCTTTCACAATAACAATATCCAGTTCACCATTTTGATAACGCTCTGTTAGGTTACGGCTTAGGCCAGAAGTAACATCTAAGCGAATAGACCGATGGGCTTGCGCGAACATGCCAAAAACTTCTGCCATAGCAGTACTCATCATATCTTCTGGTAAGCCAATCCGAATAGGAATACTACCTGCTGGATCTTTTAAAACAGCTTCTGCTTCTTGTTGAAGTGTCAAAATTCTTTGAGCATAACCAATTAAATATTCACCTGAGGCAGTCAATTGTAAAGGTCGTGATGTACGATCAATGAGAGTATGACCAACAGATTCTTCAAGACGTGCCAATTGCTGACTAATCGTTGATTGTGTCAGATGTAACTTATCAGCAGCGATGGTAAAACTGCCACTTTCAAAAATAGTCACAAATGCACGAAGAAGACGAGGGTCAAACATAAGAATTATCACCAACAATGCAAAAAGCATAATAAATAAGTATTTATAATCTTAATACAATCGATTAAATAATTTAATTTCCAAATACTTTTAAGCACATTTATTCTAGTTCCAAATTGTTCTGCTCTTAAAGCTTACTTAGAGTTTTTCATACCTAAGTTTCTTATCTAGATAATTGGATTGTTGCTACAGCATGTACATTCAAGTGAATACTGTGAAATTGAAAGTTACTTCTTTTAGTCGGCGCAAAGTTGGTTGAGGATAAATGTTGAAAGAAAATCAAATGTTTTTACGCCAAGCGTTAGAACTTGCTTATCACAATGTTGAAAAAGGCGGCAGACCATTTGGAGCAGTAATTGTAAAAGATGGGAAAGTAATTGCTTCTGGCGTAAATCAGATTTTAACAACCAATGACCCGACGGCTCATGCTGAATTACTTGCAATTCGTGCAGCTAGCCAAGTTCTAGGAACTGCAAATTTAGAAGGTTGTTCTGTGTTTGCAAGTGGGCATCCATGTCCTATGTGTATGGCCGCAATGCGTTTAGCAGGTATAAAAACAGTTCATTATGCTTATTCTAATGAAGACGGAAAACCTTTTGGTTTATCTACAACTGAAATATATGCTGATCTTGCAAAACCCTTTGCTGAGCAGTCTATGAAAATTGAATATGTACCTGTTCGATTTGAAGGCCGTACCGATCTTTACGTACTGTGGAAGAATTATCAAAGCAATCAGTCAGGCCTAAAGTAATGAATCAGTCTGGAGCTTCTTTTGCTCGATCCATGCTTATCGTTACAGTCGCCTTGGTTGGACTCAATTTAAGACCTTTTATGACAAGCATTGGTCCATTAGTCTCCAGTATCCGAGCAGGCACTGGGTTGAGTCTACAAGGAATAGCTTTACTCACTTTATTGCCGATGATGTTAATGGGAGTCATTGCATTTATTGGTCCAATCGTACAAAGCATAGTTGGCGAGCGCAGAGTTGTTTTGGGTGCTTTACTGACTATTTGTATTGGATGTGGCCTTAGATTTTTATTTCCTACAGCTGAGGGTTTAATTATCAGTGCGGTTGTGATCGGTTTAGGCGTCGCGCTGATACAAGCAGCTTTTCCAGGCATTATCAAAAGAGAGTTTAGTCAACATATTGGTCCGATGATGGGACTTTATTCCGCTATGCTTATGGGGGGCGGTGCATTAGGCGCATGGTTAGCGCCTGTGGTCTCAAATATAATGGGTTTATGGCCTGTGGGATTGGCTTTCTTTGCTCTACCAGCTGTATTGGCATTAATCTCAACATTTATTTTTTTACCCTCTATCGTAAGTTTGAATGTATCTGCAGCACCTGTAAAGACGTTGCTTAAGAAACCTAGAACATGGTTATTAATGCTGTGTTTTGGGCTTGTTAATGGTGGTTATTCTTCGGTTGTTGCTTGGTTAGCACCTTCTTTTCAAGATCATGGTTGGAGTAGTGGACAAAGTGGAAAATTGCTCGCTTTACTTGCTTTAAGCCAAGCAGCATCGGCACTGATTTTGCCTATTTTAGCTAGACAATATAAAGATCGCCGTCCATGGCTATGGTTTACTCTATTCATGCAATTTGCTGGTTTTTCTGGACTTGCATTTGTGCCCGAGTTTGCATCTATTTTATGGGCAATTTGTTTAGGGATTGGCTTGGGAGGCTGTTTTGCTCTAACACTTATTGTTGCACTTGACCATTTTGAAGAACCTAGCAATGCAGGAGCTTTATCTGCACTTATGCAAGGTGGTGGTTTTTTACTTGCAGCAATACCACCTTGGCTAGTCGCAGCATTACACGACTTTACAGGGAGTTATAAAGCGGGATGGATTTTTCATATATGTAGTGTGATACTGGTGATAGTTTTAGTAATAAGACTAGCACCTAAAAGTTATCGCAAAATTCGCCTATAAATTTTTATGTGAGTAGAGAATATTACATATCTAAAGAAATACGATTTAGTTGCAAAGAAGATTAAAGAATAGTGATAGGATGATTCTGAAATTTTTAGATTTGAAATGAATACAACAATATTTGATTTTTATGACATCTACTTTGAAAAAAATTGCCTTACTGAAACAAGGCTTAGGAAAAAATAGTCCATTTGCGACAGGAGTAGATGGAACCTTACAGGCGATTGAACATTTAGGATATGTGCAAATTGATACCATCTCTGTGGTTGAGCGTGCTCATCACCATATATTATGGAACCGAGTGCGTGACTATGAGTTAAGCCATTTAAATAGTTTGGTTCGCGAACGTCAGATTTTCGAATATTGGTATCATGCGGCGTCTTATCTGCCTATGAAAGATTATCGCTATGCTTTACCTGCCATGATGTCGGTTAAGAAAGGGGAAAGCCGTTATTTCAATAGAGGTGATCAACACCTGATGAATGAAATATTGGCGCGTGTTCGTGCTGAAGGTAAAATTCGATTACGTGATATTGACAAGAAAAATAAAAAAAGTTTAGGGAATTGGTGGAATACAGGTCCGGGACGCCGTGCTTTTGAGCAGTTATATATGCAAGGCGATCTGATGATTTGTGAGCGTAACGGTATGGAAAAAGTCTATGATTTGACAGAGCGTTGCTTGCCTGAAAATATTGATTTAACAATGTCTACGCTTTACGAATATGCGCAGTATTTATTTACTAATACGCTTCGAGCACATGGGGCATTTACATGGAAACAATTAGTTCATTTAAAGAAAAATGATTTAAAAGATGCTATGCGTGTTGTGCTCAAAGAGCAGGTTGATGCTGGTATTGTATCAGCGGTTAAACTTGCTGACGGTCAAACCCTATATGTAGATGTAGCAGCAATAGAGCAAAAAGTGGATAGTGAATTTGGTTTAAAAATACTTTCACCATTTGATAACTCGCTTATTCATCGTGACCGCTTAACTTCTTTATTCGAATTTGATTATCGGATCGAATGCTATGTACCAGCAGCCAAACGGGTATTTGGATATTTCTGTTTACCTATTCTCTATCAAGATGAGTTGGTCGGCCGAATTGACTGTAAAGCGCATCGGAGTGTGAAAGAGTTAGAGGTAATTAGCTTACATTTAGAAAAAACAGTGAAAGATAAAGAGCATTTCTTTTTCGAGTTAGAGCAAGAACTCAAACTTTTCGCAGCATTTAACCAATGTTTAACTGTTAATGATAAAGTAAGTAAGCTTATTCGCAGCAAGAATTAAATAAACATTATTCTAGATTTAAAAATAAAACACCAAAAGAATTAAGGCTTTTGGTGTTTTTACTTGTTAGGTTAAAGACATACGATATTGAATAATGCCGGGCTTTTGTGCAATCCAGTCGTAGAGTTTTTGTGCTTTTTGATTGCTTTCTTGAGTATGCCAATATAAACGTTCACAGCTATGTTGGGTGGCTTGCTTCTGGACATACTCAATAAGTTGTTTACCAATGTGTCGTCCACGAACTTCAGGTGATACATACAGATCTTCTAAATAACAGTAGTTATTTTCTGCCCAAGTAGACCGATGAAACATATAAGTGACAAAACCTAAGATACCTTGTTTATTTTTGGCAACAGCACAATAAATGGGTTCTTTTTCATCGAAAAAACGATCCCAAGTCATTTTTGTGATATGGAGGGGTAAATTGACCTGATAGAAATTTTGATAGGCAACCCAATATTCTAACCATTGAGTATAGTCTTGTTGTTGAACTGGCGAGACTTTGATTATTTCATTTTGAATCATAATTACACTTCATTCTGACTGATTGATGAAATTATATGTTGGATATAAATAGTTTATAGAAACATTAAAGTATTAAAAACTAACACAATAAATCTAATGAGAAAAGAAATTGCTTATTTTTATGACTTTTTAAAATAAAAAATTTTTATTAATATTATTTTAAGCTAACTTAATTATTATAAAAACATCAAAGCTCGTCTAAGTACACCTTTTAGCCACATTCTCCAGATGTGGCTCTTTTTATTTAAGGTTAAAAATTTAGAAAATGAAATAAATATAATTAACTTATTTATTTTTAAATAGCTAGAGAGATTTTTAATCTTCTTCCATAGCATTACTATAAAACTTAACACCAAGTTTAATACGATCTCGGCCATTACTCATACGCCAGCGATTTGTATCACGTAAAGAATAGACACAACCACAATATTCTTGCTGATAGAATTCTTCACGCTTACTAATTTCAATCATACGGCTAGAGCCACCATTTTTTCGCCAGTTGTAGTCCCAGTACTGGATTTCTGGATAGTGTGAAGCAGCGCGAATCCCGCAATCGTTGATTTGTGCCATATTTTTCCATCTTGAAATGCCTAAAGAACTACTGATTAAGCTAAAACCATGTTCATAAGCATATAAAGCAGTACGTTCAAAGCGCATATCAAAACACATGGTACATCGAATACCACGTTCAGGTTCATTTTCCATTCCTTTAGCACGAGCAAACCAATTGTCTGTGTCATAATCTGCATCAATAAACGGAATATTATGTTTCTCTGCAAATCGAATATTTTCCTCTTTACGAATGAGATATTCTTTCACTGGATGGATATTAGGATTATAAAAGAATATAGAAAAGTCTATATTGGACTCAATTAATGCTTCCATGACTTCTCCAGAACAGGGAGCACAACATGAATGAAGTAATAATTTATTATGTCCTAAAGGAAGTTCAAGTTTTTGTCTCTGAGTAGTCATAAGGAAAAAATCAAGATATATTTCTATATATTCTAAGTTTTTTAAATAAATATAGGAGTGAATTTTTTTCAATTCAAGATGAAAAATATTTAATTATTGATTTTAATATAGTTCTTAAAAAATAATTTAAATTATTTTTTATTTTATATAATAATATAAATATTATGTTTATGTAATTTTATAAGTATTAAGTTTGATTTTAAAATATTTGATCTAATTGAAAATGATAATTATTTTATATTCTGTTAACTATTTGTCTTTTATATATTTATTTTTTATAATTTGACAGCCAATTAGTGTGATAAACGTCACAAATAAGTATTATTTTTTAATTTTAAATATTTTTTTAGATTTATATTTTTATTAAATTTATACTAAAACAGTTATTCTATTTTTTTAATTTGAGTATGTGATATTTTAAGATATGGACGATTGGCAATGTAAGTATTGTAATGGTTACATTATGGTTAATCATTCAAATATAGAGGTAGGGGAAAAAGTTTACTTTTTGGTATATAAATTTGATGCAAAAAATGAAAGAAAAAAGCTATATAAAAAAGGAACAGTGATTGCACGCTGTGATAATATTTTACATATCGAATCGAGAAAAAAGACATATAAAATAGAAGAAGCTAAAGTCTATCCACTCGGCGCACCTATGCCATTTGTTTACAATATGTTTTGGGTTTGTGGCTGTGAAAATAGACCATAGCATTTTGTTTTATATGGCCTGACCTGAAGTATTAATTTAAAAGGTTTGATTGTTTTTTGTTCGTTTTTGGATATATATTCTTACTTCATTCTAGTAGTTTAAAAATTAGATAAATATTCTAAATGCTTGAACTGTTAAAATTAAATTGTCTTATTTGACAAAGTTTAAGCATCCTTTTATAAAACCTCAACTAAAGTTGTGATTAATAGAAATGACTGAAACGAATCAAAGCCGTTTGTTGACTGTAGGTGAAGTTGCAAAACGCAGTGGTGTTGCAGTTTCAACGCTTCATTTTTACGAGTCTAAAGGTTTAATTAAAAGTATAAGAACCAATGGTAATCAACGTCGTTTTACTTTAGTGGTGTTGCGTTACATTGCGATCATTAAAATTGCCCAAAAAGTTGGGATTCCATTAGATGAAATTAAACAAGCTTTAAGTAAGTATCCGATGGGGTCTAAATTAACTGCACAGCAATGGAAAGAGTTATCTCTTGATTGGCGGAAAAGTTTGGATGATCGTATTCAAAAACTTACGCGACTTAGAGATGAAATGGATTGGTGTATAGGTTGTGGGTGCTTGTCATTAGAACAATGTCCACTAAGAAATCCAAATGATGTATTGGGACAAGAAGGCGTTGGGGCACGTATTTTAGAAAGATCATAGTGCACAAATTTGTTAATTGATTCTATTGCTAATAATGTACCGCTTGGAATAATTAATTATTTTATAAGTTACTCTCTATGAAGGTTTTTTATTGTAAACAGTTTATATAAAACATGAATTTTTTTGATATCTTTAGTTTTTTTAGTAAGAAGTAAAATTTATGAAAAAAACTATCTTTCTTGGATTAGCGCTTGTTTCGTTAACGGCTTGTTCAGCAGTACAGCATAAAGAATTAACTCCACCAAAAATTGGTTCACCAAATCCGGCAAGTCAATATTGTGTTGAACAAGGCGGAAAATTAGAAATTAGAAATGAAACAAATGGTCAGGTTGGATATTGTCATCTGCCAAATGGTCAAGTGGTCGAAGAGTGGAAATTATTCCGTGATAACCAAGCTAACTGCGTAGCAGAAGAAGCTCAAAAATTAGTGGGGTTATCTGGCTTAACTGATGACCAAATTAAGCAAAAAACGAAGTCAGAAATTGTACGTAAAGTAGCTCCTGGTCAGCCAATGACGATGGATTACCGTTCAAACCGAGTAACTGTTACCATTGATCCAGCAACTAAAAAAATTACCAACGCGAACTGCGGTTAATTTTTTAACTAAAAATTGATAGAAGACTGAATAAGAAAGCCTGTCAAAAGATGGGCTTTTATTCTTTTAGTTTAAGAAGAATGGAAGAGAGGATATTGCTTTTCGCTATGCTTATGAAGCTGATATAGCAGTTTTTATCTATTACAAAAAAAAGCCCCTAGCGGACTAGAGGCAGAAAAACTTCAGATGCAGGTAACAGGTGAATTATGCATCTGAGTTAAGTAGGTTGTATCAAACCATGTAAAGCACTTTACCAGTAAAAATGAGTAAAAATAGGGAAGTGCGACTAATGGCTAATATGTGCTGTTTGTTATTTATACAAATTGATGTACTAAATTAATTTAAGAATTTTTCAAAACGTCTACGACAAAATTAAAAGCTTCAAAATCTGTGATTGTGTAGCAATTAGTTTAGAGAGAAGATTCAACCGTTGTCTTTTTATGCGACTACCCAATAGTTATTCGTGATTTGTACTTGGCTTAATGATAATTTTAGAGCTATCCGAAAGGACACAATAATGACGAACATACGAATAATAATGAATCGAAGGTAGGACCACGTGTTTATTAGTGTATTTGATCTTTTTAAAATTGGCATCGGCCCATCTAGCTCCCATACAGTTGGACCAATGCGTGCGGCATACAGTTTTGTGGATGATTTATTGAAGCAAAACGATTTACAAGCAACGGTTAGAGTTCAGGTGAAGTTATACGGTTCGCTGTCGGCAACCGGTGTCGGTCATGCGACAGATAAGGCTGTTCTGTTAGGTTTAATGGGTTTTGATCCTGAACATATCGATACTCAATTAAGTACAAGCTTGATTGAAGATGTTCTTGAAAATAAAGCCATCCAGCTTAATCAGCAAAAGACTATTTCTTTTGACTATAAGCATGATGTGCTTTTTTTAGATGAATCTTTGCCTTATCACCCCAATGCAATGGAGTTAATTGCGTATAACGAGGCTCAAGAAATTTTATATGCAGAAACTTACTATTCGGTAGGTGGTGGCTTTATTGTTAGCCAAAGACAATTAGCACACACCCAAACTGAAACTAACGATGTTAAGGTTCCATATCCATTTCACAGTGCGGCTGAACTTTTAAGCTTATGTAAGACTCATCATTTATCAGTGAGCGAGTTAATGCTTGAAAATGAAAAAAGCTGGCGTAGTGAAACTGAGATTCGTAGCAAGATTATGGAAATCTGGAAAGTGATGCAGCAGTGCATTCACAACGGATTAATTAATGAAGGAATATTACCGGGCGGATTAAACGTAAAACGTCGGGCCAAGAAAATTCACGATAAGTTATTAAATAAGAAAAATTCAAACCTAATTGTGACGACTTTTCATGCCATGGAATGGGTCAATTTATTTGCCTTAGCGGTAAATGAAGAAAATGCTGCGGGCGGCCGAGTAGTGACGGCACCTACAAATGGGGCCGCAGGGATTATTCCGGCAGTTTTATATTACTACGTGACTTTCTCTAAAGATTTTTCTGAAGATAAAGTGGTTCGTTTCTTTTTAAGTGCGGCAGCCGTCGGCATTTTATGTAAACTCAATGCTTCTATTTCTGGTGCAGAAGTAGGGTGTCAGGGCGAAGTCGGCTCGGCATGTGCGATGGCTTCGGCAGGTTTAGCCGAGATTTTAGGTGCATCACCTGAGCAAGTGGAACATGCGGCTGAAATTGGGCTTGAACATAACTTGGGTTTAACGTGTGACCCGATTGGTGGTTTGGTTCAGGTGCCTTGCATTGAACGAAATGCAATTGCGGCCGTAAAAGCGATTAATGCAGCCCAAATGGCACTTCATGATGACGATGAACACTTTGTCACCCTAGATAAAGTGATTCAGACTATGAAGGAGACGGGCAGAGATATGTCAGAGAAATATAAAGAGACTTCAAAAGGTGGTCTCGCTGTTAACGCCATTGAGTGTTAAAAAAAATGAGATGGGGACGAGGTGACCCCATCTCATTTTAAACATTAAGCCTCGCGAGCAACTAAAGTTAAAATGTCGTAAGTTGCGACAAGTTCACCGCGTTGGTTTTTGACTTTAATATCCCATACCACAACGCCATGCGCAGGCTGAGAAGGGTCTTTTTGTGGTTTAGGTGTTTTTTGTTTACAGGTGAGTTCAACTTGGATTGAGTCACCAATTTTAACCGGTTCAACAAAGCGTAAGTTGTCCATACCGTAGTTGGCAATCACAGGACCTTGTGCGGCATCTACAAATAGACCTGCTGCGGCAGACACAATAAAGTAGCCGTGTGCAACGCGCTCACCAAAGAAAGACTCGGCTGCTGCGATTTTATCAGTATGTGCATAGAAGTAGTCACCACTTAAACACGCGAAATTGACAATATCTGCTTCGGTGACTGTACGGCGCGCCGTTAATAAACGTTCACCAATCACTAACTCGTCAAAAGACTTTTTAAATGGATGTACACGGTCTTCGTTAACTTTTGAGCCAGCAGTCCATGAGTGGGTAATTTGCGTCAGGCTGTTTGGAGAGCCTTGAATTGCAGTGCGCTGCATATAATGTTTAACGGCACGAATACCACCTAACTCTTCACCGCCACCTGCACGACCAGGTCCGCCGTGTACTAAATGTGGAAGTGGTGAACCATGTCCTGTACTTTCTTTTGCTGACTCTGCATCAAGTACATGCACACGCCCATGCCAAGGCGCAATTTTTTGAATAATCTGCTCAATATTCTCATCATTATTTTTAACGACAGAAGCCACTAAGCTACCTTCACCACGTGAAACAAGGTCAGCGAGTTCTTCAATGTTTTGATATGGCATGAGTGTACATACCGGTCCGAAAGCTTCTGTGGTATGAACATTCGTTGCTTGTAAAGGCTGTTCGCACACCAATAAAGTTGGAGCGAAAAAAGCACCTTTTTCAGGATGATCTGCATTAAATGTAAAGCTATCGTTGCCACCAAAAACAATTTTTGCGTCTTTGCTGAGTTCAGCAACTTTTTCTGCAACGTCATGTTTTTGTTTTATGCTCGCTAAAGCACCCATGGTGGTTTCTTCTTTTTGAGGGTCACCCACTACAACTTTAGCAAGTTTGGCAGTTAGCTTTTCTTGTACAGTCGCTAACAAATTTGCAGGAACGAAAGCGCGGCGAATGGCAGTACATTTTTGGCCTGCTTTTGTGGTCATTTCACGGAAGATTTCACGTACAAATAAATCGACAGTTTCTTCATTTGCCTCAGGGCTTAAAATTGCACTGTTTACCGAGTCGGCTTCCATGCTAAATGGAATCGAATATTTATTGAGGTGAGGGTGGTTACGTAGTTTTTGGCCGGTGTAAGCAGAACCTGTAAATGTCACACAGTCTTGTGGGCCTAAATGCTCTAATAGGTCATAAGTCTGACCGCAAATCAGTTGTAGCGAGCCTTTTGGTAATACACGTGCTTCTTCAATGGCTTTGACAACAGCTTGAGTTAATTGAGAGCCATCGGTTGCAGGTTTAACAATACATGGCACACCTGCAAGTAAAGTTGGTGCAATCTTTTCAAGCATTCCCCAAATTGGGAAGTTAAATGCGTTGATGTGAACGGCAACACCTGCTTTAGGACTTAAAATGTGTTTAGCACCAAAAGTTCCATTTTTAGATAATTGAATCCAGCTATCTTCAGTAATAATTTTTTCGTCATTGAGTTCACGACGAACCAGACTTGAATAAGCAAATAATGTCTGGATCCCACCTTCAATATCAATCCACGCATCTTTACGAGTTGCGCCTGTGGCATAAGCAAGTTTGTAGAAGTCTTCCTTACGTTCAAGTAAATGTTGGGCAATTTGTTTTAACGCATTGGCACGTTGGTGAAACGTCCAGTTAGCCAGTTCTGAACCATTCTGTTTGGCATATTGAACAACACGTTTCATATCTATGCCATGACTACTTACGGCATAAATCGATTCACCTGTAATGGCATGATAAACGGTACGTAATTCTTCGTCAGACGAATGCCATGTTCCGTAGACATAAGAAGCAAGATGAGGCAGTTGCTGTTCAGACTGCTGAAAATCTGTGTCAGTTGAGGTTCCTTCTAGGTGTGCTTGTTCAAGCATGACCAAACTCCTTTTTTATTTGATACATCAATTATAAAAATTGCAAAAATATGATTCATAATTTCAGATTAATTTGTATAAAAGTCAACTTTATTTTGATTTTTAAAAGTAAAAAAGTTTTTTACATTTAACTTAATTTTATTAATTTCAATAGGTTGTATTGTTTTGTTGTTATGGATTTAATTTGATACTAAAAAATTAGTTGACTTTGTTTTTTGTGTATCGAAAAATAGATTTAAGGGTGATACCTACAGGGAATGAAAGAATGGAAAACAATTACCAGAAATTTGAACAAAATATTGCCAATGAAATTACGATCGAGGCTAAGGATCAAATGCCTGATGCCTACCGCAAAACATTGATTCGTCAAATCGGGCAACATGGCCATTCTGAAATTGTAGGTATGTTGCCTGAAGGAAACTGGATTACGCGTGCGCCGACTTTAAAACGTAAAGCGGTTTTGCTCGCGAAAGTACAAGATGAAGCGGGTCATGGTTTATATCTGTATAGCGCGGCAGAAACCTTAGGTGCTGACCGTGACGATATGATGGAAAAGTTGATTAATGGGAAAATGAAATACTCATCAATCTTTAACTATCCAACTTTGACTTGGGCAGATGTCGCTGCAATTGGTTGGCTTGTCGATGGGGCAGCCATTGTGAACCAAGTTGCGCTTTGCCGTACTTCATATGGGCCATATGCACGTGCGATGGTACGTATTTGTAAAGAAGAAAGTTTCCACCAACGCCAAGGTTTTGAAGCCATGATGGCTTTGGCAAACGGTACACCGGAACAAAAACAGATGGCGCAAGATGCAGTGAACCGTTTCTGGTGGCCAGCACTGATGATGTTTGGTCCAAGTGATGAGCATTCTCCAAACAGCGCACAAAGCATGGCGTGGAAAATCAAGCGTTTTAGTAATGATGAATTACGTCAAAAGTTTGTCGATAACACCGTACCACAAGTGTTGCAACTTGGCTTGGAAGTACCAGACCCAGATTTAAAGCTCAATGAAGAAACAGACCACTATGAGTTTGGCGAGATTGACTGGCACGAATTTAATGAAGTGATTGCCGGACGTGGACCATGTAATCACGAGCGTATCGAAGCACGCCGTAAAGCATGGGAAAACGGCAAATGGGTTCGTGATGCAGCAGTAGTCTACGCGAAAAAACAGCAGCTTGAAGCGAACAAAGTGGCTTAACAAGATTTATGGAAAAATTTGAGGAAATCAAAATGGAAGATAAAAACAACTGGTCGCTCTACGAAGTATTTGTACGTAGTAAACAAGGCTTAAGCCACCGTCACGTAGGCAGCCTAAGAGCACCTGATGATGAAATTGCACTACAGCATGCTCGTGATGTTTATACGCGCCGTAATGAAGGAATTAGCATTTGGGTAGTTCGTTCAGAACTGATTAAGTCATCACAACCAGATGAAAAAGCTGAATTTTTCGATCCTTCTTTAGACAAGGTTTATCGTCATCCGACTTTTTACCATATCCCAGACGGCATTGAGCACATGTAAGGGGAATGGCAAATGAATCATTCAGTTTTATCTAAATTCTTATTACATATTGGTGATAGTCAACTGGTTTTATCTCAGCGTTTGGCTGAATGGTGCGGGCATGCACCTGAGCTAGAAATTGATATTGCCTTAGCAAATATCGGCTTGGACTTATTGGGTCAGGCAAGAAACTTTCTGACTTTGGCTGGTCAATACGATGAAGCTAAACGTGATGAAGACCAACTTGCGTATTTCCGTACTGAACGTGAGTTTTTAAACCTATTGTTGTGTGAACAGCCGAATGGCGATTTTGCACAAACGATAGTACGTCAGTGGTTGATGGACCATTACCATTTTCATTTATTTACGGCTTTAGCGCAAAGCTCACTTCCTGAATTAAGTGCGCTTGCTGTGAAATCTTTAAAAGAAGTGAAGTATCACATCCGCTTTTCGACGAGCTGGATGGAGCGTTTAAGTTTAAGCACAGATGAAGCACATCAACGTGTGCAAGACGGATTAAATAATTTATGGCGCTTTACCGCTGAATTATTTGAACTGAATGCAGACGAACAAGCATTAGTTGCAGAAGGCGTGATTCCAGATTTTTCAAATGAAAAAGAACAATGGAACCAAACCATTGCAGATGAGCTTAAGCGTTTTGAATTAAATGTTGCTGTGAACGGTGCTTATCGCCGTGGTGCGAAACAAGGATTGCATACCGAGCATTTAGGTTATTTATTGGCTGAAATGCAATGTATTCAAAGAACTTATCCGGGAATGACCTGGTAAGACAAGGAGGTGAGCCATGCAAATGATTCGTCATTGCATCGACCAATGTTGGGATGTTCTACAAACGGTAAGTGACCCTGAAATTCCGGTTTTATCGGTTGTCGATTTAGGCATGATCCGCGGTGTAGAGATTAACGATCAACAAGAAATTATTGTTCGTCTAACTCCGACATATAGCGGATGCCCAGCAACAGATATGCTCAAAGCACAAATTGTTGAGGCATTTACCGCAGAAGCTTTGACACCGGTCAAAGTCATGGTCGATTTGTCAGAAGCATGGACCACGGACTGGATGTCTGAAGCAGGGAAAAAGAAACTGCAAGTTTATGGCATTGCACCACCTGAAGGGTTGGCGCATCAGTGTGGAACTCACGTTCATTTAAATGATGGTGTCGAGTGCCCACGTTGTAAAAGCCGACATACCCGACTGTTAACAGAGTTTAGTTCTACCGCCTGTAAAGCACTTTATAAATGTCAGGACTGTCTTGAGCCTTTTGATTACTTCAAATGTATTTAAGTCTTTAGATAAGGAAATCAGCCATGAGCCAATTTGTACCATTAAAAGTAAAAAGTATTACGCCGCAAACCGATCAGGCAATTTGTATTGCATTTGACGTTGTACCTGAACAACAAGAACAATTTCAATTTCAACCGGGGCAACATTTAACCATTCGCCATTTAACCGAAGCGGGTGAAATCCGTCGTTGTTATTCAATTTGCAGCTATGCGGGCAAAGAAGACATCAGTATTGCGGTTAAAAAAATTGATCAGGGTCAATTTTCAAACTGGGCAAATGACCATTTAAAAGTGGGCGATGTACTTGAAGTGATGCCACCACAAGGCGTGTTTTTTCAAAAAGCAGCCAAGATGGGCGGACAAAACTATTTAGGCGTTGCGGCAGGCAGTGGTATCACGCCAATTCTATCAATTATTAAACAAGTTTTATTTGAACAACCTGAAGCTAATTTTACCTTGCTCTATGGCAATCGTTCATGGAAACAAACCATGTTTGCCGAGCAAATTATGGATTTGAAAGATCAGTTTAAAGAACGTTTTCAACTCATCAATATTTTTTCTCGTGAGTTCAACGATAGCGAGCTAATGAACGGTCGTATTGATGCAGAAAAGCTTAAGCAACTTTTTGATTATGAAGTGCTTGAAACAAACTTTGACCATGTGTTTGCCTGCGGCCCAGACGAAATGATGAATGCTGTAGAAAACACGTTGCCGAACTTTGGTATTGCCAAAGAGCGAATCCACACCGAACGTTTCCATACAGGACAAGCGCGTAAACGTAGTGTTGAAGCGGATGCAAACCGTAAAGAAGAAAAAGTAAACATCATTTTAGATGGCCGTGAACTGATTGTTTCTGTAGCTCAAGATGATGAAAGTATTCTTGATGCGGCTTTGCGTGCGGGTGCCGACTTACCATATGCATGTAAAGGTGGGGTGTGTGCGACCTGTCGCTGTAAGGTGCTTTCAGGCGAAGTCGACATGTTCCTTAACTATAGTCTTGAAGAGGATGAAGTTGAAAAGGGCTATGTGCTGAGCTGCCAGACCTTACCAAAAGGCTCAAATGTTCGTTTGAGTTTTGATGAATAGAGGCTGTCATGCAAGAGTTGATCAAAGCCAGTACAGCAACTGACGGTGTTTTGTTATTAACCTTAAACCGTCCGGAAAAAAGAAATGCCTTAAACAATGCAACATTGCAGTGTTTGTGCGAGTTGCTCGAAGAAGCTGAACATAATGCTCAAGTCAAAGCGGTGGTTTTAACAGGTAACATTCAGTGTTTTGCGGCTGGAGCAGATCTTAGTGAGCTAGCTGCAATGGACGCGGTGTCTTTGCAACTCGATATTCGCCCGAAGCTTTGGCAAAAAATTGATGCGTTTAGTAAGCCACTCATTAGCGCAGTCAATGGCTATGCCTTAGGCGCTGGGTTTGAGTTGGTTTTGCATTCAGATATGGTGATTTGCGGTGAAAATGCCCGATTCGCTTTACCTGAAATTGGCCTTGGTATGTTGCCGGGTGCAGGCGGAACACAGCGTTTAGCACGCTTGGTTGGACAACAGCTCACCATGCGCTGGGCCATGACAGGTGAGATGATTTCGGCAAAACAGGCAGAGCAACATGGCATTTGCAGTCAAGTAGTGCCGACCGAATTAACCGTTGAATATGCGGTTCAACTGGCAGCCAAAATTGCCAAACAAGCGCCTTTAGCGATTCGCGTGATTAAACAATCAATTAAAAGTATTCATGAAACAACGTTAAGTCAGGGACTCAAGTTTGAACGTCAAAACTTTGTCTGGCTAGCGGCTACAAAAGATCGAAACGAAGGGATTAATGCTTTCTTTGAGAAAAGAAAGCCAGTGTTTAGAGGTGAGTGATGGACTATCAAAATATTATTGCTGAAGAAAAAAATGGTGTTGGCTACCTGACATTTAACCGCCCAAAAGCACTGAATAGCTTTAACGTTGATATGCACCGTGAAGTGGCCGAGGTTTTAAACCAGTGGACCAAAAATCCGGATGTCCGTTGTGTGGTGATTAGTGGCGAAGGCCGTGGCTTTTGTGCAGGGCAAGACTTAGGCGACCGTGTAGTTGACCCAAATGCTGAAGCTCCAGATTTAGGATATTCCATTGAAACTTACTATAACCCGCTCATTAAAACAATTGTAAATATGCCAAAGCCTGTAATTTGCGCCGTAAATGGTGTGGCGGCAGGTGCAGGGGCAAATATTGCACTGGCGTGTGACTTGGTGATTGCAGCTAAATCGGCAAACTTTGTACAAGCATTTTGTCGCTTAGGTTTGGTTCCAGACTCGGCTGGTACATGGTTTTTACCACGTGCCGTAGGCCATGCGCGTGCGATGGGATTGGCTTTGTTAGGTGACAAGCTACCAGCAGAAACCGCAAAAGAATGGGGCATGATTTGGGATGTGGTTGAGGATGCTGAGCTTAAAGAAAAAGTCACTGAACTTGCTGAACGTTTAGCGAAACAACCTACTTTTGGTCTATCTCTTATTAAAAAAGCCATTCATCAATCAAGCAATAACACCTTTGATGAGCAAATGCTGTTAGAGCGTGACTTACAACGCATTGCGGGTCGTTCCGAAGATTATCGTGAAGGGGTACAAGCCTTTATGAATAAACGTGAACCAAATTTTAAAGGGCGCTAAGCATGACAGATTTAGACTTATCTCGTGCCCGAATTGCCGTCATTGGTTCTGGCACTATGGGCATCGGCATTGCCCAGTTAGCAATTGTTAATGGGCACTCGACTGTTTTATATGATCTAGACGCTCAAAAAGCGCAGCAAGCCGCTCATGGCTTAGGGCAGACGTTTAAAAAGCTGGTTGAAAAGAGCAAGCTCACACAGCAGCAAGCTGATGAGGCTTTAGCGCGTTTAACGGTGGTCAATCAGGTTGAAGCGCTGCGTGATGCCGACTTGGTGATTGAAGCGGTGGTTGAGAAAAAAGAAGTTAAACAGTCTTTATTTAAGCAACTCGCTGAAATTTGTAGTGCGCAAACCATTTTTGCAAGCAATACATCTTCAATTTCGGTGACTGCAATTTCGGCGGGCATTGCTCACCCTGAGCGCATAGTGGGTTTACACTTTTTTAATCCTGCACCAGTCATGAAACTGGTTGAAATTGTACAAGGCTTAAAAACCCCAAACAGCTTATGTTTGGCTTTAAAAAACTTGATGTTGAATTGGAAAAAAATTCCGGTACTCACCAAGTCGACCCCCGGGTTTATTGTTAACCGAATTGCACGTCCGTTTTATGCAGAAGGCTTTAGAGCACTGCAAGAACAAGTCACCAGCTATGATCAACTCGACTATGCCTTAAAGCAATGCGGCGGTTTTGCGATGGGGCCTTGTGAACTTACCGACCTTATTGGTCAAGATGTTAACTTTTCAGTGACCCAAAGCGTTTACCAAGAGTTTTTTTACGAGCCACGCTACCGCCCAAGCCTCATTCAAAAAGAATTGGTCGATGCAGGTGCTTGGGGTCGTAAGTCAAAACAGGGCTTTTATAGTTATAACGAAAAAAATCAGTACGAGACATTTCAGCCTCAAGCTGTAGTTGCCACACCAGTCGATGCCCATATTCAGCTAAAAGGGACTTGGTCGCAAATACCTGCTTTTTTAACGCGTTTAGGTTTAAAAAGTGGATCTGCGAGTGACGACAATATCCTTCAAATTGATGATATCGACTTACGTTTAAGCCAAGGTGAGTCTGCCAATATTCATTACTTAAGCCGTAAAGTGGTTTTAATGGATTGGCATCATGATTTTGAGCACGCAGAGGGTTTAGTACTCAGTCATAACGAGCTTTGTGAAGCAAGTGATCTGGCTAAAGTTGAAGCTTATTTTGCACAGTTTGGTATCAGCGTGATGTGGATTAAAGACCATCCAGCACTGTTAACCTTACGCACCATCGCTTTACTCATTAATGAAGCCTGTGAAGCAAGTTTACATGGTGTTGCGAGTCTGGAAGATATTGATAATGCCATGAAATATGGAGTGAATTATCCTAAAGGTCCTTACCAGTGGTTGACACAAATGGGCGGTGCTTATGTGCTCCAAACCTTAAATAACTTATATGCACTGTATGGAGAGGAAAAATATCGCGCGAGTATCTACCTCAAGCAATATGTAGCGAAAACCCAAAACATTGCTACCCAATATTCACGCGATATGACCGAATTTGCATAATCAGGAGTCAACATGGAAGACGTTTTAATTTGCGATTTTATTCGTACCCCAATTGGACGATATGCAGGTGCCCTAAGTGCTGTACGTGCAGATGATTTAGCTGCATTGCCCATCAAATATTTAAAAGATAAACACCCGAACCTACCTTGGAATACGGTAGACGAAGTGTTTTTAGGATGTGCCAACCAAGCAGGTGAAGACAACCGTAACGTTGCACGTATGGCGACACTCTTGGCTGGTTTACCTGATACAGTTCCAGCTATGACGGTCAATCGCTTGTGTGCTTCTGGTTTAGACGCGGTAGGCCTTGCAGCACGCTCAATTAAAGCAGGTGAAGCACAATTTGTGTTGGCAGGTGGTGTTGAGTCAATGAGCCGCGCACCATTTGTACAAGCTAAACCAACCGAAGCGTTTAGCCGTACACCTGAAATTTATGACACCACCATTGGCTGGCGCTTTGTAAATAAGCAACTTAAAGCGCAATACGGCACCGACAGCATGCCTGAAACTGCTGAAAATGTAGCTGAAAAGTATCAAATTAGTCGTGAAGACCAAGATGCTTTTGCATTACGTAGCCAACAAAAAACCGCTGCTGCACAACAAAACGGTTTCTTTAACGATGAGATTTTGCCTGTCGAGATTACAGACCGTAAGAAAAACGTGGTTGTGGTGAACCGCGATGAACATCCGCGTGAAACAACACTTGAAGCACTCGCAAAACTAAAAGCACCTTTTAAGAAAGAAGGTGGTTCGGTGACTGCCGGAAATGCCTCTGGTGTAAATGATGGCGCTGCGTGTGTGTTAATTACCAACCGTGAATTTGCAGATACACATGGTTTAAAACCTTTAGCACGCGTAATTGGCATTGCAAGTGCAGGGGTTGAACCCAAATATATGGGTATAGGTCCTGTTCCGGCTGTGCAGAAAATTTTAAAGCAAACAGGTTTAACGCTAGATCAGATGGATGTGATTGAGCTGAATGAAGCATTCGCAGCCCAATCTTTGGCTTGTATGCGTGAACTTGGTCTAAAAGATGACGATGAACGCGTGAACCCAAATGGCGGTGCGATTGCGTTAGGACATCCGCTCGGTATGAGTGGTACACGTTTAGTGATTACGGCAACACGTGAGCTAAAAAAACGCGGTGGACGCTATGCACTTTGCACAATGTGTGTAGGTGTTGGACAAGGCGTCGCACTGATTTTGGAAAACTTAAATTAATTTAGACGGTTTTTAAAAATACATAATGAGGAGATAGGCGATGGACAGCCTCACAGCGGATAATGTTGAGCAATTAACACTTGCAGAGCTTAGAGAGCTGCAAACTAAACGGTTAAAGCAAACCCTGACTTTTGTATATGAAAATAGTCCGGTGTATAAGAAAAAGTTCGATGACGCAGGTGTACATCCTGATGACTTCGTGACTTTAGACGATCTGGCAAAGTTTCCATTTACCACCAAACAGGATTTAAGAGACAACTATCCGTTTGGAATGTTTGCCGTACCACAAGAGCAAATTGTGCGTTTACATGCATCATCGGGCACAACGGGTAAACCGACCGTGGTGGGTTATACCCAAAAAGATATTAACACTTGGTCTGACATTGTTGCGCGTTGCTTACGCATGGCCGGTTTAACCGCGAAAGACATGGTTCAAGTGGCTTATGGCTATGGACTATTTACAGGTGGTTTAGGCGCACATTATGGTGCCGAGCGCTTAGGTGCGACTGTTATTCCTATGTCTGGCGGTCAAACTGAAAAGCAAGTTCAGCTTATTCAAGACTTTAAACCGACTGCAATTATGGTTACGCCATCATATTGCGTGAGCATTATTGAAAAGCTCGAACAACAATTTGGTACTGCACGCAATACGTCTTTAAAAGTCGGTATTTTTGGTGCCGAGCCTTGGACCAACGAACTGCGCCGTGAAATTGAAGAACGCCTCAATATTAAAGCACTCGATATTTATGGTTTGTCTGAGGTAATGGGGCCGGGTGTTGCGATGCAGTGCTTAGGCGAGGGCGAGGGATTAACCATTTGGGAAGATCATTTCTACCCAGAAATTATTAACCCTGAAACAGGTGAAGTTTGCAAAGATGGCGAACTTGGCGAGCTCGTCTTTACGACCATTACCAAAGAAGGCTTACCGATTATTCGTTACCGTACCCGTGATTTGACCCGCTTACTATCAGGTGAAAATCTGGCAATGCGCAAAATGGATAAAATTGTGGGCCGTAGTGACGATATGCTGATTATTCGCGGCGTGAACGTTTTCCCGACTCAAATTGAAGAGCAAATTTTGCAAGTTCCGCATTTAGTTCCAAATTATGAAATTTTGGTGACTAAAAAAGGCCATATGGATACTTTGCATATTCGTACAGAGATGTGTCATAACTGTACTATACAGGCCAATCAACTTGCTCAGGAGTTGATGAAACGCATTAAAACCATGATTGGGATTAGCGTTACTGTAGAAGTTGTGACAGAAGCGACCTTACCTCGTTCGGAAGGTAAGGCAAAGCGGGTAATCGATATGCGTCAGATTGCTTAACAATAGAATCTATACCCTGAAACTAAACGCCAAGACATGAGTATGAGTGCAAAAATACAGCAAATAATTGATTCTGTTGTAAAGAATGAAACCTTAAGTGGAACTTCGCTTATTTCGACAATTTTTGGAGATTCAGTACTTCATCGGGGTGGAAACATTAGTCTTGCAAGCCTGATTCAGTTATTAGAGCTGTTTGGTTTTAATGACCGCGCTGTAAGAACCTCTGTTTTTCGTTTAGTTAAAAATGATTGGTTATGTTCAGACAAAATCGGCAGAACCAGTTTTTATCGAATTACCGATTCGAGCCGTTCGACTTATTTGCAAGCCGAGCAACGCATTTATAACGACCAGATGAAAGAGTGGGACCATTATTGGGATCTTATTCTGATGTCTAGCCTCGACACTGAAAATAAAGCGTTGTTAAAGAAAGAACTCGAATGGTTAGGATTTGCCAATATTTCGACAAACCTAATGGCTTATCCGGGTTGTAACCGTATTGAACTGCAACGCTTGTTGGTTGACTTAAATATGAGTGAGCAAGTGGTGGTGTTTAAAGCCGAAACCTTGCAGCTCTTTAATAACTCGGTCGATACCATTGGGCGTATGCTCAGAACCAACTGGCCAATCGATGAATTACGCCAAAGATATTTACAGTTTCTCGATATTTTTAGAGAAATTGGTGTGTTGCTCATGCAGGAAAACGAACAACTCGAACCAGTTCAGGCCTTTCAAATTCGAACTTTGCTGATTCATTATTATCGACGGATTTTATTAAAAGACCCTGCATTACCGCTTGAGTTGTTGCCAACTGATTGGCCTGCGATTAGTGCACGAACGTTATCCATGAATATTTATAAAAAAGTATTTGAACCTGCGGATGAATACTTCTTGTCTGTTGCTGCAACAGCAGAAGGACCAATGCCAAATGCCACAGCACATTATTGGCGCCGTTTCGGAGGTTTGGTGGCGACAAATGAGAGGTTAAATCATGCCTTGTTATAGTATTGACGGTGTTATTCCAGTCGTAAGTCCAGAGGCTTTTGTACACCCAACTGCTGTTTTAATTGGTGATGTGATTATTGAAGCGGGCGTATATGTGGGGCCATTTGCTTCATTGCGTGCCGATTTTGGCCGTATTCATATTAAGCAAAATGCCAATATACAAGATAGCTGCACCGTACATGGCTTTCCGCAAAGCGTGACTCTAGTTGAGGAAATGGGGCACATTGGGCATGGGACAACTTTACATGGCTGCCGCATTGGAAAAAATGTTTTGGTTGGCATGAACAGCGTAATTTTGGACTATGCCGAAATTGGTGAAAACACCATTATTGGTGCAAATAGCTTGGTCAAAACCAAAGATATAATTCCGGCAAATGTATTGGCAATGGGCAGTCCTGCCAAGGTTGCACGTGAGTTATCAGAACAAGAAAAAAAGTGGAAAACCAGAGGCACGCAAGAATACATTGAACTTGCACAGCGATGCTTAAATACAATGCAAGAAGTTCAGCCTTTAAGTTCAGAGTCAGATGACCGCCTGACCTATAAGGACTTTAGTTCTTCAAACTATCAGATTAAACAAGATAGCGTTTAACGGCTTATAAAGTCGATTTCAATACATATGAGTTCATAACATTTAAGGAATACTCGCACGAGTAGGGAGGCGTTTGTGCAAAAAATGGAAACTACCGCAGTTGATCAATTCGCAGAGCTATTGGGTGTACAAGTGCTGCATCGCAGTTTTGATGAGGCGCGTTGTCAGCTTAATGTAAAAGACGAACACATGAATGCCTTGGGCGGTGTGCATGGTGGTGTCATATTTTCTTTAGCCGATATCGCTTTTGCGATGGCTTGTAACGCAGGGGATGCGCCATATACAGGGCTACAGGCGGATATTCGTTATATGAGCGGTGCGAAAGATAAGGTGCTATTTGCAACGGCAACCAAGGTTGGTAGTAGTAAAAAATTCGCGCATTATGAAGTGGTGATAACAGACGGTTTGAATAATAGAGTCGCTTTGTTTACATCTACGTGTTACAGGCTTGCGCCGTGAATGGCTTGCATACAGTTAGTAAACAAACTAGAGTGTAGAAAAACTACTTCTTTATTTTTTCATGTTATCTCGTCGAAAACTTCCATCTTTAAATGCTTTACGTGCTTTTGAAACAGCGGGCAGGAAGTTAAGTTTTCGCGCTGCTGCTGAAGAATTAGGTGTTACGCAAGGTGCAATTGCCCAACAAGTTCGTGCATTAGAAGATCATTTAAACGTAACTTTATTTCAACGGCTTCCACGAGGACTGTCTTTGACTCCTGAAGGAGCAAAGTATCTGGTCAATATTACTCGTGCTTTTGACATTCTTACTGATTCGACAGAATTACTATTAGATCAGCCAGATAGCGTTACTATAAGTGTGACACCAACTGTTGCTGCCAAACTCTTAATTCCTCGGTTAGGCGATTTACATACTCTATTACCTGACATTAACTTACATACATTAGCTACTGAAGCCGTATCTGACTTTGATCGGGATCAGGTTGATATTGCTATCAGGCTAACCACAAAATCATTTCCAGAGAATTTAGAAACACAATTATTGTTTCGTCAGGAACTCGTAGCTGTCGCAAGTCCTTATTTTGTCAAAGATTTAACGTTGCCATTAAAACGTGAACAGTTATTATCAATGCCACTTCTGCACGATGCACACGATCAATGGCCAAAATTTCTAAATACATTCGCCAAGTTGTCAGGGCCTATATTTAATCAAACCACTTTGGCGTTGGACGCTGCTGTGTCAGGGCAAGGAATAGCTTTAGCATGTCGAGCATTTGTAGAAGCAGATATTAAGTCAGGAAAACTAGTACAAGTTATTTCCGAAACTAAAATTGTTGAGCCAAGTTATTTTCTTGTCAGAAAAAAAGTTCCACATCCGAATGACAAAGTAGATCAAATTTGGAAATGGTGTATTGAATATTTAGGTACAGAGCAAGATTAAAAAGAGAGTTTTATTGCTGTGATGAGTTTAACTCTAATCTTGAAGGGATAATGGTTTAGCAATTTATCCCTTCAAATTTTTATTAAGATTCATTATACAGAGCGAGTTAAGCCACCATCTACTCGAATATTCTGCCCTGTAATATAAGCAGCACTATAAGATGCAAGGAAAGCAACTGTATCTGCTATCTCTTCTTTTGAACCATATCGCTTCATTGGAACATTGTTAGTGCGTTCATCTATTTCTGGCTGAGTATCAATCCATCCAGGTAAGACATTATTAATACGGATATTATCAATCGCATAGGTATCTGCACAAATTTTGGTAAATGCTGCCAATCCAGAACGAGCAACTGCCGAAGTTGGAAATAGTGAGCTAGGCTCAAATGTCCATGCACTAGAAATGTTGATAATTACACCTTGCTTTTGTTTTTGCATTACAGGAATAACTAAACGTATAGGTCGTACAGCATTAAGAAAGTAAGTGTCTATACCATCATGCCAATCTTGGTCTGTTAATTCTAAAATTTCCTTGCGGGGACCATGTCCTGCACTATTAACCAAAACATCTATTCGTCCCCAACGAGAAAGAGTTTCATCAATAAGGCGTTGAACATCGTCTATTGATTGATTTGATCCAGTAATACCTAGACCATTCAGTTGGTTTGCGAGAGCTTCACCTTTTCCTGATGAAGAAAGAATCGCAACATTAAATCCATCTGCTGCTAATTTTTTTGCAATCGCTGCGCCCATACCACTTCCCGCAGCCGTAATAATAGCGACTTTCTCAGACATAATTTTTACCTCTTAATTTCATTAAAAATATGAAACATTTAACAAATTTAAAGATGATGTTAAAATTTAAGAGGGTGGTGAGCAAACGATATATATTCGTTAAACCCAGTAGAAAATCTATTGTCTTAAGCAATATGCGACTCGTAGTTATTAGAAAAAAGTATCCTAAAAATAATTGAAACCGATGATTTATTAGACATTTCAAATTTTTATTAAGTTTCTAATGGAAAGCTTGAACTCGGTTATATAGGTCTTCATACAAAGCTGCATCTGTGTACTGATAATATTTTTTCCCAATGTGCGGTTACCCAAGCTTTAGTAAGAATTTACGCATTATGAGATGGTGATAACAGACGGTTTAAATAATAGAGTCGCTTTATTTACATCTACGTGTTATAGGCTTGCGCCGTGATGTGTGGTTAGTTTTAAGCAGAGTGGTTGGGCTTATTTACGCACATTTTCACTTATTAGTTCCGTTTTGATAAAATCAATTCCTGACTTTCATTGTAAAAAGTTAAGGTATAGCTTTTTAAAGTTTTCCCATTCGAACTGATAAAAAATTTGCCTGAGACTGGAACTTTCCATTCAGAGTCGACATTGCTTGCCAAGCCAATCCATGCGTATCCATTAAAAGTAAATACTCGTTCCTTTTCTATATGGAAGTCTTCGAAATAAATGGCATCACACCAAAATTTGTCGGTGTTATCAAAGTCTTTTTTAGAGAATTTCCAACAACTTAAAATTGAAAAGTTACTTTCAAACCATTCATCCTTGTAGTTGAGGTGAATATAGTTATGAATGGCCTCGGCCGTAAGTTTTTCTAATTGTAAAACCCTTCGCTGAATGCGTCTTTTACTCGAATAAATAAACTTTGTGTGTTTTTCTCCTTGGTATTCATTTCTTTCCATAGTTTTAGATATGTTCTATTGGCTTGAATAAAGTTAGTATATTAAACCTGATATAAAACATCTGAGTACATTTATATTGAAAAGTTTTTATCAGATAGAATTTTTTATACTTCAGATAACGTCCATTGTGTTAAATAGTAGAATTTATGATTCTAAATGAATGTGTAAAAAATAAAATTTTCCCTTATTTTCCCAAAAAAAATGATAATTTGGGCCACCTTCATCAGGACTATTAGGGACAATTTTAGAACAACCTAAGATTTCATAACTATTTGTAGTATTTTCAAAATTTAAAGTACATAAGTATTCTTTCAGGACTTTGGCACTTAAGCTCGCAGGAGATTCATTTAAAATTATATCTAATTGATTTATTAGACCATTAGCCTGTATTGCTAATTCTTCGATAGATATTTCTTTAAACTCTGTATTAACAATCCATTCTCTAAATGAATAGTCTGCTCTTGTTCCTTTATTAAGAATACATGCAAGTAACTCATTAATATTGTCTTCATAATAAAACAAATCCAAGCAAAAAAATTGAATATAGCTTGCTTGTTCAGTATGAATATACAAATGTAAAAAATCATCTCCATAGTAAATAGGATTTTTTACTTCTGTTATCTTACTTATTTGGAAGTCTAATTTTTTCATATTGAATAATTTAGATTATTTAAAATCAACATAATACACCTTATACGTACTCTTTCTAGCTCAAATAAAACCTCCCATCAGCAGGTTATTTTCATTGCTCAACTTAACAATAACCCACCCATTATTTAGCCTTACTTTTCTAATGATTTAATTTAAAACAAATGGCATTTTGCGTGCTTGACTGTAACAGGGTTGGGCACTATTCTTTGCCTGCTGGCCACATTGCCAGACGGTCGTCGCGGACCGTGATGAAAGATCGCATCAGAGTTATTCCGTCTGAGGGATAGTCTTATGCGTGAACTCCTCGTCTCCTCCCGTTGCGGTAGGACGGGAGAGGGACACCTTCGGGTGTGCTGGTTATATCTTTCACCAGTCCGCGAACCCTTTCTCGTTCTGCCACCATAATTTTAATGTCTGGCAGAACTCCCAATAAAAAGGAGTTGGCTTTGCACATCCATTATTTCTTGGCTCTCACTGCCAAAAGCTATAACGACACAGCTTAAAAATTTACAGCAGCTTGAACGCCATAAGGTTTTCAGGCTTTAAGTCTTTTTTATTAAAACTTAAGCAACAACAAAACTTGAGATGTGCCAAGCACAGTCTTTACGGCTTTGCTATGCCTTTTTTTCTCCCAAAAAAGTATCTCATTTACAAACAACAAGAATTTATAACGGTAAAACTATGCCAAATTTAGTTCTCTCAACACGTGCTTTAGAAGTAGTAAAAAAAGGGATTAATCTGTTTCATCACGGTGGGTTTCATATGGTGGGCGTCGACAAAATTGTGAAAGAAACTGAAGTGAATAAAATGACGTTTTATAACTACTTTCACTCTAAAGAACGCTTTATAGAAATTTGCCTGATCGTACAAAAAGAACGGCTCCAAGACCAAGTGCTTGCAATGGTCGAGTACGACCTAGATACTGCCGCCATAGATAAACTCAAAAAGCTTTATAACTTACATACCGATGTAGAAGGGCCGTATTACTTATTATTTAAAGCCATTTTTGAAACTAAAAATAATTATCCCAACGCCTATCAAACCGCGGTGAGGTACAGAACATGGCTGACCAATGAAATTTATAGCCAGCTTAGAGTGTTAAACGCGGATGCTTCTTTTACCGATGCCAAGCTATTTGTATATATGGTGGAGGGTACAATCATTCAGCTTTTAAGTTCAGATGGAACAATCGAGCGGGAAAAGATGTTGGAGCGTTTTCTTATCGCCACTATCCATCCTCACTAGCTAAAGAGGCTGCTTTAATATCGCTTAAATTAACCTCTAACCAATCGGCAAGTGCAGCAACACGTTTAGCGACTTCCTCACCTAATAAGGTTAAATCATATTCGACATGGGGAGGGACGACTGGATAAGAAGTTCTGCGTATAAAACCATCTCTTTCTAAATGCTGGAGGGTCTGAGTCAGCATTTTTTCGCTGACTCCGTTTGCTTTACGGCGTAACTCACTATAACGATGGGTGCCGTCACGTAAAGCAATCAGGCATATCACTCCCCAGAGGCTTGTGACATGAGCAAATGCTTCTCGGGACTGACAATTATTCTCTCCAGTAAAAAGATCGCCTCTTCGGACTCTTTCGGTCAAGGTGGGAACTTTTACATTTTTCGTACCCATGCTTTATTTATCTCCATTCAAATGTGAATAAGCTTAATACTAACCTTGAGGTACGTACCTTATATGGCTCAGGAATAAATATTATATTAAGGCTCATCTCTATATTGGATCCAGAAATTTTAGGATTTTATTTACTCAACTAATTTTGAACATGGTTCCATCAATGTGAGTAATACTCTTTTTATAGGATCAAACTTTTTTATAGATGCAGCTATACAATTTACACAGGATGAAGAATGAATAATTTGAATTTTAAAACGCTAAAGAAGTATGGGTTGCGATTCGTGGGTATTGCTGTAATCGCAGGCGCTTTAGTATTGGCATTTGCTTGGACCGCTGGTCTATTTGGACACCGAACAACATCCAAAACTTTTTTGGGTGACACATTAAAAAACTTTGATCCCGGATATCGACGTGCACACGGTAAAGGGATTTGCTTTGATGGCACTTACCACAGTAATGGTGCGGCAGCAGCACTCTCGAAAGCCACTGTATTTGCCAAGTCGGATATACCGGCGATTGGCCGATTTTCTATTGGAAGCGGTAACCCGCATGCGCCCGATAATTCTACCGCAACAGTGAGTATGGCTTTATTACTTTCCGCAGCCGATCATTCGCAGTGGCGCATGAAATTAAACAACTTTCCCTATTTCCCGACTCGAAATGCTGAAGGTTTTTTGGCGCAGCAAAAAGCATTTAAACCCGTTCCATCTACTGGCAAACCTGATCCAGCCCTTGTGGAGGTATTTTTAAAAGAATATCCCGAAGCGCGTAAGTCTATTGAGGAAAAGGCAAAAATGCCATTAACTGGTAGTTTTAGCGGTGCAGAATTTTATGTCGTAAATGCCTTTATATTACGAGCGGCCAATGGACAAGAACAGCCAGTCCGTTGGTCTATGCGTCCTCATTCAAAATTTATTAGTTTGACCAAAGAACAACGTGATCAAGCTGGCCCTGATTTTTTATTTAAAGACATCAAAAAACGTTTGGCTGAAGGGCCGCTTTATTGGGACTTAGTTTTGCAACTTGCTGAACCAGGAGACCCGGTGAATGACCCATCTCAGCCTTGGCCAAAAGACCGTAAAGAAGTTATAGCCGGAACATTAGAGGTCAAAAATGTAACTGAACAGGTAAATGGCGTTTGCCGTGATATCAACTTTGACCCAACTTTGGTGCCACCCGGAATTGAGTTATCAGATGATCCAGTACTCGCAGCACGAGCGGCGATCTATTCCCAGTCTTACAATGCTCGATTACGTGAAATTGGATTTGGCAAAGCAACGGATGCCGTGGGCAAATAGGAGAGCTGAACAATGCAAAACAAATCTAACGATACTGCTCCACGTCATTTTAATTTGACTGCTCGAATACTGCATTGGCTTATGGCGGCAGCAATTTTGGCCATGCTATTTATTGGGGTAGGCATGACCACCTCAATTACATGGCGTCCGTGGTTAATTGATATTCACCGTCCTTTAGGAATCGCAATCTTACTATTGGTCATCATAAGATTAATAAATCGACTCTGTTATCCAATTCCACCATTGCCGCCGACTGTACCGCGCTGGCAGGCATTTCTTGCCCATGCATCACATTGGCTACTTTATATTTTGATGTTTAGTTTGCCATTGCTCGGATGGGCAACACTATCGGCAGGTAATTGGCCTGTCACTTTATTTCCGGGTTGGGACCTTCCGCCTATAGCACCAACCAGCTCTACGCTTTACGCTTGGTTCCGTACATTACATGGAATTTTGGCTTGGCTATTATTTGCTGTCGTTATTGGTCATCTATCTGCTGCGTTATTACATGCATGGATTTATCGCGATGGTGTATTTTCGAGTATGGCTTTGGGGCCGTCCTCTAAAAAAGAGGATGCTGACTAGTTTGCTTGAATGTTTTCGATTGAACGATGAGTTAATACTGAGGTTTTTATAGGGTTTATTTAAAATATATAAATAAACTCGCCGATATAACGACTTAAAATAGAATTGATTTCTCAACTTGAGAAATCAATTCAGCTGTTTAGATCCCTTCAACAAAACTCACCATGACATCACAGCAGCCTTGGCGTTTACTTTTGGCAAGCTGACAGATCGTGAGGAGAGGGCTGGGAAGATGATAGAGGGCTTAAGGGTTGATCTTGCCACGCCGTGCATCTACGACATAGTTACCATCTACACAATTGATTGATATCAAATTGCCAGTGTCATCAACATAGTCGGCATTTAAAACCGAACTACATGGATGTTGTTGCAATCTCAGCGCACCAGCCACTGCTGCCAATATTTCGGGTTGAGTGGCAGCACGCTCGGTTGGCATCTTTGGCATTTCAGCTAATCGATTAGCATTAAAATAAACATTTTGCGTAAAACCGAGTAGTTGGCCAAGTAAGGGTAGAGGCAATTCTTGTTGGGTCTGCGCATTAACATTGCTAATCAGCATTGCTGAAACAAACCCAAATAGGCAAATGCGCGATTTCATTTACCTTTAACCTCACCTGTTAGAGGCAATACTTGATAGCTTTCTCCACCAGCACACTTCACTGATATTTTTGAGCCATTGGCATCTAGCGCGCGAGCGTCCACCACGCTATTACACTTTTTACCACGAACACGAACACCCGCAGCCACACCATTATAAAGTTCAGCTTTCGTCAACGGATGCCCTTTAGGAAATTGAGGCATATCCTCTGCTTTTTTTATACCTACAAATGCATTATATACAAAAGCTCTCAAGCCCAAGTGAGTGGCATCCATAGGAGCTTCCTCGGCGTGAGCAGTAGACACCAATAACAAACCTGTAAGTAATGCGATAACGTTATATTTCATATAAGTAATTTTTGTAAAGTTAGTCTAGCTAATACTCACATAAACGCATTTTACAGTCAAGAAAGTTGACCATCACCTTATTATTTTTCTTCTAATAAAATAGTAACTTAAGAGTAATTTTAAGTGCGTACATAGTGAGGGGATAGGATTAAAAAGTTAATTGGACAGTAAGGCTTATTAAGGCTTGGTTCCTTATGTTCAAACCTCTTTTATTTTAAGCTTGTTTGTTCAGTTCAGACGGTAAATGCTGCGCTAAATAATCAATTGCAAGACGCGTTTTCAGTGGCATAAATGGCAGTGCAGGCCATACCAAATGAATCGGAAAAGCAATGCTCGACATGGTTTCTAACACTTGTACTAGCTTACCAGCCTGTAATTCATTTTGAATGAGCCAATCGGGTAGCCATGCGATACCAGCTCCAGCAAGCGCTGCATTTTTTATGGCTTGTAAGTCATTGAAAAGGAGTTTTGCTTTGGGCTTAATAAATAAAGGCGCGTCATTTTCCTTTTGAAGTCGCCATTTTTGCATTTGTCCAAAATGTGGATCGGCAATCGTGGCGTGATGCTCTAAGTCCTCAATATGTTGTAGGGGACCTGCTTTATTTAAATAATCAGGTGAGGCACAAAGTAGCATTCGATGTTCACCAATTAGTTTGGCAACGAGCTGAGTGGTGTCAGGTAACGCTCCGATGCGGATGCATAAATCAAAACCTTCTTCAACCAAGTCTACATTTCGGTCATTAAATGAAATTTCTAACTGTAAGTCCGCATGTTGCTGAGCAAATTTAACCATAAGCGGTGTAGCAAAGAGTTGCCCGAACAGCACTGGCACAGACATTCGTAAACGGCCTGTTGCGTTTATTTTCCCTTGGTCTAATAAAGCCGCCGCATTTTGTATTTCACTTAACGCTCGGCGGCTATGCTCATAAAACAAAGCACCTTCGTCAGTCATGCTGAGCGAACGTGTTGTTCTTTTAAATAAAGCAACGCCAAGCTGATCTTCAAGCCGAGCAATATTTTTACTTATGGCTGAGCGAGTTAAATGCAATTGCTCGGCAGCTTTTACAAAACTTCCAGCTTCAACCACAGTCACAAATATAGATATTGTACTTAGTTCATGTTGCATGATTGTTGCCTAAAAGGAACCAATGATAAGAAATAATATCACCACTGTTGAATTTATTGTGGGGTTACTATGGCTTCATCAAAAATATGGAGACAGTCATGGCTAAAATATTGGTATTAAAATCCAGCATTATGGGTGAGGGTTCACAAACCAATCGCTTAATTGATGTAATGCTTGAACACCGTAAAGACCAAGGTTTGCAAGATGATATTACCATACGCAATTTGGCTGAAATGAACCTGCCTGTATTAGATCTGGAAATTTTTCAGGCGCTGCGTGGGGCTGAAAATGTAAATCAAGACATTCAGCAAATCGTTGCTTTGTCTGATGAATTAATTGCCGAATTAAAAAGTGCTGATTTATTGGTGATAGGCGCACCAATGTACAACTTAAATGTGCCGACTCAACTCAAAAACTGGTTTGATTTAGTGGCACGAGCAAGACTAACATTCCGCTACACCGAAACTTACCCTCAAGGTTTGGTTGAAGGGGTAAAAGCGGTGGTGGTAAGTAGTCGGGGCGGCATTCATGTTGGCCAAGACACTGAGGCAGTCACGCCATATCTCAAAGCAGTGTTAGGGCTAATGGGCATTCATGATGTTGAATTTATTTATGCAGAAGGCTTAGACATGCAGGCCTATCGCAGCAATGCATTGGATCTGGCAAGCCAGCAAGTCAAAGAATTCGCTATTTAAAATTATGGGTTGAAACTCTTGTACCTCTAATTGATAACAAGAGTTTCTAAGTCTATTTAAATCACATTTCTCAGTTCATTTGCCGTGTTGCGCAGCAATGGCAAAATTTGCTGAACCAAATAATCTTCTTGTACACGGTTAGTTTGAGACATGCAGTTAAGCGCTGCTATCGCTTGACCTTGGGCGTTAAATACGGGCACTGCAATCGCAATCACACCAAGCTCATGTTCTTCTTTGGAAAGACAATAATCCGATAACGAAATACCCTTAAGCACTTCAAAAAACTTTGACTCATCTACTATGGTAAAAGGCGTTAAGCGTTTTAAACCGTAAGTTTTTACCCATGTATGTTGGGCTTCTTCGGATAGTGCTGCCAGCAATACTTTACCTGTGGAAGTGGCATGGGCAGGGAGTCGGTTTCCTAAATGCATACCATAAGGGCTGACACGTAAATTATCTTGCTGTGGTAAATAACTACGGGCAATCGGCACCACTTCGTTATCGTCTAACACCACAATTGAAAAAGTAAGAGATGTCTGTGCACACAAAAGATTTAAAAATGATTGAGCAACTTTAGGCAAGTGGGCAGAGCTTAAATAAGAACTCGAAAAACGCAGCACGCGATGGGTTAACCAAAAGTAGTGTTCATCGGTTTCCAAATAGCCTAAGTATTTTAAAGTTTTTAGATAACGCCTTGCCGCTGTACGACTAATACTGGTTCGTTCTGCCACTTGAGTGACATTAAGCCGTTGCCGATCTGTTCCAAAAGCTTCCAATAAAGCCAAGCCTTTTGCTAACCCTGCAATGTAGTCATCTTGACGAATTTTCTCATGCGAGTTCGGGTGCTCTAGAAAAGCATCGAGAGAAGGCATCCTTTCATTCCTGCTATTTTGGTTGTTTCTGTCCGCTATTCGGACAAACTAAATGATAAACGGTTATTTTCGTCTTGGATACATAGTGAACAAAACTTAAAGCCAGTAATTTAAAAGTCAGGATGAAACAAGGATGAAGTTATGGATATTTTAAAGACACAGGTTGCAATTATTGGTTCTGGACCAGCAGGGTTATTGCTTGGGCAACTTCTATATAAAGCTGGCATCGATCATATTATTGTTGAGCAACGTAGTGCTGAATATGTGGCTTCACGGATTCGTGCAGGAATTTTAGAGCAAGTTTCGGTCGACTTACTCAAACAAGCAGGCGTTGACCAAAACTTAAAAGATAAAGGATTACCGCATTCGGGTATTGAAATCTTAACCAATGGTGAAAAGCATCGGGTTGATTTGGCAGCACTTACAGGTGGTAAACAAGTAACTGTATATGGCCAGACCGAAGTCACCAAAGATTTAATGTCTGCGCGTGAAGCAGCACAGCTCACTTCATTTTATGAAGCTCAAAATGTACAAGTAAAAGATTTCTACACGGCACCAAAAGTTGAGTTTGAGTACCAAGGTAAAACCTTTCAAATTCAGTGTGACTTTATAGCAGGGTGTGATGGCTACCACGGTGTCTGCCGTGCCAGTGTGCCAGAAGACAAAATTAAGACCTTTGAAAAAGTTTATCCGTTTGGCTGGTTAGGGGTGTTGGCCGATGTTCCACCTGTAGCCGATGAACTCATTTACGTACAGTCAGAACGTGGATTTGCTTTATGTAGTATGCGTTCAGAAACACGTAGCCGTTATTATTTACAAGTCCCTTTAACAGATCACGTCGAAGACTGGTCGGATGAAAAGTTCTGGGATGAGTTAAAAAACCGCCTAGATCCCGAAAGCCGTGAAAAGTTAGTCACAGGACCTTCTATTGAAAAAAGTATTGCGCCGTTACGTAGCTTTGTGACCAAGCCAATGCGTTTCGGAAAACTATTTTTAGCAGGTGATGCTGCGCATATTGTTCCACCGACTGGAGCAAAAGGCTTAAATCTCGCTGCATCTGATATTGCTTATTTATCAAGTGCACTCATTGAATATTATGCCGAAGGTTCCGAACAAGGGATAAATGAATACTCAGAAAAATGCCTACAACGCGTATGGAAAGCAGAGCGTTTTTCTTGGTGGATGACTCATTTATTGCATCGTTTTGAAACTGAAAGTGAGTTTGATCATAAGATTAAACAAGCCGAGTTGAGCTATGTATTAGGTTCAATTGCGGGTAAAACCACATTGGCTGAAAACTATGTTGGTTTGCCTTATGAGATTAAGCAAATAGATCGTTTTAAGCATGCAAGCTAAAGACTAAGTAAAAATAAAAAGGACATGAAAATGCTCTTTTTTTATATAAAAATTTAAGTGGGCCGTACTAGCTTAAGAGATTGTTTTGCTTAAAAGATCAGCATTAATAAAAGCTTTTGTCACATTTTTTCAGTATATTGCTATTAATTTCTTTATTTATAAATTCTAAGTTTATATGGAACAGGACCAAGCACGCATACCTAAATATATTCCTATTCGCGATGCAATTGCCCATGATATTGAATCTGGCGTATTAGAAGCCCACGCAAAACTCCCATCAGAAAGAGTGCTTTCTGAACAGTTCCAAACCACTCGTGTGGCTGCACGTGAAGCTTTACTGGCTTTGGAAACTGATGGTTTGATTTATCGATTAGACCGCCGTGGTTGGTATGTTCGTTCTCCTCGTATTATTTATCATCCGCAATCGACAAAAAACTTTAACCAGTTTGTGATTGAACAAGGCTATGAACCATCTACTGAAGTGATTTCGAGTGAACTGACTCAGGCTACTTCTTGGGATGCCAAGCATTTAAAAGTTGAAAAAGGGCATCCGATTTACTCAGTTTGGCGACGTCGTTGTATTAATGGTCGCCCTGTTTTGGTTGAGCACTTACGAGTGAATGCCGAACTTTTTCCCGAGTTTTTAACTCACGATCTTAAACAATCCATTACGTTACTGATGGCAAATCAATATAACTGCCATATCACCAGAGCTGACATTAACCTGTATCCAACAGCTTTATCGGAACAGCAGGCTAAAGCACTGCATGTGAATGTTGGGGCACTTGGTTTATATATTTGCCGTAGCAACAGAAATGAAGAAGGCGTGATTACCGATGTTGACCAAGAATATTGGCTACATGATGTTTTAGATTTACATTTCGAAGCGCGAGCATAAAAATACAATCTGGTTTAAACCAGATTAATTAAACTGTCATATAAAGCTGTTGAAATACGATCATCAAATAATTGCATTCGATGGTTTGCAGATGAAACAGTACGTTCAACAGACAATTAAACTCGGTACTGCATCAGTTTTAGGTGTAGTGGTCGCTATTCAGATGGGATGTTCATCAGCAACATCAAAACAATCAGAAGAAATTACAGTCTATACGGCAGTGGAAGCCGACCAGCTGAAGCAATACCAAGAAGAATTACACAAAGCCTATCCTGAACTGAAAGTAAAATGGGTACGTGATTCAACAGGTGTGATTACCGCTAAACTTTTGGCAGAGCAGAAAAATCCTCAAGCGGATGTGGTTTTTGGTGTGGCTTTAACCAGTTTGCTGGTCATGGAAAAAAAGGACATGCTTGAGCCTTTTAAACCAGAAGGCATCCAAAATTTAAAACCGGAATTTGTAAGCCAAAAACCTGTACCGACTTGGACGGGTATGGATGCATGGGAATCTGCAATTTGTGTCAATAAAGTTGAATTAGAAAAGCGTAAGTTACCAATTCCAAAAACTTGGAAAGATTTAACCAACCCCATTTATAAAAACCTGATTGTGATGCCAAATCCAGCCTCAAGTGGAACAGGCTATTTGGATGTCACAGCTTGGATGCAAATTTGGGGTGAAAAGCAGGCATGGGACTATATGCAGGCTTTAGATAAAAACATTTCACAATATCCTCATTCGGGTTCCAAACCTTGCAAAATGGCGGCACAGGGTGAAATCCCAATTGGTGTTTCTTTCGGTTATCCGGCATTTAAATTAAAAGCAGAAGGTGCACCTTTAGAAGTGGTTTATCCAACTGAAGGTTTAGGCTGGGAAATGGAAGCCTCAGCAATTGTGAAAGGAACTAAAAAATTAAGTAGCGCACAAAAATTTATAAATTGGTCGGTAAGCAAAGCAGCAAATGAAGCTTATGCACATAACTTTTCAATGGTGGCTTATAAAGGCATTGAAAATACCACCATGGACTTCCCGAAAAATCTTCCTCAAATGCTCGTAAAAAATGATTTTTATTGGGCGGCCGAGCAGCGTGAACGTATTTTGGCTGAATGGTCAAAGCGTTTTGAAAAGTGATCTTTTGGATAAGGGCCTCATTATGCAAATTCCTTCGTCATTGCAATCATCGCTGCTAGGTCAAAACCAAAAGGGTGAGTTAGCAGGGCATTTATTATCGTCATTAACGACCTATAAATATCCTGAACACGGCCCGTCGGTTTTAGAAGTGGTGGATATCCAAAAAAATTTCCAAAACTTTCAGGCCCTAACGCATATTAATTTAGACCTGAAAGCTGGCGAGTTCGTGAGCTTTTTGGGGCCTTCAGGGTGCGGTAAAACCACATTACTACGCATCATTGCGGGTCTAGAAAAACCTGATTATGGAAAAGTCATAAAAAAGGGCGCAGACATTACGTTGCTCAGTGCTGAAAAGCGTCACTGCGGTATTGTGTTTCAGAACTATGCATTATTTCCAAATTTAAACGTTGAAGAAAATATTGCTTTCGGCTTAGACAAAAAGAAGTGGGATAAAGCACAGCGTAGTCAACGAGTTCAGCAGTTATTAGAGCTGATTGAATTACTAGATATTGCAAAAAAATATCCAAACCAATTGTCGGGCGGGCAGCAGCAACGTGTTGCGCTTGCTCGGGCAATTGCACCGAAGCCTCATATTTTACTGCTAGATGAACCGCTTTCTGCACTTGATGCTCAGGTACGTTTAAACCTAAGACAAAAGATTCGTTCGATTCAATCGCAGCTTAATTTGCCAACTATTATGGTCACACACGACCAAGAAGAAGCCTTAAGCATTTCTGACCGTGTGGTAGTGATGAATCATGGTGTTATTGAACAAATTGATACGCCGCACAATATTTATTACAAGCCACAAACCCAATTCGTTGCAAAGTTTATTGGCACCATGAACTTTTTGGCAGCCACTTGTTCGGTTGTTAATCAGCTCGAGGTTCTAGGTTTTATTCCTCTAAATTTGGAGCAGCAAAAGCTTAAAGCAGGGGAAAATTACAGCATTGGTTTTAGACCCGAAGCTGTCGAGTTGGTTGATGATTTTGGCAGTGATAAAGAGTCGTTGTATTTGCCAGTTAAAGTATTAAGCACAGAATTTTTAGGTGCGAAACGTCGTTTGTTTTGCACTATTCATATCGATGGAATTGAGCAAGCAAAACACCTTTTGCAAATTGAAATTGAAAATACCAAGTTCAAATCTTTGCAAGAACTGATGTTTATAAAAGTGCCTAATCAGCTCATTCATGTCTTTGACGAACAAGGGTACGCACTATATTAAATGAAGCTGCATCAGCGGTTTTAAAAACACAGCCGCGTCGAAAAACTGAATTTTCATTAAGATCAAATATTGCTTTGGCTAGCGTTGCAATTGCTTTGACTTTAGCGATTATTGCTCCATTAATCATGCTGTTTGAAACTGCATTTTTTGATGAAAATCAAAATTTTGTTGGTCTTGAGAATTTTTATAATTATTTTGCAAGTCCAGCTTTACTCAGCTCTGTATTTAACTCGGTGTGGGTTGCTTGTGCTGCTACTGTGATTACGGTGTTGCTTGCCAGTATTTATGCTTTTGCACTCACCCATGTGAATATAAAAGGCAAAGGCTTCTTTAAACTGGTGGCTTTTTTACCCATTTTAGCGCCGTCACTTTTGCCTTCTTTGGCATTGGTTTATTTATTTGGTAAGCAAGGTGTGTTTAAACCTTTGCTGGGCGATATACAAATTTATGGGCCAATCGGTATTTTAATCAGTTACTGCTTTTGGCTATTTCCAGCAATGTTGATGTTGATGATGGTGTCTTTTCGCAGTGTCGATCAGCGTTTAATTGAGGCATCTTTGTCGCTCGGCAAAAATATCTGGAAGACCCATTACCACGTCACGCTACCTGCAATTCGCTATGGACTCATCAGCGCAAGTCTAGTGGCTTTTATTTATGTATTGACCGATTTCGGAATTCCGAAAGTCATTGGCGGTTCATTTAACATGATGGCGCTTGATGTCTATAAACAGATTATTGGTCAGCAAAACATGAGCATGGGTGCGGTAATTTCTATCTTATTGTTGTTACCGGCAGTTTTTGTGTTCATTTTCGACCGAATACAAAGCAAGCGGCATGCACGGTTTCAAGCTTTTCAGGCTAAACCTTATGTTTCAGCACCGAATAAAAAACTTGAAGTCATTCTGAGCCTATTTTGTGGTTTGGTTTCAGGTGCAATTTTACTGATTAACTTTACGGCTGTGCTGGCGTCATTCATTCAGTCTTGGCCTTATGATTTGTCTTTGACCTTGGCACATTACAGTTTTGAATATGTCGATGGTGGTGGTTGGGCGGCGTATTTTAACTCGGTTCGTATGGCACTCTTTAGTACGTTTTTTGGAACAGCACTCATTTTTATGGTGGCGCTATTAACCGAACGTTTTAAGGCACATCCACTCATTAAGAACTATGTGCAAGCTTTGGTTTTATTACCTCTTGCTGTGCCGGGGCTGGTCTTGGGTATTGCCTATATTTTGTTTTTTAATCAGCAAAGTAACCCGTTAAATGTGCTGTATGGGACCATGACCATTTTGGTGATTTCAACCATTGTGCATTATTACACCGTACCACACCTCACTTTAACCAATGCCATTAAACAGATTCCGCTACAGCTCGATCAGGCTGCGGAAACTCTAGGAACATCGAAGTGGAAAACCTTTTGGAAAGTGTATTTGCCTATGTGTTTTCCAGCGCTATGTGATGTATCGGTCTATATTTTTGTGAATGCCATGACCACTGTGTCGGCTGCGATTTTCCTTTATTCACCAGACACTAGTTTAGCGGCGGTGGCGGTTTTAAATATGGATGATGCGGGAGACACGGTTGCTGCTGTTGCGATGAGCATTCTCATTTTAACCACCTCATGTGTTGTAAAACTCATTCATTGGTTATTTACTAGAAAAATTATGGCAAGAAGTCAGCAATGGCGTGAAAGCGCTCACTAAGTTTTAGCTAAACACAATTTTTATTTAACCGACTGAAATGAAAATGCTTTGTTCCACAAGGCAAGGGTTTATTCATCCTAAATTTCGCAAATTGGAAGTCTTATGAATCACGCACAGTTTGATTTAATTGTTGTCGGAGCCGGTATTTTAGGTTTGTCCGCGGCCATACAAGCGCAAGAACAAGGCTTAAAAGTTTGTATCTTCGAGAAAAATGCCAAACCTGTGGGCGCAACTCGTCGTAATTTCGGCATGGTCGGAACTTCGACATTAACCCATCCAGAGCAGCAGTGGCGAAAGTACGCACTTGAAACGCGTTGTTTTTATCAGCGTATTCAGGCTGAAACCGATATTTCATTTGAGCAAAGACAAGGTATCTATCTCGCCAATACGTCACTTGAATGGCAGGTTTTAAAAGAGTTTGCCGAGCGTGCAAATGATTATCAAATTCCAGTTCATTTGCTAAACCATGATGAACTGGTTACCCAATTTTCTTATTTAAATCCTTCGCAGCAGTTTCAAGGCGGCTTGGTTTTTGAGGAAGATTATTCGGTAGAACCACATGTGATTGGGCAGCGACTGTTGGCATATGCCGAAAGAAAAGGTGTAGAGATTTATACCAATGCCTGTGTCGTTCAAACCCAATATCAGCAGGGAAGTTGTCAGGTTCGTTTGGCAAGTGGTGAGACTTATCGGGCAAATAAAGTTTTGATTTGTCACGGTGAAGTCATCGATATTTTATATCCAGATCTATTACAAAGCTTGAACCTGAAACGTTGTGGCTTACAAATGGCGCTGACGCAATCATTTCAACAAAAATTAAATGCTTCTCTTTATTCAGGCTTATCTATTTCACGTTATCCGGCTTTTGAAATTTGCCCAAGTCATGCCGAGCTAGTTAAAGCATCACAGCAGGGTTTCATTAAAGAATTCGGTATTCATATTCTGATTAAACAAAACGAATTTGGCGAACTGATCGTAGGAGATAGTCACGAATATCATTCAATTAATGAAGCGCCACAGTTCGAGCAGCGTGAAGAGATTAATGAGTTTATCCAAGCTTATTGTCATGAAAAACTAGGGCTGACTTTACCTCCAATTCAAAAACGTTGGAATGGTTATTACCTGACCCATGAACATGAGTTGGCCTGTGTCACTGAAGCTGAAAAAAATATCTTTATGGTGAGTGCGATTGCTGGCAAAGGCATGACCACAGGGGCTGGGTTTATGAAAGAAATATTAGAACAAAATATTTACTAGTTTGTCATCTGGTTTAAACCAGATTGGTGTATATTGAAATGAACGCAAAAGAAATGAGTAACATTATGAACATGCAACCTCAACTCGATATGGATTTAGAGAACAAGTATTTACTTCTTACTCCAGGACCATTATCAACATCGGCAACAGTACGCCGCGCTATGCAAAAAGACTGGTGTACTTGGGACCAAGAATACAACTCGCTGGTACAAGATATTCGCTCTCGGCTAGTCAACTTGGCAACTAGCCAAACTGAAAAATATACAGCTGTGTTAATGCAAGGCAGTGGAAGTTTTGCTGTGGAGTCTGTACTTGGGTCAGCTATTTCGCGTGATGGCAAAATCTTGATCATTAATAACGGCGCATATGGTGCACGTATGGTGCAAATGGTGCGTTGCTTAAATATTGAAGTTGTAGAGCTGAACTATTTAGAAACCCAAACACCAGATTTACAAGAGATTGAGCGCGTTTTACAAGATAAAACCATTAGCCATGTTGCGTGTGTACACTGTGAAACTACCACAGGAATTTTAAATCCGATTCAAGACATTGGCCGTTTGGTGAAAGCAGCAGGAAAAATCTGGATTGTGGATGCCATGAGTTCATTCGGTGGTGTGCCTATGGATATTGCCGAGCTTGAAATTGATTTCCTGATTTCAAGTGCAAATAAATGTATTCAAGGTGTTCCGGGCTTTGGTTTTATTTTGGCCAAGCGTGATTGCCTAGAAGCATGTAAAGGTTTAGCTCGTTCGGTCAGCCTCGACTTGTATGACCAGTGGAATACCATGGAGCAGCATAACGGTAAATGGCGTTTTACCTCGCCAACCCATGTGGTACGTGCTTTTTATCAAGCCTTGCTTGAGCTTGAAGCCGAAGGTGGAGTTGCTGCACGTTATCAACGTTATTTACAAAACCAACAAACCTTATCGCAAGGTATGCAACAACTGGGCTTTGAATTGGTGCTCGGTAAAGAGTGCCCACAATCACCCATTATTACTACTTTTCTTTATCCAACAGCCGAGACATTTAGCTTCCAGTCATTTTATGAAGCCTTGAAAAAATCAGGTTATGTGATTTATCCTGGCAAAGTTACCGACCTAGACTGCTTCCGTATTGGCAATATTGGCGAAGTTTATATTCATGACATTGAAGGACTTCTTGCTGCAATTGCGAGTTATTGCAAAAACCACCTCAATCAAGCTGTAACAGCATAACTTTTATTAAAACATTTGAATTAAAGGGAATACACCATGACGACCAACAATACACAAATTCAGGCTGTTGTTTTTGACTGGGCTGGTACAACTGTAGATTTTGGCTCACGCGCACCAATTTTAGCTTTTATGGCTTTATTTAAAGACAATAAAGTTGAAATTACGGTTGAAGAAGCTCGTGCACCAATGGGTTTAGAGAAACGTGATCATATTGCAGCAGTTTTAAAAATGCCGCGCGTAGCAGCAGCATGGCAGGAAGTATATGGGAAGCCTGCAACTGATGCAGATATTGACCGTTTATATAAAGACTTTATTCCTTATCAATTAAATTCTATTCCGAAATGTTCTGCTTTAATTCCGGGTGCATTAGCTACTTTTAAAAATATTAAAAAGCGTGGTGCAAAAATTGGCAGTAACACAGGCTATGCATCCATGATGATCGGTCGTTTGGTTAAAGATGCTGCCGATCAGGGCTACCGTCCAGACTGTATCGTTACTGCCAGCGACGTAAAATTTGGCCGTCCATATCCTGAAATGCTATGGAAGAACTTAATTCAACTCGACGTATCCGATATCAAAACTGTTGTAAAAGTAGATGATACCGTGGTGGGGATTGACGAAGGTTTAAACGCAGGGTGCTGGACAGTCGGACTTGCGATTAGTGGCAATGAAGTCGGTTTAAGCTATGAAGAGTGGAGCGCATTATCGGCCGATGAACAGATTGTGCTAAAAGATAAGGCATACCAAAAAATGAATGCATCGGGTGCACATTATGTGATTGATAGTGTCGCTGATTTGCCAAATGTACTCGATGATATTGAACGCCGTTTGGGGCAGGGTGAACGACCTTAAACAAATGTTTCGGTCTATATCTTTTTAAGCTTAGCTCCCTTGGGAGCTAAGCTTACCTAAAAAATTAAAATGAAGAGTAATAAACTCTACATAGGTGGAAATAAGGAATAACTTTGAAACGTCAATTCCTTATTTCCTGCTAACCATCTAAAACACATGTTTAGATCGTTAGTACCATCAATCCTATAGACATAGGACCTATAGAATTTTTTGTGATGGATCTTTTTACGATTTTTGAGGGTCGTATATTTTTTCTTTAATGAATAGGGCTGGTATCACACCACAAATGAGGTAGGCAGCGCCCATGACGACAAAACCTAACCCAATAGACCCGCCAGAGGCTAAAAAACCAATCGTTGCAGGGGCTAATGCAGCGCCTAAACGTCCGACGTTATAAGCACCACCAATGGCTGTACCGCGAATGGCTGTCGCAAAGCTTTCGGTCATGTAGGTTGCATTTACGCCATACGGGATGCCGTAGAGGAAACCAAAGGTGACCAGTAAATATAGAATGTTGCCTGGCGAGTTATAAAAAACAATCAGAGGTAGGAAAATAGCAGTGCCGATTGCACCAAAAGCATAGGTAAAGCGACGCCCTAATTTATCGGCCATCATACCCGCAAGAACTTTACCCAAAATCATGGCGGTATATGTACCTACCATATAGGCGGTCATTTCCTTGAACTTCATACCGAGTTCACTTTCAAGGTATGACGGCATCCAGTTATTTACACCATAGTAGCCAAACTGTAAAAAGCCCGCGGTTAACGCCCATAAGATAAACATATTACGGTTTCGTTTATCTTGAAAAATAAGCTTAAATGCTGAAGTTTTCGATACGTTTTGAGCCACAACTGGTTGTTGTAGTCGAGACTTTTGCCATGCTTCTGGTTCGGGTACAAGCACATGCATGAGAACAGCAATAATGACGGGAATAATCGCAACATAAAACAGCATGCGCCAGCCATGATCAGGAATAATCCAGCCCGCAAGTAAGGTCGCAACAATATAGCCAACCGTCCAGCCTGCTTGTAAAGTGCCAAGTACTGTTGTGCGGAAACGTGTTGGGACATATTCGGCCATGAGGGTATTACAGGCGATATAAAGTGAACCCAAACCAAGAGATGCAAAAAATCTTAAAATACCAAACTGAAGAAAGCTCTGGGTAAAACCTAAGCCACAGGTAAGGAGCGAGAAAATTAAAATAGAAATAACCACAATACGCACGCGACCAAATTTATCGCATGCCCATCCCCCAAAAATGCCACCAACAGCCATACCTGCCAATGTAAAACTGCCAAGCATACCTGCTTGTACTGAACTTAATCCAAAATCTGCCTTAATACTATTTAAGCTATAAGAAAGCAGCATCAAATCTGCACCATCTACCAGCAGTGCCAGAAATGCAAAAATAAATGCTATTTTCCACGTATGAGGCTGTATACGAGAAAGACCTTCTTTGTAATTTGTAGCCATAATCCATTACCTACATTTGATAAAAAGCACTTCAAGTCGTTTTGAAGTGCTTTAAATTTGATTAAGACGCAGCGCGAATCATATTTCGGGCAATAATCACTTGTTGAATTTGAGTCGTGCCTTCATAAAGGCGGAACAGACGAACATCTCGATAAAAACGTTCAATGGCATATTCACTGATGTAACCCGCACCACCATGAATTTGTACGCAGCGATCAGCAACGCGGCCACACATTTCGGTTGCAAACATTTTTGCGCAAGAAGCTTCCGTGCTGACGTTTTTTCCCGCATCGCGTAGGCGTGCAGCGTCTAAGACCATACATTTAGCTGCATAAATTTCAGCTTTTGAGTCGGCAAGCATGGCTTGAATGAGTTGGAATTCGGCAATTGGTTGTCCAAATTGCTTGCGTTCGATGGCGTAATTTAAAGAATCATCTAGCATTCGTGTTGCTGCACCGACACTCAAGGCAGCAATATGCAAACGGCCTTTATCGAGTACTTTCATGGCAGTTTTAAAACCAACACCTTCAACACCACCAATAAGTGCTGAAGCAGGGATGCGGCAATTTTCAAAAATAACGTCACAGGTATGGGCGCCTTTTTGTCCCATCTTTTTATCGCGTTTGCCAAGAGAAATGCCCGGAGTTTGGCTATCAACAATAAAAGCAGAAATGCCACCAGCGCCTTTAATATCAGTGTTTGTACGTGCCATGACTGTGAATACACCAGCATGAGGAGCATTGGTAATAAAGCGTTTGGTACCATTTAAAATATAAAACTCACCATCTTTTACTGCGGTGGTTTTTAAAGAGGCAGCATCAGAACCTGCGTCAGGTTCGGTTAAGCAAAAAGAACTGATCACTTCACCACGAGCTAGACGCGGTAAGAAAAATGATTTTTGTGCTTCGGTCCCATCAATAATCAGGCCACTTGAGCCAATGCCATTATTGGTCCCAATAAGAGAGCGAAAAGCAGGAGAGGTACGACCTAATTCAAAAGCGACATAGACCTCTTCTTCCATCGTTAGGCCAAGACCTTCGTATTCTTCAGGAATGGTTAAACCAAATAAGCCGAGAGCTTTCATTTGCTCAACAATCTCTTGAGGAATTTCATCCGTTTCAGCGACTTCATTCTCATGAGGAATTAAGACACCTTCAACAAATTGTCGAATCATATCAACAAGTTGATTTAAGGTTTCCTGATCTCGAATCATAGTCTCGTCCTTTTACTATATGCAAAAAACATCAATGTGATGTTCGTAAAATCACCAATATTTGAAGTGATAGTAATCAAAGGATGAGCGCAAAACAATATATTTTGAAAATTAATTTCGCAATGCGATACTTTGTTGTTGTTTTATCTTTAGCTAATTTATTGATTTATTTAAGCTATATTTTCTTATAAAAAATCATCATTTTTAGTGGAAAATTAAAGTTTGATTTTTAAAAAGAGCGGTGTATATTAAAAATATATATCGCTATGCGAAATTTTAAATGGATAAGTTTTCCTATAGGAAATGAATCACAAAATATAGTGGGATGAAGATGGGTGCTTTAAATGGAATTCGGGTGCTTGACTTAAGTCGGGTATTGGCTGGGCCTTGGTGTGGACAGATTCTTGCCGATTTAGGCGCAGAAGTAATCAAGATTGAACGGCCGAAGGTTGGTGACGATACTCGTTCTTGGGGACCACCTTGGATGAAAGATGACTCAGGTCAAGACACTCAAGAAGCCGCTTATTATCAGTCAACCAACCGCAATAAACTATCGGTTGCCATCGACATTGCCAATCCTGAAGGCCAAGAATTGATTAAAGCACTTATTCAAGACACCGATGTCGTGATTGAAAACTACAAAGCGGGTTCTTTGAAAAAGTACGGTTTGGACTACGAGTCTTTATCTGCAATTAACCCTAAACTGGTGTATTGCTCAATTACAGGTTTTGGTCAAACTGGTCCCAGAGCAGAGGAACCCGGTTATGACTTTATTATTCAGGGGATGGGCGGACTCATGTCGGTCACGGGTGAGCGTGATGATTTGCCCGGCGGTGGACCACAAAAAGTAGGCGTTGCATTTTCTGATTTAGCCACAGGGCTTTATTCTACGATTGCCATACAGGCTGCTTTACTCAACCGCCATGTGACAGGTTTAGGCCAATACATTGATATGGCTTTGCTTGATGTTCAAATTGCCACAATGGCAAATCAGGGAATGAACTATCTTTCATCGGGTAATATCCCTAAACGTTATGGCAATGCACACGCCAATATTGTGCCTTATCAAGTATTCAAAGCCTCTGACCGTGACTTCATTATTGCATGTGGAAATGACACTCAGTTTATTCAACTCTGTCGAAGTATTGGTTTACCCGATTTACCAAATGATGCGCGTTTTGCCCGAAATGCAGACCGAATCAAGCATCGCGATGAAATTATCGGAATTTTACAAACTCACTTTTTAACAAAAACAGCAGATGAATGGGTAGACGCAATCTATGCGGCTAAAGTTCCGGTCGGTGTGATTAATAACTTGGAACAAGCTTTCCAAGAACCACAAGTGATTGCCCGAGAAATGTTAGTCGAGATGAACCATCCTCAACGTAAAAAATTGAAGATAATTGGTTCACCAATCAAACTTTCTAGAACTCCTGTTGAATACAAAACAGCACCTCCATTGTTGGGTGAACATACGCAGGCGATTTTAGGGCGAGTAGTATCTACAGAAAAGTTAGCAGAGCTTAAAGAAAAGGGCGTAATTGGATAAGCAACATAAAAGCGAAAGGTTAAAGTGATATTTAAAATCAGAAAATAAAATATTTAATCTTTCGCTTTAATGAGTTAAATGAAGTTATTTTATAAATGCAGACTTGGACGTTTGCTTCTTTGCTATTTATAGAAAAAATAGATTATAATTTTCGCAGTGCGAAACAAAATATGGATTGGTATGACAATGAACGATGCAGTTGATGCAGAACAGACAGAAAAACTACTCGCGCCTTTAAGGCATGAATTATTACATCCGATTGAAGACATGCAGGATGAAAATGATCGCCAATTTATTACTGCATTAGCACGTGGTTTAGAACTATTACGTTGTTTTACGCCTAAGCATCAGCATTTGGGCAACCAAGAGCTTGCTCAGATGACTGGTTTGCCAAAACCGACCATTACTCGCCTGACACATACCTTGTCGCGTTTGGGTTATATCAAACAGGTGCCAAACTCAAGCAAATTCCAGCTTTCAGTTGGTGTTCTTGCTTTTGGTTATTCCATGTTATCTAACGTATCGATTCGCTCTATTGCTCATCCATATATGAAAAATTTGGCAGACTATGCTGGTGCTGCTGTAGCAATGGCAACACGCGATCGACTGAATATGATTTATCTTGATGTGGTACAAGGCAAAGGTAATATGACCATGCGCCGTCAAGTCGGAACCTATTTACCGATTCATTTAAGTTCGATGGGTCGAGCATGTTTAGCTGCCATGCCAGAAGATGAAAGAGAGTTCTTGCTTAATGCCATTCGTAACAAGCATAAAGAAGACTGGATTAAAATTAACCGTGATCTAGACAAAGCCTTTAAAGACTACCAAGATTTTGGATACTGTTTTTCAATTGGCGAATGGCATAAAGACGTTAACTCGGTTGCGGTTCCACTCATTCATGAACAACATGGTTTGCTGGTATTTAACTGTGGTGGTCCAAGCTTTATTATGAACCGTGAAAAACTCGAAGAAGATATTGCACCGCGTCTTTTACACATGGTGAATAATATTCGTACCGAGATTAGCTAAACGTATCTGATTTACTTATAAAGCCAGCCTTGTTTTTCAAGGCTGGCTTTTTAGTGTGTGAGTTTTAGGCTGTTTGCTTATGGAAGTTCGGTTTTCTTTTTTCTTTGAAAGCATTTAATGCTTCTTTAAATTCAGAACCCTGTAAACAACGTGAGAAAATAGTCGACTCATGATCAATACGATTGAGTAGATCATCGATTGGCATATCTCTTAGTAACTTTTTACTGAGCTGCAAGGCTTGGCTTGGTTTGTGAGCGAGTTTAATGGCTACGTCTTCAACCACTTGATCCAGCTCAGTTGCATCAAATATTTCATTAACCAAACCATAAATTTTTGCTTGGTCTGCCGAAAACTTTTCACCCAGTAAAATAAGTTCCGAAGCACGAGCAAAACCCAATAATCTTGGCAAGATGTAACTTGAACCCGCTTCGGGTACAAGTCCTAAATTCACAAAGGGGAACTGAAAAATAGAGTTTTGGCTTGCATACACAAGGTCGCAATGTAGAAGCATAGTGCTGCCAATGCCAATTGCCACACCATTTACTTTAGCAATAATCGGTTTTGGAAACGTTGCTAAGCTTTTTAAAAAAACAATCGAAGCGGGTGGTTCTGAAGTGGTGGTATCACGTTTTTCAAATGCATTGACATCATTTCCACTCGTAAATGCCGAATCTTCACCAGTAAGTATAACCACATGGACATCTTGATTGGTTGCAGCCTTATCTAATGCCTGACTTAAAGCCGTATACATTGCATAATTAATTGCATTCTTTTTAGTGGGGTTACTCATGGTGAGCGTTAGTATATTTTTATCAAAATGCTCCTGAATTGTACCTGTTTTAAGCTCGCTTTGAGTTACATTGTCCTGTTGCATCATTTATTCCTTTAAATTAACTATTTGAAAAATATATTCTTTCAGTTGGTGAAAGCTCATACTTTTCAGATAACTTGCTATCTAAAACTTAAACTTATTAAAATGATGCTATCGAAAAATAATTCCGTTATAAATTATTTTGTTTTATATTGTGGTATAAAATTTTGTATTGTGAAATTTTTATCTTAAGTCACTTTAAATGATGACAGGATTTATGCGTAAATAAGCATCTAGCTATGCTAAGGAAATAAGAGGCTAGTTATAGAACGGTGAGTGGAAAGAATATGAAGACTAAAATTACAGAACTATTTGAAATCGAGCATCCAATTATTCAAGGTGGTATGCATTATGTTGGTTTTGCAGAGCTTGCGGCTGCAGTTTCGAACGCGGGTGGGTTAGGTATTATCACTGGTCTGACTCAGCGTACGCCTGAAAATCTGGCAAAAGAAATTGCACGTTGCCGAGAAATGACCGACAAGCCTTTTGGAGTAAATTTAACCTTTTTGCCTACCGTAAATACTCCTGATTATCCGGGTTTTGTAGAAGTAATCATTAAAGGTGGAGTCAAGATTGTAGAAACAGCAGGGCGTAATCCTGAACAGGTCATGCCGTATTTAAAAGCTGCTGGTATTAAAGTAATTCACAAATGTACTTCGGTTCGACATAGCTTAAAAGCGCAGCAAATTGGATGTGATGCAGTTTCTGTAGATGGTTTCGAGTGTGGTGGGCATCCGGGTGAAGATGACGTGCCAAACATGATTTTATTGCCCTTAGCAGCTGATGCTTTAGACATCCCATTTGTTGCCTCAGGTGGTATGGCAGATGGACGCTCACTCGCGGCTGCTTTAGCAATGGGGGCCGATGGAATTAATATGGGCACCCGTTTTATTGCCACTCAGGAAGCTCCCGTACATGCAAATGTGAAACAAGCGATTTTGAATGCAACTGAAAGAGATACGCGTTTAATTATGCGTGCTTTGCGTAATACAGAACGTGTCATGAATAATGCTGCTGTTGAAAAAATTGTGGCAAAAGAAAAAGCGCTAGGCGATAACATTAAGTTTGAAGATATTATTGAAGAAGTTGCGGGAGTCTATCCAAAAGTCATGATTGACGGCGATGTTAATGCAGGTGCATGGTCATGCGGTTTAGTGGCAAGCTTGATTCATGATATTCCGACATGCGATGAACTGGTTAGCCGAATTGTCAAAGAGGCAGAAGATATTATTCGCGGACGCTTATTAGGGCTTTTATAATGAACCTTTAGCCTACTTTATATATGATCAGCACAAGCTTTAATTGTGCTGATTTTTTGCATCATGCACACAGTAATAAAGACATAAAACGGCAAAAATTAAGCCTAAAACACAGACACCTGTCCATCCAAAATGTTTCCAAGCATAACTTCCCGCTGTTGTGCCTAAAGCGCCGCCAGCAAAATAACCCGTCATATAAATCGCATTAAACCGTGAGCGTAATTCTTCATTAAGTTTAAATACAATACTTTGGTTGGTGACATGTACAGCAGAAAGAGAAGCGTAGAGAATAAGTAAGGCAATAATATAAAAAGCAAAATGGTAGGGTAAAAGTGAAAAAAGAATCCAACTTAAAATCAGCCCAATGCCGCAATAAATTGAAATTTTATGGATATAGCCTTGGTCAATAAATTTGCCTGAGAAATTAGCAACGAAAGTTCCTAACACGCCAACAAAACCGAAAAGGCCAATGGTAAAGTCGCTAAAAAAATAGGGCGCTGGAGCCAGAAGCAATGACATGGTGGTAAAGGTTAAACTCACACAAGCAAATGTAAAACCACCAATATAAGTTCTGGTTCTTAAACGTGGATTTTGAATAAAAATTTGAGGAAGAGAACGAATGGTCTTTGCATAATTTTCTGATTTGGTGGGTGGGAATAACCCAATATTACGATGCAAAACAATGGCAATGATGAGTAATAGAAAGCCACTAACCAGATAAATAATATTCCACGCAAAAAGTGTAGACATCAGCCCAGAAAGGGAACGGGCGAGTAAAACACCCATCATCAGCCCACTCAGTAAAAAGCCAACAACACGGCCACTTTGTTGAATCGGAACCAGACTTGCAGCAAGCGGTAATAAAAGTTGGGCTGCGCTGGAAAATAAACCGGTAATAACAGTGCCAAGCAGTAAAAGATAAATATTGTGTGAAAAGCCACTAATAATTAATCCGCTTGAAGCTAGTAACATAAAGATAAATAGCAGCTTGCGCTTTTCTAATATGTCACCCAACGGCATTAAAAAGAGTAAGCCACAGGCATAGGTGATTTGGGCTAGAGTGGGCACCCATGCTGTAGTGGTTTCAGTTAAATTTAAGCTTAGACTAATTGAATGAATAAGTGGCTGACTAAAATAATTTCCACCTGTACAAATGCCTGCAGCAATCGCCATTAAAATAATGGTTGGGGTATAGAGTGCGTTTTTCATCATGCCTATTGTCATAATGAAAGTGGACCTTTAATCAACACAACCATTACTGCTTGAAGTAAGAGGGTTAGTGCGTTTCATTCAAAGCATCTTGAATGTTATGCACCATGTGGATTAAACGTGGTCCAATTTCACCTTCAAGTTTTTCCGGATTTAAATGAAAACTTGGCGCACCACAGTTAAAAACATAAAGACCATGTTTGGAGCTGACCAAAGGTACAGCTACTGAGTTTACTTCTTTATGCCACTCACCCAAAGACAAACAATATCCATAATCTTGATAATCACGGAAAGCTCGTTCTAATGAGCGTTTGATGGCTGGCCAATTTTCGGGATTTTTTTGTTTCAATGCATCAAGTAGAAAGTTGCGCTCACGTTCAGGAGTCGCAGCCAAGCATGCTCGTCCCATAGAACTGCTATGCAGTGGTAAAGTCGAACCAATTGGACGGCGCATATTTAAGGCTGTTTCAATTTGCACAACGTCGATATACACCATATTTAAGCGATCACGCGTTGCCATCGCTACGGGCGCTTGAACATACTGGCTCATCTCTTCCATATATTGATGAGCAATATTACGAATCGAGATGTTAGATAAAGCTGCATATCCTAAAGATAAGACACCAATATCTAATGTGTATTTGGTCGAGTTAGGTAATTGTTTTAAATAACCTAATGACACAAGGGTATTGGTAATACGTGCAATGGTCGGTTTAGGTAAACCTGTCATTTTTGCTAATTCTTGGTTGCCAAGAACCTGGTTATTTGCAGAAAAGCATCTTAAAAGTTCTAAACCGCGTGCTAAAGAAGCAATAAATTGCGGGTTATTTTCCCGATGTATATGCGAAATAGGATCTAAACGTATCTCATCAAAATTTATTGGTTTTTCAGTTTCCGTGTTTTGAGACATTCGATCCTCAAATATAATTAAAGCAATAGTTTTGCCATTATATTTCGCTCTGCAAAATAAATCCATTCATCACTGCGCTGTTGTGATGAATGGATATCGGGTTCAATGGTTATGAAACGTTTTCAATCACCATCGCAAGACCTTGACCTACACCAATACATAGGCTCACCACGGCATATTTCTTCTTACGGCGAATTAACTCACGCGCTACTGTTAACGCAAGACGAGCGCCTGAAGCACCAAGTGGATGACCAACAGCAATCGCACCACCGTTCGGGTTCACACGGGGGTCATTAAAATCAACATTTAAACCTTTTAAACAAGATAAAACCTGTGAAGCAAAGGCTTCATTAATTTCAATAATGTCCATGTCATCTAAAGTAAGGCCTGCACGCGCAACTGCTTTTTTAATGGCTTCGATCGGGCCTGCACCCATAATGCGTGGCTCAATACCCGCTGCCGCAGCGGACAAGATTTTTGCCATTGGTTTTAGGCCATATTTTTGTCCTGCCGCTTCTGAACCAATCAAAAGTGCTGCTGCACCATCATTAATACCTGAGGCATTACCCGCAGTAACTACGCCACCTTCAAAGAGTGGTTTTAACTTTGTAAGTGCTTCAACAGTTGAGCTTGGGCGAGGGTGTTCATCTTCTGAAACGAGCTTAGGTGGCAATTTTTTGCCTTGGAAAACCTCAATTGGCGTAATTTCATCGGCAAAGAAACCTTCTTCTTTGGCTTTTTGATATTTGGCTTGTGATTGGGCTGCAAATAAGTCAGCTTGTTCACGGCTAATCCCAAACTCGGCTGCAACGTTATCGCCCGTTTCAGGCATTGAATGACCGCCGTACTGCGCAATAATTTTTTTATTTGGAAAGCGAGAGCCAATGGTGGTGTCATAAATTTTTGCATCACGGCTATAAGCACTTTCTGCTTTACCCATCACGAAGGGTGCACGTGACATACTTTCTACACCACCAGCAATATAGAGCTCGCCTTCACCACAAGTAATAGCACGCGCTGAGTCAATCACGGCACCTAAACCACTAGCACATAGGCGGTTTACCGTCTGGCCCGGTACAGTAACAGGCAAACCCGCAAGTAATAATGCATTTCGTGCCACATTACGACTATCTTCACCCGCTTGGTTGGTATCGCCTAAAATCACATCTTCAATATCCGCGCCTGGTACACCAGTTTTTTCAAGTAATTTTTGAATAACGGTTGCTGCTAAATCATCAGGGCGAATTGAGGCAAGTTCACCCGCATGACGGCCAAATGGACTACGTAAACCATCATAGATATATGCATTTAACATTGAGAAATTCCTTTTCAAGACTCGTGAGTAAAAGTAAGAGGTAAATGAAGTGCGACACGACGCTGTAACCACGGGCTAGGGCGGTAACGCGGGTCATGGGTAAGTGCTGTTATACGGTTCAGAATAAGTAAGACTTTTTCGCTACCGACTTGATCGCCCCATTCAATTGGTCCAAATGGATAGCCTAAGCCAAGACGTACTGCAGCATTAATATCATCTACTGTGGCAATATTTTGCTGGGCAATATCGCAGCCTAAATTAATAACCATGGCTAAAACGCGTTGTGCCACAAAGCCAATACTTTCATTAATCATACTGACCATATTTCCATCTAGATTGAAAATAGAGTGAGCTGCTTGACGATATTCAGGTTTGGTAACAAGTGAAGGCATTAAGGTGCGGTGCTTTGCAATGCCATAAAGCATGTCTATAGCAACAGCGTGCTTTGGATTAACCCCTAGGCGAGTGGCTGCTTGGGTTGTATCTTCACCATAACAAGCGAGTAAACATAAGCTATCTGTTTGTGGCTCAGAATTGGTGTCTAGGGCAATATTTTGCTGAGTTAAATAATCTTCGAGTTGTTTTTTATCGTCCAAGAAATCGGCAGCGATCCAAACTTTTGGATATTGTGCTAAACGCTCTACCAATTTGGCTGGTTGTTCACCTGTTTTTGAACCGGTTTCATAGTTATAAAAACCTTGATTAACCTTACGTCCAAGTTGCTTGGCATCAAGCATTTGCTTGGTCAGCGGGCTTGGTTTGTAGCGGGCTTCTTCATAGTATTGGTGATAAATCGACTCCATCACAGGATGCGAAACATCAAGACCAGTTAAATCCATTAATTCAAATGGCCCCATTCTAAAACCAACGCCGTCACGTAAAATTCGGTCAATTTCACTAATATCACAGACATTCTCGTTTAAAATTTTGAGCGCTTCAGTTCCATAAGCACGGCCCGCATGGTTAATAATAAATCCAGGGGTGTCCTTTGCTACAACAGGGCGATGACCAAATGCACGAGACAGATCGTTTAAAGCATCAATAATAAGTGGATCTGTTTTTAAACCATGAATTACTTCAACCACTTTCATGAGTGGAACTGGGTTAAAAAAGTGATAACCCACAACACGCTCAGGCTTCTTGCAATTTGCCGCAATGGCTGTAATAGAGAGAGAAGAAGTGTTTGAGGCTAAAATAGTAGTATCCGAAACAATGTCTTCAAGCTGTTGCATCAAGCTTTGTTTAATATCGAGACGTTCAACAATTGCTTCTACAATGAGGTCACAATTTTTTAAATCTTCAATTTGATGAGCAACAATTAAATGGTTATTTGCCGCTGCTGCTTGTTCAGACGTAATCTTATTTTCGTCGACTAACTTTTGAAAAGTAGCAGCTAGTTTTTCTTTGGCCTGTTCTGCAGCACCTGCTTTGGCATCATATAAATAAGTGGTATGACCTGACTGCGCAGCAATTTGAGCAATACCACTGCCCATGACACCTACACCAATCACAGCCATGCTTTTAATATCATAAGTCATGTCGATCATCCTGATGATTAATCTATATTTGAAATTAAATGGAAAAATAAGGTTGGGTGATTTAGCTTAAGCATTGTTTATCACCATCAATGGGTAAGATTTGCCCTGAAATTGAGCGACCACTATCTGACGCTAAAAATAGGCATAAATCTGCAATATGCTTTGGATTGACAAAATATTTGAGCGACTGATTTTTCAGTGCATTTTGAGTCACTTCTTCAAGTGAGGTATGCGCTACATCGGCACGGGCTTGTAATACGCGCTGAACCCGATCACCATCGACTGCCCCGGAAGAATAGCGTTAACTCGAATATTGTCTGCACCGAGTTCCATAGAAAGCGTTTTGGTAAAACCGATCAGTCCCCATTTTGAGGTGGAGTAAGCTAATCGGTATGGATAGCCTAAACGTCCGGCAATAGATGACATATTTATAATCACGCCTGCCTGTGCTTTTTTTAAATAGGGAATGGCTAACTGGGTAATTAAAAAAGTGCTATTCAGGTTTAAATTAATCACCGTGTTCCAATCTTCAAAACTTAGCTCATCTGCTGCAACGGTCGGGCCTGAGATGCCTGTGTTATTGACTAAAATATCAATACCGCCAAGTTTATGAATGGCTTGACTAAACATCAGTTTAATTTGTTCATGGTCGGCTAAATCACAGGTATATATGTGTAGCTTTGGATAATCTTGTTGAAATTGTTCTAAGCTTTTAGCATTGATATCACAAACAAAAACTTCATCCTGATTGTTTAAAAATGCCTCGGCAATGCATCGTCCTATCCCTGAACCACCTGCACTAATTAATACTTTTCTGGCCATTTTCATTCCTTTGTGATTATGGTTTTAAATTATTTACCTTGATACGACGGCTTACGCTTTTCGATAAAAGCTTGAACGCCTTCATTTTTATCTTCGGTAGAAAATAACAACTGGAATGCTTTTCGTTCTAGAGTTAAGCCTGCATTTAATGGAACATCTTCGCTCATTAGTGCAACTTCTTTAATTTGTTGCAGGGCAATAGGAGGCATTTTGGCGAGGCTTTGTGCCATTTGAATCGCAGTTGGAATAGTTTGGTCATCTTCTGTGACTTGTGAAACAAGACCAATCAAATAAGCTTCTTCGGCGTTGACCATGGCGCCTGTCATAATCATGCGCATGGCATGGAATTTACCCACTGCACGGAATAATCGTTGTGTACCACCAGCACCTGGCATTAGACCGACTTTAATTTCCGGCTGGCCAAAGGTTGCGCCTTTACCTGCAATAATAATGTCAGCATGCATTGCAAGTTCGCAGCCACCACCTAATGCATAACCATTTACAGCAGCAATCACGGGTTTAGGGCATTGGGCAATTGCATTCCAATAACGTTCGGTATGACGCAATAACATTTCTGTGGAAGTTGCGGTTGCCATTTCTTTTAAATCTGCACCTGCGGCAAAGACTTCTTCACCACCTGTGAGCACAACCGCATTGATCTCATCGTTAAAACTTAACTCGGTAAAAGCTTGTGCTAGTTGTTTGCGAACTTCACTGTTTAAAGCATTTTTTGCTTCTTGGCGGTTAATTTTAACAACTGCTATTTTTTGAATAGAAAAGTCGACTTCTACGAAATTATTCCCTGTTGACACACTCATTTTTGAATTCCTTGTTTCGCATATCAAAACTATATTCCTTTTATGATGCTTATTTTGGAATTTATTTCAAGTCTTATTTCTTTTAATAGCGTAGGTATCATCTTTTAAAATAGATAAGTTATTGATATTACGTAATGGTCTAAATTTAAATTTCGTTAAACGAAATTAATTTTCAAAAAAGCTTGAAATTTGTATTTTTGTTCTCGTACTATGAAACACATCCGCAGTAAACAAGATTTAAAACATGGTATCCAGACCAGCTGGAGATGGCTGATGGATACGATGGAAATATATAAAAAGGGAGATCAAAGATGATCCGTGATGAAGGGATGTTGGAGCAGTTACTTTCAACAATTCGAGATTTTGTAAAAAATGAATTGATCCCTCGTGAAAACGAAGTGGTAGAGAAAGACAAAATTCCAGATGACATTGTGCAGCAAATGCGTGAGCTAGGTTTGTTCGGAATCACAATTCCCGAAGAATATGGTGGCCTAGGCATCACCATGGAAGAAGAAGTCAGAGTTGCATTTGAACTTGGGCAAACTTCACCGGCTTTCCGTTCTTTAATTGGTACCAATAACGGCATTGGCTCAAGTGCAATTTTGATTGATGGCACAGAAGAGCAAAAGCAAAAATATTTACCGCGATATGCAAGTGGCGAAATTATTGGTTCATTTTGTTTAACCGAGCCTGAGTCTGGTTCTGATGCTGCCTCTTTAAAAACCAGCGCAGTAAAAGATGGTGACTTTTATGTATTAAACGGTACCAAGCGTTTTATTACCAATGCACCCCATGCTGCGACTTTTACTGTAATGGCGCGAACGAATCCTGAAATTAAAGGGTCGGGAGGTATTTCAGCTTTTTTAGTCGAAGCGAATACGCCAGGTATTACCTTGGGCAAAATTGACCAAAAAATGGGTCAAAAGGGTTCACACACCTGTGATGTAATTTTTGAAAATTGCCGTGTACCTGCTTCTGCATTGATTGGTGGCGTAGAGGGTGTTGGTTTTAAAACGGCCATGAAAGTGCTGGATAAAGGACGGTTGCACATTGGTGCCTATAGCGTGGGTGTCGCCGAACGCATGTTAAACGACGCATTGCACTATGCGATTGAGCGTAAGCAGTTTGGTCAACCTATTGCGAACTTCCAGCTTATTCAAGCCATGCTTGCAGACTCAAAAGCCGAGATTTATGCGGCTAAATGTATGGTCCTAGATGCAGCCCGCCGCCGTGATAATGGAGAAAACATTAGTACGGAAGCCTCTTGCGCAAAAATGTTTGCGACCGAAATGTGTGGCCGCGTTGCTGACCGCTGTGTACAGATTCATGGTGGTGCAGGCTATATCAGTGAATATGCCATTGAACGTTTTTATCGTGATGTACGTTTGTTCCGTTTATATGAAGGAACGACGCAAGTTCAACAACTTATTATTGCCAAAAACATGATTAGGGAAGCTACAGCCTAATAAAAAATCAAATGCCATGAGGCATGGGATGCCTCATGTTCCTTCTGAGGATATGGACATGACAACAAATACTGTGACAGAAAATATGAGTAGCACTGAAGCTATTCAAACACCCAAAAAGATTTGGATTACTGCATTTATATTCGCTTTTTTTACACTTTTATGTGATGGGGCAGATTTAGGTTTTTTGGCATTAAGCCTTACTAGTCTTAAAACAGAATTTCATTTAACTGGTGTGCAAGCTGGAACATTAGGAAGCCTGACTCTATTTGGCTCGGCCGTGGGCGGTCTCATTGGTGGTTGGGCATGTGACCGTTTTGGTCGGGTTCGTATTATTGTTTTCTTTATTGCTTATTCTTCAGTTTTAACCTGTGCGCTAGGCTTTACACACTCTTATATGCAATTTGCAGTTTTAAGAACTTTTGGAGCGATGGGTTTAGGTGCACTTTATATTGCCTGTAATATTTTAATGTCAGAAATGGTTCCGACCAAACATCGTTCTACCGTTTTAGCAACGCTGATGACAGGTTATACCTTAGGTTCTTTACTCGCGACATTACTAGCAGGACACATTATTCCTGAACACGGCTGGCGTTTCCTTTACTGGATTGCAGTTGCGCCTGTGGTGTTATCAATTTTGATGCACATATGTGTACCTGAACCTGAGTCATGGAAAAAAGCGCGTCAATTAAAAGCGTTAGAAATAGCTCAAAGTAGCCAACCTAAAAAACGTCAAAATCCATATCTTGAGATTTTAAGAGATAAAAAACATGGCACCATGTTTGTACTTTGGATTATTAGTACTGGTGCACTACAGTTTGGTTATTACGGCGTAAGTAACTGGTTACCGGCTTATTTAGAGTCTGATCTAGGCATCAAGTTTAAAGAAATGGCCATGTATATGGTGGGTACTTTCCTGATTATGATGTTCGCCAAAGTAATTGCAGGAATTGTTGCCGATAAATTAGGACGCCGCGCTGTATTCGCTTTTGGAACCATTGGTACAGCCTTATTTATTCCAGTCATTGTTTACTTAAATACACCAACCAACATTTTATGGATGATGCTGTTTTTCGGTTTCCTTTACGGTATTCCATATGCAATTAATGCCACCTATATGACAGAAAGCTTCCCGACTTCTATTCGAGGCTCGGCAGTGGGCGGTGCTTATAACATTGGCAAAGTACTTTCAATTTTTTCTCCATTAACAATTGGTTATCTATCGCAAAACGGTTCTATTGGCTTAGGGCTTTTGGTAATGGCTGCGGCTTATTTTATCTGCGGGGTAATTCCATTGTTATTTATTAAAGACCGACTATTTAACCCGCAAAAGGCAGAGTGACAGATTTATCTGTCACCTTAAATTAAGGATGAAAAGGGACAAGTGAGATGATAAATAAAATCACCAGTGACATTGAACCGATTTTAAAAGCTATTCCTGATGGTGCAACCATCATGACAGGCGGGTTTGGTGTGACGGGGCAACCTGCTGAATTAATTGAAGCCTTAATCGATTTAGGAAAAAAAGAACTCACCATTGTAAACAATAATGCAGCTTCGGGTGACCGTGGTCTAACCAAGCTGATTATTGCCGGTTGTGTCAAAAAAATGATTAGCTCATTTCCGAAATCTGCAGGATCAACCGTTTTTCAAGACTTATATAGAGCGGGAAAAATTGAGTTAGAACTGGTACCGCAAGGTAATTTGGCATGTCGTATTCAGGCAGCGGGAGCTGGTCTCGGTGCTATTTTTACTCCGACTGGTTATGGCACTAAAATTGCCGAAGGCAAAGAAACCCGAACCATCAACGGTAAAAACTATGTGCTTGAATATCCACTTGAAGCTGATTTTGCACTGATTTATGCCGATAAAGCCGACCGCTGGGGCAATTTAACTTACCGCAAAGCGGCTCGCAATTTTGGACCAATTATGGCAAAAGCCGCCAAGACCACGATTGTTCAAGTGAATGACACCGTAGAGCTAGGAACGCTTGACCCAGAGTGCATTATTACACCGGGAATTTTTGTTCAGCACGTTGTAAAAGTAGGAGATATCTAATGTCAGTTCAAAAGCGTTCTCGTGAAGATATTGCCAAACTCATTGCCAATGACATTCCTGAAGGTTCTTATGTCAATTTAGGTATTGGCTTACCGACCAACGTTGCTAAATTCTTGCCAAAAGACAAAGAAATCTTTTTACATTCGGAAAATGGTGTTTTGGCTTTTGGACCTCCACCACAACCGGGTGAGGAAGATGAAGATTTAGTGAATGCCGGAAAAGAACTTGTCACTTTGTTAGATGGTGGATGCTTTATGCATCATGGTGACTCATTTGACATTATGCGTGGCGGTCATTTGGACATTTGCGTGATTGGTGCATTCCAAGTTGCGGTCAATGGAGACTTGGCAAACTGGCATACCGGTAAAGCAGATGATGTACCTGCAGTTGGCGGTGCTATGGATTTGGCAGTCGGTGCAAAAACGATTTATGTCTATATGGAGCATGTCACTAAAAAAGGTGAGCCCAAAATTGTAAAAGAACTGAGCTATCCAATAACGGGTGAACAATGTGTCAACCGTATTTATACCGATTTATGCATTATTGAACTCAAAGACCAAAAAGCTTACGTCAAGGAAATGGTAGACGGCTTAACTTTTGATGAATTACAGGCAGTCACTGACTGTGAACTAATCGATGCACGTGTAGCCTAAATACACACGGAAAAAACGCTTCTTTAAGGATTAAAAGATGAAAAAATTAATTTTAGCTGCAGCTTGCGCTGCGGCTTCAGGGACTATTTTTGCAAATTCTTCAGATACCACAGAACAAAGAATTAATTTGCTAGAAACCGAGCTGCAAAAATTAAAAGCAGAACTTGCTGCTCAGAAACAAACTCAAAATAATTTACAGGTCAAACAGGTTAAGATCGAAGAGAACATTGAAAAAACTAAAGCAACGGTAACAGAAAAGCCTGTTGCTCCTTCATGGGTTACTTGGACGGATAACGTTAAGGTTTACGGTATTGCCCGTATTGATGCAGCGGTCGATTTTAAATCATCACCTGACTCGGGCGGTAGAACGACCAGCAGTCTGTACCGAACACCTTTTGAAAATGAAAAACGTTCGAATCATGCACGCTCTGATGCCATGATTAATGCAAGCCGACTCGGTGTTTATTTTAATAGCCCAAATAAAGCTGTGACGGGAAATATTGAAGCCGATTTCTTTGATAGCTCTAACATGGGAACGGGGGATGGTAAATTCCGTATCCGTCATGCTTTTTTCACTTATAAAGACTGGACCTTTGGTCAAACATGGTCACTCATGTCTAACATGGAAACCCGTACAGAAGCTGTTGATTACACCCAATTTGTGGGAACTTCCTATACGCGTACTCCTCAAATTCGCTATGACTGGAAAATTGATGCCAATAATGATTTAAAAGTAGCTTTGGAATATACAGGTTCGAGAGTCTCGGCATTGCCATCTTTAACGGGGCGCTATACTTTTAAACAAGGGCCTTTAACTGCTCTTGCGCAAGGTTTTATCAATGAAAAATCCGTAGATGTCGCAACTGCTACGGTGAAGAAAGTAAGCTGGGGTGCTGGAGGCGGCTTAAAATATCAACTCACGCCACAACAATCGCTACAAGCAAATTATCAATATATTGTCGGTGATCAAAAATTTATGCCGTACACCACTCAGAGTGGACTGGCAAATTCAACAAGTTTAAATGCTGCGGGAGATTTTTCTTTAAACGAAGACAAAACAGATTTGGTGATGAATAAGTTGAATAGTATCAATATTGGCTATTCATATAAATTTAATGAGCAATGGCGTGCGAACTTATCGGCTTCAATGTTTGATTATGACGACGACACGGCTTATGCCAAACTTAACCCAGATGCTAATAAACGCTTAACGGACTATGCTGCTAACGTCTTTTATTCTCCAATTGAGCAAATGGATATTGGGATGGAATATCACCAAGGCAAACGTGAAGTGTTCGATGGCCGAACCGCTGATGTGTCACGCATAAACTTTGTATCAATGTATAAATTCTAAAATAGGGCGTAGTTAAAGATGAAAACAATAGTTGAGCCCAATGCAGAAAATATACTGTCAAAAAGCTTTATTTTTATCATGGCAATGACATGTGGAATTTGTGCGGGTTCAAACTATTATAATCAGCCCTTAATCTATTCCATTGCAGAAGCATTAAAAGTCAATGCCGATCAGGTCGCTTTAACTATTGTGATTAGCCAACTGTCATATGCAGTTGGCCTTTTTATATTAGTTCCCTTAGGAGACTTTTTTGAAAAGCGTAGTTATATTTGCCTGCTCATGTGTTGTACGGGTTTTGCACAAGTAGGGTTATCTTTAAGTCAAACCTTACCAGCTTTATATGGCTTTACCTTTTTAGCTACATTTTTTTCGATTGCGACTCAAGTTTTAGTCCCTTTTGCCGCAGGTTTAGCCAGCCCGAAAAAAAGCCCTCAAGTTGTAGGCACCCTCATGAGTGGTTTGTTCTTAGGAATATTATTGGCGCGCTCTATTGCAGGCTTACTTTCTACAGTTTGGTCTTGGCATGCGGTTTATTTAATTAGCGGAATTGTCATTTTGATGTTTGCTTGGGTAATGTGGGTAAAGTTACCAGTGGCGCGAAAATCCCATCAACTCAATATTCTACAGATTTATGGTTCGTTATTTTCATTAGCTGTTCATCAGCCTCATTTGCTGCGCCGTGGTTCTGCTGGCGGAATTGGCTTTGGTATTTTGGCTCTCATTTTTACCACCATGACTTTTATTTTAGCGAATGAGCCTTATCATTTTAACGATTTCCAGATCGGTTTATTTGGAATTGTTGGATTGGCTGGCGTGTTTGCGACCCCATGGGCAGGCAAGAAAATTGCAGCAGGCCTTGAAAATAGGATTGCATTGGTTTGTATGGCACTATTAATGAGTGCATGGATACCACTATTTTTTGCACAGCAGTCTTTGGTTGCCTACGCTGTTGGCGTGATTATGGCGTATTTTGGTTTGTCAGCATTTCATGTACTCAACCAAAATCTGGTCTACCGCATTTCGGCCGAGGCACGTTCCCGTATTAATTCAATTTATATGACTTTATATTTTGGTGGAGCCGCCTTAGGTTCTTTTATTGCGGTGTATGCTTGGAAACACTGGGGATGGGAAGCATGTGCTGCTTTAGGTTTAGCAATGGCAATAACAAGTTTCGTGATTGATCGCTTAGATTTTTATGAAATGGGTAAGATTACCAAGCAAGAAAAAGCTCCATAAACAGGAGCTTTAAAATTTTATTATTTGCGAATAATCATTAAGGTTGCCGAAGCAAAAGCATACACCTTGCCGTTTTCATCTACGATTTTACCTTGAGTACTAATAATATTACGGCCCGCATTAATCAACTCGGCTGTCGCATAGTAAGACGTATCAACTTGCATAGGACGAATCATTTTTACATTTAAATCAATAGTTCCATAACCAACACCATGTTCAAGTAGGGTATGAGCTGCGCTGCCTGTTGCTGTATCTAAAGCTGTGGCGCAAAAGCCGCCGTGTACACCGCCTTGTATATTTCTATGTTCTTTTCGAGGGGTAACTTTATAAGTTGCTTTACCTTCGGAAACTTCAACGAGCTCCATTGGTATGGTGTGAGCCATAGGTGATGGTGAAACTTCACCATTTTTTAAAGCGGTTAAAAACTCAAGACCTGTGTATTTCGGGCTTTCCATAAATCGTCCTTGCATGATTAAGCAGTCTAATCACCATACTATAAATTGAATTTTTACGGAATAAAATTTTGCAATACAAAATATAAATTTATTCTACTTAAAACGAGACTAATTACTTTTTATCTTATATTTGTATTTAAAACATATATCTATATTTTATTCCTATGGCTAAGTTACGATAATTTTATTAAATTAGTGAAAATATATTTTGCTATAAGAAATTTTTTGATATTTTGATGAGATTGAAACAATAAAAGTCCATTTTAAGGAAAAACGATATCTGCCCATAACACAGGCAGAGAGGTGAAAGGAAAAAAACTATGCCTTTATACAAAGCTCCATTACGCGATATGCAATTTGTACTGCATGAAATGCTTCAAACAGAACAGAACTATCAAGGTTTAAGCAAATATCAGGAAAGCGTAAATCGAGAATTAATTGATCAATACTTAGAGGCAGCAGCAGATTTTTGTGAAAATGAATTGGCGCCCATAAATCAAAATGGCGATCAAGAAGGCTGTCATTTAAATCAAGGTGTGGTGACAACCCCTAAAGGTTTTAAAGAAGCCTACCAAAAATATGCCGAGCTTGGGTTTACTTCATTAACCGCCGATCCGGAATATGGTGGGCAGGGCTTGCCGACATTGCTGCGGATTGCGATTTCTGAAATGTTATGTGGTTCCAATTGGGCGTGGGCAATGTATCCGGGGTTGTCTCATGGTGCAATGAGAACAATTGAGCACCATGGGACCGAGCAACAAAAACAGAAGTTTTTGACTAAACTCATTAGCGGTGTTTGGACCGGAACCATGTGTTTAACCGAGTCACATGCGGGTTCGGACCTTGGATTAATTAGAACAAAAGCAGAACCAAATCCAGATGGTAGTTACTCAATTACAGGCGAAAAGATTTTTATTTCAGCAGGAGAACATGATCTTTCTGAAAATATTATTCATATTGTTTTAGCCCGTTTGCCTCAGGCACCTACAGGGACTAAAGGTATTTCTTTATTTATTGTGCCTAAATTTAATGTGAGTGATGATGGTCAGGTGCTGGACCGTAATAAAGTCGTTTGTAGTGCGATTGAACATAAAATGGGGATTCATGGAAATGCGACCTGTGTACTGAATTTTGATGGTGCCAAAGGTTATTTAATTGGTCCTGAAAATCGTGGGCTCAATTGTATGTTTACCTTTATGAATACCGCACGTATTGGAACAGCCGTACAAGGGCTTGCTGCTTCTGAAATTTCATTTCAAGGCGCATTAAGTTATGCTAAAGAGCGTCTCGCTATGCGTTCGTTATCTGGTCCTAAATATCCTGAGAAAAATGCCGACCCAATTATCGTGCATCCCGCTGTACGTTCAATGTTAATGACACAAAAAGCGTTTTCTGAAGGTGGCCGTGCACTGGCTTACTTTCTAGCTCAGCATGTCGATATTGTCGAAAGCTCAAAAGATCAGGAACAGCAAAAACACTCCGATGAATTGCTGGCTTTTTTAACGCCGATTGCTAAGGCCTTTTTAACAGAGTCGGGTAATGAGTCTGCAAAGCATGGTGTTCAAGTATTTGGTGGACATGGCTTTATTGTTGAGCATGGCATGGAGCAAATTGTACGTGATGCACGTATCTCGACATTGTATGAAGGTACAACCGAGATTCAGTCTTTAGATCTACTGGCACGTAAAGTCCTCAAGTCGGAAGGCAAACTTCTAAAGAACATGACCGATTTAATTGATCAGTTTATTAGTCAGCACCAATCAAATGAAGTCTTAAAACCTTATTTAGAAAAATTAGCTGAGCTTAAGCAGCAATGGCTGTCACTGACCAAATCTATTGCAGAGAAAGCCAAGCACAACCCAGAAGAAATAGGGACAGCTTCAGTGGATTATCTTTATTTTTCTAGTTACGTCGTGTTCGCGTATTTGTGGGCTCGAATGGCACAAGTTGCCCATGAAAAATTAGAATCGGGTACACAAGAAGAAGCTTTTTATAAAGCAAAATTAACGACAGCTAAGTTTTTCTATCAAAAACTTTTACATCGTACACAGAGCCATGCTGCTTCTATTGATTCTGGAGCTGATGCTGTGATGGAGCTCGATCAAGATACTTTTGCATTTTAGTGACTAGTAACTTTTAGAATCACTGGGTGAAATTGAAATGTGGAATTTTACCTAGTGATTAAATTTGTAATTTTAGACTCATCAGTTTTTGGTAGGAAAAACCAGTTGAGTCAAATAAATAGAGGGTTAACATAAGCATTAAAACGTGAATTTTCATCAAATATTGATGTTGGACAAGGACTAAGGAAAGAAAATCATGAATGCTTATTATCAATTACTGAATAGAACAATTGGTCCTCAAGGTGAAGTGATTGCTCATTATTGCTCAACTGTTCATGCGCAAGGGGCATGGAACCCTCATGAACAGCATATGGCGCCTGCAAGTGGCGTGATCGCAGTAGAGTTAGAACAGTTTTCACCACGACAAGATATGCGAATTGGTCGAATTAGTTTTGATATTTTTGGATTGATTGCATTTGGTGAATTTACGATTAAAACACATGTCATTCGTGCCGGTAAAACGATTGAATTGATTGAAGCAGAACTACAAGCACAAGGTAAAACTTGTATTGTGGCTAGAGCATGGCGCATGTGCACTCAAGACAGTTCCGAGATTGCGGGACTTGAAGATCAACCAATTCATCATCCAGATACCTTTACCGAATGGACAGGCATGAAAAGATGGCCGGGTGGTTTTATCCAGACATTAGTCACTAAAACTGATGATCAGCATCGCGCGGGCAAAGGCATTGTTTGGCTAAACAATGATAAAGACATGGTTGAAGGGCAGCCGACCACAGATTTTGCGCATTTAATTGGCATGGTAGATACCGCAAACGGCATTGTCCCAAGACAAGAAGGAGAATTTACTTGGGGCTTCCCAAATCTTGATTTACAAATCCACATGCACCGTTATCCGAAAGGTAAATGGTTAGGTCTGGAAACCGTTCAGCAATATGGTTCGGATGGCATTGGTTTAACCAGTGCAGTTTTACATGATGTGTATGGTCCATTTGGACGAAGCGAGCAGATTTTGACTTTACGTAAAATGACTAAATAAATTTTTGAGCCAATAAAAAAGTCATCTCTAAGGATGACTTTTTTATTTTGAGATTTAATTTTTAGTTACGGACTTTTAGCAGTGTTGGGGTAAGCTCATCCCAACGTTGTTTTGCAGCGTCCATTGCTTTCATTTTGATATGTCCATAACCACGGACTTCTGCCGGTAATTTTGCAATTTGTTCAGCAACTGCCAAGTTATGATTGTCTGGTGCTTCAACAAGTGCTTCAACAAATGCGATGTAACGGTCACGCCAAGCTTGTTCGTGTTGACGTTCTTCTTGACGCGCAAATGGGTCAAGGAAAGTTTCACGAAGCCATTGTAAGCGAGCGAGCATCATCATCGGGAAGCGCATCCAGTAACCAAACGCACGTTTACGGACATTTTTCAGACCACCAAGTAACGCTGGTGGAGCAAGATGATAGGTTAAACGTAAGCCTTTACCAAATTGGGTTTCGATCGATTCTTTGAAGCTTTTACCTGTTAGTAGACGTGCAACTTCATATTCATCTTTATAAGCCATAACTCTGTAAAGCTGAGTTGCAATCGTACCGGTTAACTCTTCTGGTAACTTTTTAGCTGCCAATTCTACAAGTGTGCGGTATTTAGTTGCATAAGCTTCATTCCAGTAGTCGGTTAGACGAGCAGAACGGTCTTCAACAAGTTCAGCCAAAGTTTGCGGAGTTTTAGTTTTTGGCATTGCTGCAAGTAAACGAGCAGCTAAAGTCGGGTCACTTGCAAGATGACATCCCACTCGGAAAGCTTCGATGTTCTTTTCAACAGCCGTACCATTTAGGCGAATTGCTTTTTCAATACTTTCACGTAATAGCGGAATGCGACCAGATTGCCATGCCATACCGAGCAATAACTGGTTGGTATAAATTGAATCACCTAAGAGCTGAGTTGCGATGCGAGCTGCTGGCAGAGAAACCAGTTGACCTTGACGAACACGACCACGAAGACGATCAATTAAATCGGTAATAGGTGCATACCAGTCACGAGATTTAATAAACTCAGAAGTAGGGGTACTGTCTTCATTCACAATAACTAAAGCATCATCTTTTAAACGAGATAGAGCAGCGCTACCACCAGCGACTACGGCATCTGCACCGATGAGTAATTCACATTGACCCGCTGGAATTTTGGTAGAAGAAATTTGCTCATCACTTGCTGCAAGTTGAACGTATGAATAAACCGTACCACCTTTTTGGGCAAGGCCGGCCATGTCCATAACACGTGTTGCTTTACCTTCGAGGTGAGCTGCCATACCAAGCAGTGCACCAATAGTCACAACACCTGTACCCCCAATACCACCGACCATAATACGACTTGGAACGTCATATAACTGAGGAATAACGGGTGATGTTGGCCAGCCTGCACCAATACCTTCAAATTTAGCAGGACGTTTCATATCACGTGTATGAACAGTCACAAAACTAGGGCAAAACCCTTCAGCACAAGTGAAGTCTTTATTACAGCTACTTTGGTTAATTTGGCGTTTAGTGCCTAAAGCTGTTTCTACAGGTTCAATAGATAAACAGTTTGATTTTTTAGAACAGTCACCACAACCTTCGCAAATATCACTGTTAATGTATAAACGCTCAGCTGGGTCAGGGTAGGCATCACGTTTACGGCGACGGCGTTTTTCACTGGCACAGGTTTGTACATAAATTAAAGCGGTTACACCTGAAACTTCACGTAGCTCACGTTGAACTGCATCAAGCTCATTACGGTGGCGAATTTCTACACCCGCTGCAATACCGTCTTCTTCATTTAATAATTTAACTTCATCAGTGACAATTACTTGTTTTTTAATACCTTCGGCAGCGAGCTGGCGAGTTAATTGTGCAACACTCAAATGACCATCTACATGCTGACCACCTGTCATAGCGACTGCATCGTTGTAGAGGATTTTGTAGGTGATATTTGTTTTTGCAGCAATAGATTGACGAATTGCTAAATAACCTGAGTGGAAATAAGTTCCATCACCAAGGTTAGCAAAAATGTGTTTTTCATTGGTAAATGGTGATGCACCCACCCAACTTACACCTTCACCGCCCATTTGAGAGAACGTTTCGGTACCACGGTCAAGTGAAACGGCAATATAGTGACAACCGATACCACCAAGTGCACGGCTACCTTCAGGGACGACTGTTGATGAGTTATGTGGGCAACCACTACAGAAATACGGTTTACGTTCAGCAAGGTCAATCACACGTTTTGATTCTTGCTCTGCTTTTAGCAGTAAGTCGATTCTGCTTTGAATTTGTACTTTTAAGCTTTCTGGAATATCTAGTTTTAAGAAGCGAGCAGCCAGCATTTTTGCAATCGGTTCAGGCTGATACTCATAGTGACCAATGAGTGGTGCTTCTTCAATAGAGGTACTCCATTCACCTTTGCCATCAATCGCTTTACCAATAACGCGAGGACGTTTGTCATCAGGAAGTGAATAAAGCTCATCTTTAATTTGTGTCTCAAGAATTGGACGTTTTTCTTCAACAACAATTAGCTCTTCTAAACCTTCGGCAAATTCACGTAGACCTTGTGGTTCTAGAGGCCAAATCAGCCCAACTTGATAAACACGTAACCCAAGCTGTTGGGCTGTTTCATCCTCAATACCTAAAATACGTAGGGCTTCAATGGTATCTAAATAACCTTTACCACTTGCAGCAATACCAATACGGGCATTTTCACAAGGCCATGTTACGGTATTGATTTTATTCGCACGGGCATAAGCCAAAACAGCAGGTAAGCGATATTTATAAAGACGTTCTTCTTGTTGAATGCCATGATCTGGCCAACGAATATTAACGCCACCCTCTGGGAAATTGACATCTTTTGGTATAACAGGAGTGACACGATCTAAATCGACATGAACAGAAGCTGAAGTTTCTACAATTTCACTGACCAGCTTCATTGAAGTCCACAGACCAGAAAAACGTGAAACAGCAATGGCATGAACACCAAAGTCTAAAATTTGTTGAACGGATGTTGGGTAGAAAATTGGAATACCGCAACCAATCATGACATGTTCAGACTGGTGGGGAATTGTAGAAGATTTACAAGAGTGGTCATCACCAAATAAAGCAACGACACCACCACGTTCAGAGGTACCAGCTAAGTTAGCATGGCGGAGTACATCGCCTGAACGGTCAACACCCGGGCCTTTACCATACCACCATGAAGACACTCCATCATATTTGCCTTGACCTGAAAGGTTAACTTGTTGGGTACCCCAAATTGCGGTAGCAGCCAAGTCTTCATTTACACCAGGTTGAAATACAACATTATGGGATTTAAGTAATCCTTGAACTTGCCAAAGGAAACTATCATAGTTACCAACAGGAGAACCGCGATAACCAGAAATAAAACCAGCAGTATGATAACCATTGATCGCGTCACGGCGAGTTTGGGCAAGAGGCAACCGAACAAGTGCCTGAATGCCAGTCATATATGCTGTACCGTTATCACTTACATATTTATCTTCAAGTGACACATCCTTTGTTGCAATAATATTTGGAGTGACTTTTGTAGCTATATTCATTTATATCTCCTTAGAATTTTTAGTAGCTCGGACTACTTTCTTTTTTCAACATCCAGTTGAATATTTGGAGCAAGTGACATACGAAATAAAAAAAGATCGGTTCCTCTTCTTAAAAAGAATTGGTGCCAATGTATGTACATTTAGTCATTGTGGTTGAACTAAACTGGTGCAACAATCCGTAATTTAGGAAAACATATTTACGTTATGCGCAAAAATCTCGATGGTGGACTATTGCATGCAATGCATGCATTCCTGAAAGTGATTGATAGCGGGAGTTTCACAGCAGCAGCTGAGCAGATGGATCTGACCACAGCACAGGTTTCACGTCTTATCAGCGAGCTAGAAACACGCTTAGGTACAAAATTAATACAACGCTCAACACGCCAGCAGGCCCTCACTGATATTGGTGCGACTTATGCAGAGCGCTGTCGTCAAGTCATTTCAATGGTGGATGAGGCGGAGTCAGAAGTCACCGGAACGGCATCTAAACCCAAAGGTCGTTTACGCGTATTAAGTATGGGCAGCTTTGGGCATCATTATGTTTTTCCAGTGATGGCCGAGTTTTGTAAACATTACCCCGAATTAACCGTGGAATATACGACTTCACAATACGTTCCGGACCTGTTGGCAAAAGGGGTCGATGTTAGCCTTTATCTGACTGAATCATTAACAGACTCACGGTTTGTCGCACGCAGAATTGGCACTATTTTTTCTGTTTTATGTGCATCACCTGCTTACCTAGAAAAACATGGGATACCTGAGTCCCCCGAAGACTTAAAAAATCATGCCTGTTTACGCTTGGTAAATCCGTCTATTACACCAGATTGGCACTTATTAAATACAAGTGGTGAGTCTTACCAAATCGACATTGGCGGGCAACTCATTGCAGATAACCCTGAGTTATTATTAGATGTGGTGCAGCAGGATATGGGCATCGCATTATTGCCGATGTTTTCGGCTTTAGATGCAGTTCAAAATGGAAGATTATGTCATATCTTGCCAGAGTGGCGTTCACCTGATATCGGGGTTTATACCTTATTGCCTTCACGCCATTTTATTGATGCCAAAACACGTGCATGGTTAGATTGGGTAGAAGAATATATTTCTCCAAGAATTGAAATGGATGCATCTTATTTTTATAAATAATGAGATAAATTTTTTAAGGATTACAATTGAAAAAGGATGAAGAATAATACGGATTAGAATAAAAATAGGGTAGAAAATGCTTCTTTTGAAAGAGGCATTTAATACAAAGATAAATAATAGATTTTAAAAAAAATGCATGGGGGATTGAGTCCCAATTCCTGAACAGAATGAGATAAAGATGAGATAGGATGATCTGGTATTTCACCTAATATTCAGCTTTATACCAGATGCTGAGCTACTTTAATTGATGACTAGGCACACTTGGTTTGCCAATACGCATTTGCATAATTTGACAAGCTTTTTCGGTTTAATACGTTGCTAATATTTTGGCTGGCTTGCATCAATTTTTCTAAATTAATGCCAGTTTCAAAACCCATGTGGGATAGTAAATAAAACAAATCTTCGGTCGATACATTACCTGAGGCGCCTTTGGCATAAGGGCAACCCCCAAGTCCTGCAAGAGACGAGTCAAAAACGCGAATACCTTGTTGTAAAGACTGATAAATATTGGCAATTGCCATACCATAGGTGTTGTGGAAATGCCCAGCTAAAACCTTGCTATCGAGTTCAGCAAGGCAGGCTTGCCATACCTTTTGGACGCGATCTGGTGTTGCGGTACCAATGGTTTCACCTAAAGACACTTCATAGCAGCCCATATCATAGAGTCGTTTAACCACTTTTACGACTTGCTCAGGAGCAATTGGACCTTCATAAGGGCAATCGACTATACAAGAGACATAACCTCGCACACGGATGTTATGGGCTTTTGCCGCGCTCATGACATCGCTAAATTTCTCAAAGCTTTCTTCGATTGAACAGTTGATATTTTTGCGGGTAAAGCTTTCCGAAGCTGCGGTAAACACGGCAACCTCTTTGCATCCGACCGCTTGAGCAGTTTCAAAACCTTTGATATTGGGGGTGAGCAGGCTAAATTGCACATCGGTTGTTTGGGGTAATAACTTAAATAGCTCGTCACTTTGAGCCATTTGTGGCACCCATTTTGCCGAAACGCATGAACCCACTTCAATTGATTTCAGGCCTGCATTAATCAGGTCGTTAATGAAGTTTAAGCGTTGTTCAACTGTTAAAGCCTGCTTTTCGTTTTGAAGGCCGTCTCTGGGACCGACCTCCACGATTTTGACAAATTCACTCATGCAACTTCCTCCTGTGCAGGCTGAAATTCCACAAGCTCATCACCAGCTTTGACCTGATCACCGACTTGGAAATAGGAGTCTACAATCACGCCGTCTTTAGGGGCACGAATTGTGTATTCCATTTTCATTGCTTCAAGTGTCATTAAAATATCATCTTTCTTCACGCTATGATTTGCACTTACTAGCACTTGCGTGACCACACCCGGCATTGGGGCTTTTAAGTGACCTTCATCGGCTTGGCTATCTGCCTGATTAAAGTCTTGGCGAATATAAGCAAACTTATAGCTTTGTCCATTTTGGAACAAGGTAATGCCTTGCTGACTTTGGTTAAAAGACAGCTTTTGCTGAGTCCCACCAATTTGAACAGAGGCAGTATGAGCATCAATCAATTGGCCAGAAATCGGGTAGCTTTGACCGTTATATTCTGCAGTGAAGCCATCTTCATTTGAGGCAAATTTAATTTGGATATTTTGGTTTAAATAATTCAGTTTAATGCTGTGCTGATAAGCAATATTTAAACGCCATAGAGGTTGAGCTTGCCAAAGCTGTTTTTGGTTTGAGCTGTTGTTATTAAGTTTGCTTAGAAACTCAATAAATGCCGCTGCCACTACCAGTTCCGGTTTGATTTCTTCAGGATTAAACAAGAAGTTTTGTTCACGTTGAATCAGGTTAGTATCAAGCTTAGCTTGTTTAAACGATTCACTACGAACAATTTTTTCAAGAAAGGCAATATTGTTACCTAAGCCATCGACATGGAATTGACTTAAAGCGTGTTGCATTTGAATGAGCGCAGCTTCACGGTTTTTACCCCATACAATGAGTTTAGCAATCATTGGGTCGTAATACGTCGTGATTTCATCGCCTTCAACAATACCGCTATCTACACGCACATATTGGTTTTGCGTTGGGTAGTGCAGATAGTCAATTTTACCGATTGCAGGTAAAAAGCCTTTTTCAGGTTCTTCAGCGTAGATACGTGCTTCGAGCGCATGTCCGTGAATCTGCAATTCGTTTTGTAGTTTAGGTAAAGGTTCGCCATAAGCCACACGAAGTTGCCATTCGACCAAGTCTTCACCTGTAATCATTTCAGTAACAGGATGTTCGACTTGCAGACGTGTATTCATTTCCATGAAATACGCCGTACCGTCTTGTTCTACAATAAACTCGACCGTACCTGCACCAACATAATTTACGGCGCGTGCAGCATCAATTGCAGCTTGGCGCATTGCATCGAGCTTTTCGCTTGGCATTTGTGGAGCAGGGGCTTCTTCTAGCACTTTTTGGTGACGGCGTTGTACCGAACAATCACGTTCAAACAAATGCACATAGTTGCCATGTGTATCACCAAACACTTGCACTTCAATATGACGCGGTTGAATCACATAACGCTCAATCAAGACATCATCATTACCAAAGCTCGATTTGGCTTCACGTTTACAAGAGGCTAAGGCATGCAGAAAATCTTCACTGCGTTCAACCAGACTCATGCCTTTACCACCGCCGCCAGCACTGGCTTTAATTAAAACAGGATAGCCAATTCGGTCTGCTTGTTGTTTTAAAAAGTCGGCATCTTGGTTGGTTCCGTGATAGCCCGGTGTTAAAGGAACGCCTGCTTTTTCCATTAAAGCTTTAGAAGTCGCTTTTAAGCCCATCGCTAAAATGGCATCTACTGGCGGGCCAATAAAGCAAATATTGTGTTGTTGGCAAGCGAGTGCAAACTGGTCATTTTCAGAAAGGAAGCCGTAGCCTGGGTGAACCGCTTGGCTACCTGTATCAATGGCAGCTTGAATAATACGATCAACCTGTAAATAACTTTGTGTTGCAGGGGACTGACCAATATAAACCGCTTCATCTGCAAGTTTGACGTGTTGTGCATTTGCGTCTGCATCTGAGTAAACGGCAACCGTTCTAATACCTAATTTTTTAGCTGTACGAATTACGCGGCAGGCAATTTCGCCACGGTTCGCAATTAAAATCTTTTCAAACATGATGATCGTCCTTAATTGTTGTTATTCGAGTTAGAAACCCAAGCAGGCTGCTGTTTATTTAAAAAGGCACTCAGACCTTCTTTTGCCTCACTGCCTTGACGAACTTGAGCAATATGATGTGCTGTCTGTTGGAGCAAGTCATTGCTCATGGTCTGGTTGCTCACCATTTGAATGAGTTTTTTGGAGGCCGTTTGAGCGTGCGGGCCACCGAGTAATAGAGCATCAATAATTTCTTGAACTTTTTTATCTAAGTCTTCGGCATCTGCTACTTCGTGGGCCAAGCCAATTTGTTTGGCTTCACGTGCTGAAATCCGTTCGGCAGTTAAGAAGTAACGGGAAGCTTGTCTTGCACCAATCGCACGAATCACATAAGGACTAATGGTAGATGGAGCAAGACCTAAACGAACTTCAGAGGTTGCAAACTTGGCATCAGTGCTGGCAATGCAAATATCACATGCCGACGCTAAGCCCATACCGCCGCCAAAGGCAATGCCATGCACGCGGGCAATAGTCGGTTGTTTAAGTGTTGCAAGTGCATCAAGCATTTGCGCAAGTTTTAATGCATCTGCTTCATTTTCTGCTGAAGATGCCTGACCTGCCTGTTTCATCCAGTTGAGGTCGGCACCTGCTGAAAAGCTTTTGCCGCGACCTGCTAAAACCACAACTCGAATGTCATCACGTGTATTGATTTGCTTAAAGCAGGCATGCAGCTCTTCAATGACTGTCGTATTAAAAGCATTGTGTAATTCAGGGCGGTTCAGCCAAATATAGGCAACCTGACCTTGTTGTTCGAGTTGTAAAAATTGATAGCTCATATACACCTCTTACATGCGGAACACGCCAAATTTGGTTGGCTGGATTGGAGCGTTCATGGCAGCAGCAAGGCTTAAACCAAGTACCTGACGAGTTTGAGCTGGATCAATTACACCGTCGTCCCAAAGGCGGGCAGAAGCATAGTATGGATGGCCTTGGCGCTCGTATTGTTCACGAATGGGTTGTTTAAACTCGTCTTCTTCTTGCGCTGACCACTGGGCACCTTTTTGCTCAATCTGGTCACGTTTTAAAGTCGAAAGTACGCTCGCTGCTTGTTCGCCGCCCATTACTGAAATACGAGAGTTCGGCCATGTCCATAAAAAGCGTGGTGAATAAGCGCGGCCACACATACCGTAGTTACCTGCACCAAATGAACCACCAATAATCAGGGTGAGTTTAGGTACATTTGCAGTGGCAACTGCCATCACCAGTTTAGCGCCGTGTTTGGCAATCCCTTCATTTTCATACTGGCGACCAACCATAAAGCCAGTAATGTTTTGTATAAATAACAATGGAATATTGCGCTGTGTGCACAGTTCAATAAAGTGCGCGCCTTTTTGAGCAGACTCGGAAAATAAAATTCCGTTATTGGCAATAATCCCGACTGGCATGCCGTAGAGAGAAGCGAAACCTGTTACAAGTGTTGAGCCAAAGCGAGCTTTAAACTCATCAAAACGAGAGCCGTCTACAATACGTGCAATGACTTCACGAACATCGAAAGGTTTACGCGCATCACTTGGAACCACGCCATAGAGTTCCGAAGCATCAAACAGCGGCTCATCAATTTGCTTGTTTAACTCATTTGGCTTTTTATTTAAGTTAGCAACAATGTTTCGTGCAATCGCAATGGCATGTTCATCATTTTCAGCTAAGTGGTCAGCTACACCTGAAAGACGTGTGTGTACATCGCCACCGCCTAAATCTTCACTGCTTACCACTTCGCCCGTTGCAGCTTTTACCAAAGGAGGGCCGCCTAAGAAAATCGTACCTTGATTACGGACAATAATGGTTTCATCAGACATGGCAGGCACATAAGCACCACCTGCGGTACAACTACCCATCACCACGGCAATTTGAGCAATACCTAAGCTCGACATACGTGCCTGATTATAGAAAATACGCCCGAAGTGATCGCGGTCTGGGAAAACTTCATCTTGCATTGGTAAATAAGCACCGCCTGAATCTACCAAATAAATACAAGGCAAGTGATTTTGTTCAGCAATTTCTTGTGCGCGTAAATGCTTTTTAACCGTAAGGGGATAATACGTTCCGCCTTTAACCGTTGCATCGTTGGCAACGATCATGCAAGTTACGCCGTTGACCTGACCAATACCAGCAATCACACCGGCAGCTGGAACATCATCTTCATAAACGTTGTACGCTGCCAATTGACCAATTTCTAAAAATGCCGTGCCGACGTCAATCAGTTGATCAATACGTTCACGGGGTAAAAGTTTACCTCGAGCCAAATGTTTTTGTCGGGCATTTTCACCACCGCCTAAAGCAATACGCTGGGCAACTTGTTTGAGATCTGTGACCAATGTTTGCATGGCTTGCTGGTTTGTTTTGAAGTCTTCGCTTCGAACATTAATCTTGCTTTGTAATTGGTTCATAAGATGCGTCCTTATTTATAATTATTATTTGGTTTCATTGAAAAGTTCGCGGCCAATCAGCATGCGGCGAATTTCAGAAGTTCCGGCACCAATTTCATAAAGTTTTGCATCGCGCCATAAACGGCCAGCAGGGAATTCATTGATATAACCGTTGCCACCTAAAGTTTGAATTGCTTCACCCGCCATCCATGTTGCTTTTTCGGCAGCATATAAAATGGCACTTGCGGCATCTTTGCGTAAGCTGCGGTCATGATCCGCTTTGTCACAGGCAGCACCAACAGCATAAACGAGAGCTTTACATGCCAACCATGTTGAATACATATCGGCAAGTTTGCCTTGCATAAGCTGGAATTCACCTAAAGCCTGACCAAACTGTTCACGCTGATGTAAGTAAGGAATCACCACATCTAAGCAGGCATCCATAATGCCTAAAGGTCCAGCACTTAAAACTGCTCGTTCATAGTCCAAGCCACTCATGAGTACTTTAACCCCGTTACCCACACCACCTAGTACGTTTTCAGCAGGAACTTCTACATTGTCAAAGAACAGTGGGTAAGTATTAGAACCACGCATACCGAGCTTATCTAAGTGGTTGCCGTGACTAAAGCCTTTCATACCTTTTTCAATCAAGAATGCGGTCATGCCTTTAGGGCCAGCTTGTGGATCAGTTTTAGCGTAAACGACCAGTACATCTGCATCACCGCCGTTGGTAATCCACATTTTTGAACCGTTTAAAACAAAGTGATCACCTTTTTGCTCGGCGCGTAATTTCATGCTGACCACATCAGAGCCGGCATTTGGCTCAGACATGGCAAGGGCACCCACATATTCACCGGAAATTAATTTTGGTAAATACTTTTGTTTTTGCTGCTCATTACCGTTACGGTTAATTTGGTTTACACATAAATTAGAATGAGCACCATATGACAAGCCAATAGCTGCCGAAGCACGGGAAATTTCTTGCATGGCAATAATATGAGCTAAATAACCCATATTGGCACCGCCATATTCTTCAGAAACCGTCATGCCTAAAAGGCCCATATCTCCGAATTTTTTCCAGAGATGTGCAGGGAATTTGTTGTCTTGATCAACTTGTTGGGCAATTGGTGCAATTTCCTTTGCACAAAATGCGGCTACCGAATCTTGAAGCGCAATTAAAGTTTCATCTAGACCGAAATTCAAGCTGCGTAGGTTCATGATATTTTCATCCTATTGGTTATATTTGTTGTCCATAAAATATTTTGTGGGTATTTGATAATTACCATACAATGATTTTTTGAAAAAGTGAATACAGATTCATAAAATGATTTACAATTCATTTTATTTGTTAGAGAATAAATTATGAGCTATAAGCGATCATCTTTAATGCAAGAGCGGATGGAGCAAAATCGTAAATCGATTTTGAATTCAGCTAGAAAAATAATTTCAGAAGGAGGATTTAAGGACGCACAAATACAAACAATTGCAGAGCAAGCAGGTGTATCTAGTGGACTGGTTTATCGCTACTTCGATAATAAAAGCCAAGTGCTAATAGAAGTTTTGTCTGATGCCATTAATACAGAGCTATTGGTCATCGATTCGATTACCGAAAGTGACTTATCGGCAAAGCAGAAATTACACAAGGCGGTGGCAACTTTTGTAAAACGGGCACTGAATAGTCCTCAGCTTGCGTATTCACTCATGTTTGAACCCGTCGATTCAACGGTTGAACATGAGCGTTTTCGTGTGAAGCAATTGATTAAACAAAGTATTAAAAAAATACTTGCGGATGGAAATGCAAGTGGTGAGTTTGTCTTGGATGATTTAAACACAGCAGCACTTTGTGTAGTCGGTGCTATGACTTATGTGGTGGTTGAACCCCTAGACCCAGCTCAAAATACAAAGTTTGATCATGCGCACAAAGACTATTTTTCAAAACAGATTGCTGACTTTTGTGTAGATGCTGTGCAAAAGAAATAGGGCATATAAAGGATAAAACGACACAAAATAAGTAGTTTGGAAAAGTAGTTGCAGTAACAACAATTAGATCAGGTAAGAAGAGAATTAGAAGAATCAAGGAGAATGATTCAATGCAACAAGAACGGTTAAGCTACGCCTCGGGACCAAGTACACAACCCTTATTGGGTATGACCATTGGTGAACAATTTGATCAGGCCTGTCGGCAATATGCTGAAAAGGAAGCGATTGTCAGTTTTCATCAAAACAGACGATTAACCTATAAAGCTTTACAAGATGAAGTAAACGCTTTTGCGTGTAGCCTATTAAAATTGGGATTAAAAAAAGGAGATCGATTAGCGATTTGGTCACCTAACTGTGTGGAATGGACGGTAACCCAATTTGCGGCTTTTAAAGCAGGGATTATCTTAGTTAACCTGAATACAGCTTATAAAAGTCATGAACTTGAATATGTGTTGAATAAAGTCTCGTGCAAAGGATTGATTATTGCTTCTCAATTCAAAACAACTGATTACCAAGAATTACTCACAAAAATTGCCCCTGAATTAACTAATAGCCCAGATAAAGTGCTCAGTTCAGAGCGTCTGCCGCATTTAAAATTTGTCATTAAAATTGATGACCAACAACATACGGGTATTTATCGTTTTAGTGATTTAGTCACCACACCAACTTCTGAACAGCTAGAACAATTAAAACAATTAGCCAGACAGCTCCAGTTTGATGAAACCATTAATATTCAATTTACCTCAGGTACAACAGGTAACCCGAAAGGGACCATGTTAACCCACCATAATATTTTAAATAACGGTTATTTTGTCGGTGAAGGCATCCGTTTAACTGCTCAAGATAAAGTCTGTATTTCTGTGCCATTGTTCCATTGTTTTGGCATGGTGATGGGGAATTTAGCGTGTGTAACGCATGGGGCAACCATGGTCTATCCATCGGCTGTATTTAATCCTTTGGAAACTTTAAAAGCGATTCATCAAGAACGTTGTACGGCAGCTTATGGCGTACCAACCATGTTTATTGCCACTTTAGAGCATGAACAGTTTAATGAGTTTGATCTGTCGAGCTTAAGAACAGGCATTATGGCAGGCAGTCCTTGTCCACGTGAAATTATGCAACGTGTCATAGACCGAATGCATATGTCGGAAATTACCATTTGTTATGGCATGACCGAAACCTCGCCAGTGAGTGTACAAAGCTCGGTAAACGATTCAATCGATAAACGGGTAAGCACAGTTGGGCATGTTCATCCGCATGTTGAAATTAAAATTGTCGATTTAGAAGGACAAATTGTTCCGCAAGGCACATTGGGTGAGTTATGCGTTCGTGGTTATTCAGTGATGGCCGGTTATTGGGGTGAAGAAGAAAAGACCCGTGAAGTGATAGATGCTGCTGGTTGGATGCATACGGGTGATATTGCCGAGATGGATCAAGACGGTTTTATTAAAATTAAAGGCCGCATTAAAGATGTCGTGATTCGCGGAGGAGAAAACCTTTTTCCAAAAGAGATTGAAGACTTTTTATATACCCATCCAGATGTAAGCGATGTACAGGTGATTGGCTTGCCAGATGCGAAGTATGGTGAAGAACTTTGTGCATGTATTATTTTGCATGAGCATCACCAAGTCGATGAAGACAGCATTCGCCAATTTTGCAAAGAGCATATTTCTCATAACAAAGTGCCGCGCTATGTCCGATTCTTTAATGAGTTTCCAATGACTGCTTCTGGCAAAGCGCAAAAGTTTAAATTGCAGGAAATTATGCGAGCTGAACTTAATTTAACGGGCAATGTCTTTGACTAAATAAGTTAAAAGCTCGTTCAAAGTGCAGAAAATGATAAACCGAGAAGCAGTTTTAAAAGGGATAAAACAAAATGGCAAAAGACTTTAATAGCCCTAAAGTAGTTGAAGGATATGATGCGCATATTCGTAAATTAATTCCGGGTTATGAAGTCATCCATCTACAGGTGGATGCCATTTTACAGTCGGTGTTGCCACCAGATGCTCATGTCTTAATTGTGGGCTGTGGTACGGGTTATGAACTCGAATATTTACTTAAAAGACATCCAAACTGGAAATTTACAGCAGTCGATCCATCTTTAACCATGCTGCAAAAAGCTCAGGAGCAGGTGGAGATTTTAGGTAAATCTACCCAAGTCACTTTTGTACATGGTGATACTTCAGCACTGCCTTTGGAACCATGTTTCGATGCTGGATTGTCTATTCTTGTGGCGCATTTTATTGCAGATGACATAAAACCAACCTTCTTTAAGGATATTTATGATCGCTTAAAAGAAAAGGCGCCTTTACTTACTTATGACCTCATGACTTGTGTAAATCCACAGCAGCTTCAAGCATTGCGTTATTTGTGTTTGGCTCAAGGGTTAACAGAAGAGCAATGTCAAAAAATGTTGGAGCGTATGGCGGAGGACTTTTTTAGTTTAACGACTGAAGGATATATAAAACTTTTGGAAAAGACGGGCTTTGGAAGTGTACAGCCTTATACGCAAATTTTGACTTATCAGGGGTTTATTGCAAAAAAATAATACTATTGGGGAATATAAATAAGGGGTTAAAACTGAATATTCTCAATGTGGAAGAGAATATAAAAAAATGAAAAATTAAAAAGTTGCTTTTGCTGCGTTAGGGAGGATACGGCTAAAAAATATGAGGGAAGGTCTTTCTTGTGAAAGAAAGGCAAATTTTTAAGGATCTATTTTAGATAGGTACATAACAAAAAGGATGTCGAGACTTTTAAAACTACTTAAAGGTCTAAAGGAAAATTTCATGATGAAAGTTTTAAATACAACGGTTCAAAAAAACTTGTTGGCAGTTTCTGTGACTCTACTTATGTCTTCTGCTTTTGCTGGTCAAGTAAACCCTGAAATAGAACAACTTCGCCAAGAAGTAAACGAATTACGGGCAATGCTACAGGCAGATATACAAACTCAAAAATCTTTAAGCCCAGAAAAAGTAGAACAAGTTGCTCCTGTGGCTACTCAAGCTCCACAATCTATACAACAAGTATTAACTAAATCGGGTACAGAATTTAACTTATATGGTTATATACGAGCAGATGCTTCTTATCAAATTAAGGGGGCATCTACGATGTATAACAATATTAGTGGGGTTCCACTTGAACATACGCCAGAAGAATCTGCCCAGAAGGACCAATTGCACAGTACGGTTTATGTGACCCGTTTTGGATTGAATTTTAAAACACCAACAACTGCTGGCGATGTGGGTGGAAAGTTAGAAATGGACTTTTTTGGGGCGGCTACTCGTGATCAGTTCCGTATACGTCATGCTTATTTAACTTTTGATAAATGGTTGATTGGTCAAACATGGTCGACATTCATTGCCCCTGAATATTACCCAGAAACAATCGATGCAGGAACATTTGTAGGCAGTGCTTTACTTAGATCGCCAATGGTTCGCTATAGCGATAATTTAACGGCAAATACAAGTTTTGCAGTTTCAGTTGAAGACCCGAAATATACTTCTGCAACAGATCCAGATAATAAAATGCGTTTACCCGCTTTAGTCGGGCGTTTAAATCATAAATTTGCTAATGGTTCGATGCTTTCGGGGCGTAGTTTTGTCGCTGAAAAAAGAACTAATAATGATAGTGAGTGGGCTTGGGGCGTAGGCCTAGGCGGTAAATATCAGATTACCCCCGATACTTTACTTAAAGCCGATTATTACCATGTCAAAGGCGATGGACGTTTCTTGTTATGGAGCAACAGTGGCTATGCAATAGATGAGCAGAACAACATGCATAGCAATGAATTTGATACGGTGTCTTTGGGGGTAACTCATCAATTCACGCCAAAAATTCGCTCGACTTTAGCTTATGGCTATATGAAAGCTAAAGACGATAACCGTTTTGCCGAATTACAGCATAATAGTACGACTCAAAACAAACAGCTTTGGCAGGGCTGGGCAAATACGATGTATAACCCATACAAGCCAATTACCTTAGGTGTTGAATATGTATATGGCGAACGAGAAACTTTCGATGGTCGAAACGGGGTGGATAACCGCTTCAACATGATAGCAAGTTATGATTTCTAAATAGCTATTCCCATCAGATGAAAGGCTCACCTGATGGGGCAATCATTAATTTTTAGTAATTTGATCTAAATCTACCAATTCCGCCATGTGTTGATTACCACGATCATTAGGATGTAAATGATCTCCAGAATCATAAATTGGATTTAATCGATTGGGATGTTTTGGATCTTTTAAGCCTTCATCAAGATCAAGTACACCATCAAATGTATGGCTGGTTCTTATCCAGTGGTTAATGCGCTGACGTAATTGATCTTTGTTGGGTTGATAGTAATTATCTAAAGGGGTATTGGGTAAAGCACCAGAAAACGGAAGTAAGGTTGCACCAATTACCTGAATACCTTGCTTGTGAGCTTCATTTACAACACGTTGATAACCTTTAGTTAAGGCTTCAAAAGAAGGTATTTGCTGTTTAGGAGCAAACGCTGTGCCGGGCCATGAAATATCATTTATACCAATTAAAACGATTAAAGTTTTAACATCTGTATATTGAAATATTTCATTGTTTAAACGTTTTAAAACACTATCGCCCATACCATCGGTAAGCAATCGATTTCCTGAAATTCCGCTATTAATTACCGCTACTTGATGTGGCGATAAACGCTTAGCCAAAAAATCGGTCCATCTCGTATTCGCATCTAAGGTTGCAGTCGCTCCATCGGTAATTGAGTCTCCAATAACAGCAACCACCTGAGCTTTCTGTTTGGGTTTTACCTCGATTGCAGACAGTAATAATCGTGCTGTTGTAGTTTTTGCATTCGTAGGCGCATTTAAATTTGTTGTCTGATTTCCACTAATGAGCCAACTGGTTTGTTTGGCATCCCAATGAAATGTTTTAAACGTTGTAGGCTTTTGAATAAAGCTATTCACCACCAATTGAGCATGATCGGGAACAGCTAACTTGATTGGATCACTCACCAGTTGTTTGCCAGGTAAAATTTTTGCTTTAAGTTGACCAGAAAAATAAACGGAATAGGTACTCTTAGATTTTGGAGTTACTGCGTTCGCTAAACCAATCGTTGTTTGATCAATATAAAGCGGTTGCTCGCCATATTGATTGGTAAAAACAAGCCGAACAGCTTCACCACCTAAACTAATTTGGCTTACCTGCCTAATTGTTTGGTTGGATATTTGCTCTGGAATGAGTGTCGGAAAAACGAAATCTTTATTCCAGACTTTTTGGGGGCTGGCAGCCCAAGTGGTAATCCAATGGTTCTTTGGTACTTCTGCTTGTGCAACGCTCGTAAATAAAACCAGAGAAAATAGGGTAGCTTGAGAAAGTTTCATCTCGTGAACTCTTTAAAACGAATTAAAGTTATCTTGAAATAAATTGATGCCTTGTTATAGCGAGCTAAGCGGAATAAGATTTGTGAATACAATTCATAAATAAATTTTGTTATGTCTTATTTTGATATTAATCGATCTGGTGAGTTGGCAATTTTTATACGTGTAGTCGAGCTTGGAAGTTTTTCAGCCGTAGCACGAGCATGTGATATGACGCCGTCTGCGGTCAGTAAGTTAATTTCCCGTTTAGAAAAAAGACTTGGTGTCAGGTTATTGAACCGTTCAACACGTCAGTTTCAGCTTACCAGTGAAGGGTGTCAGTTTTATGAGCAAGGCCTTCAAATACTCAATAATTTAGATGAACTTGAACAATCTGTTACTGCTCACCATAAACCGCAAGGGCGAATTAGAATCCATACCAGCTTTTCATATTGGACTCACTTTTTATTGCCTTGCATTAGTTTGTTTAATCAACGCTATCCTGAAATTGAATTAGAAGCTCATTTGAGTGATGAAGTAATTAACTTAGTTGAACAAAGAATTGATGTTGCGATTCGAACAGGACCTTTGAAAAGCTCCAATTTGGTAGCTCGCTCACTCGGGAGTACACATAAATATTATGTATGTTCACCTACATATATTGAAAAGTATGGTTGTCCCCAACATCCGGATGAGCTACATGCACATCGGCTTTTAGATGTAAGTTATCAACGCCAGAACAAAACCTGGTTATTCAAAAAAGCAACTCAGGAAATTAACTTAACGCCATCTAAAGTTTTAAAAGTAAATCAGGGTGAAGCAATTTTACAGTTAGCACTGGCAGGCGTTGGTATTGCTCAGCTGAATGAATTTCAAATTCAAAAAGCAATACAGCAAAAGCAACTCATCAAGATTCTTGAAGACTGGAATATTCATGCTTGTGAAGAATTCCATGCTGTCTGGATTGGTCATGATAAATATATTCCAAATCGTGTTCGCGCATTTTTAGATTTTTTGGTAGAGCATGCTCCTATACAGTAACTCATTGTTTCCTTGCACTAAATTGGCACTGTTGCATAGTTTTATTCATTGTTTCTACAAAATTCATTTTAGTATCAATATTCTGCAAGCTCACTTTTGGTAAGCTTTCTACAAATTGTGGTGAATAGTGCTGCTCTAACGAGCTATAGATACAATTACACTGTGAAAGGTCATGTCCCGCCCCAACACAACGTGTATTAAATTCATTTTTACTCATGGGTCTGCAGCCCATCAGATTTAAAACACTGAGTGTAACAAGGCTCACCAAAACAAAACGATAGAGAAAAAACATTGTTGTTACTCTGCATGGGTTGTTGTTATCGTTAAGTGATGTTGATAGAAGTTCTAATCTTTATGTGGTATTTGAATACTTAAAACTTTTAACCCTAACTTATATAAAAAGGGTAGAAAAAAGATTTAAGTAAACGATTTTTGAACTCTATAGAAAGTTTTTATTTTTGAGAAATGGGTACGATCTCTAAAAATGCTTGAACAAATAAAAAATGCCGAATGTAAGTAAAATCAATAAAAGTACGTAAAAAATATAGAATAATAGTCATGAGTGACTCCTTGATTAAAAGAAGTTATGCCCACTCATTGCTAATCATTATGGTGGCGAAACGAAAGAGGGTTAGCAGACTGATACCTAAGAAACCAGCACACCCGAAGGTGTCCCACTCTCGTTCCTCCATCAAAGGCACGAGGGGCATCACACCAAAAAACGTGTTTTTTAGTGCACTTAGGTAGACGGTCTGCTAAAACCGACTGACAAAATTGGTCAGCGCGAGCATCATAAGCTGAGCATTGGGGTGGGTCAATTGCAAAAATAAAAGATTGATTTATATAATTTGATATAAATATTTGCCTGTTTTTATTTAGAAAATAGAAAAATTAAAAAATATAATGTGTATATAACTGTTTTTTATTTCACCTTTGGAGTTGTTTTTTAATCTTATATATCAAATATTTATTAATTGTTTATTTGTATAGTATGTCAATGTCGTTAATTAGATGTATCGTTTGGCTAAACTATTTAATAATTCGATTTTTATAACCTAGACGATGTAGTATAAACACTGCATGCCAAAAAATAACCAAAATTTCAATTGCAAGAAATGTAATTTTATTAATCATATTTTTGGGTTTTTACAAAAGCTTGCATAATCTACAAAAGTTAAGAGAACCACTGCGGTAGGCCAACATAAGATAATGTTATTCATAAACCTACATTTTAATATTTATAAAGGTGATTTAAATGGTAAGAATATTTTGTGCAGTAAGTATGGTGCTGGCAATTGCTATGGGCATGAGTGCTTGCCAAGACCGTAATTCAAAAAATGATGGCATGCATGGAGCAAGTGATCCAGCGACCTCTCATGATATGAATAAAAACTCGTAATAAATTAGTTTTTACTAAAAAAGCCTACTTTATAAGTGGGCTTTTTTTATCGTTATTTTATCTAAAGAATATAACTTAACAAGTAATCAAATATTTTAAAATAAAATATAAATCAATAATTTATGTTGTTTAAATGACTGGGATTTTTAGTGTTACTGAATTGTTGTAAAATGAATATATCTTTTCAAAAAGTTAATAAAACAAACACAATAGCTTACTTATATTCATCCAAAATTCATTTTAGTAATAATGAACTATAAAGGTAAGGATATGCCCCAATATTTAAAAATAGCTGAGAAAACATATCAAAATGTTAAAGAAAAAAAAGGTTTTACAGATGATCCAATGGAAGATCTTAACAACTTGATGATCGAACTCAGACAGGAAATAAAGGGGACAAAGTTAAAGCTTTTATATAATTATATTGATTTTGCCGAAATACTTATTAAGCCCTTGCAAGAGTCAAAAATTAAATTGGATTTAAGTCTTATTCCTAAAAGTAAGAATACTCAAGAATTTGTACTCTGGCTTGCTGGTTTTATTGAGCGGATTACTACGGGTGGACAAGAGAAATTACCCCCAATTCGAGCTAAAATTACTTTACCCGCCTATGCCTACGAAGAAACTTACCCCTCGCAGAAAAAGCCTGTAAATAATGGGGAAGAAATAATTGAATATTTTAAAAAAAATCAAAGTTGATTTTGAGGAAAAGCCTGACCAGATTAACTGAGTCAGGCTTTATGTTTGATAGGACCTTTATGTTTAGTGATATTTAAGGTAGTACGTATGTTTGTATATTTTACAGATGGAACTTGCATTAATGATTCTGAAATTTATGGCGTAAAAGCTAAGCACGAGCAAAATAAATATGTAGTGGAGGTGACTATTAAGCCGACCCATGTACTCACTACAACCGTGAGCGTACAATTTAAGAAAGAGGTTTTTGATGATCCAAATTTAGCAAATCAGTACCTTAATCATAATTTTGATATGCCACCATATTTTTAAAACAATAAAAAAGCCTATTTCCCAGGGCCAATAGGAAATAAGCTTATAGCTTTGGACCAGTTGAGAATGTTACATATCATCCCATGCATCTTTAATCGCTTGTTTAGCGTGTTCCCATTTAAGGCGGGACTCGGCTTTTAGCTCTTCCCATTTTTGCTTTAAGCTACCTTCCATATCTTCAAACTGAGTTCCTTCTTTAGATTCAGAACGAGCCCGATGACCAAGTTCATAAGCTGCAGAAAAATCACGATCATAATCTAGATCTGGTGTAGTTAATTGCGCTTCTTGATAATAAGGACGAGTAAGATAGCTTTCACGCCAGCGAGAGTCAGAATAGTTATGATCGCCAGCTACCAGTTGAGCATGATCTGTATTTTGATCTGTCATCAGAATTCCCTCATATTTTATTGAATTTTATGTTTATATTTTGATTTAGGAAGGTGCTTTCACCTTCCTAAATGATTGACCGCATCAAAGAACAACTAAAAACGATTAGCGTTGTTGGTTGTTATTTGAGTTTTGTTGGCCAGAATCTTTTTGGTTAGATCCTTGTTGTTGGCCGCGGTTATCATTTTGCTGTTGCTGCTGATTATTTTGTTGCTGTTGATCGTTTTGCTGTTGGTTACCGTGTTGCTGTTGATTACGGTTGTCATTTTGCTGTTGTTGTTGCTGCTGATTATTACGTTGATTTGCTTGATTATTAGTAGTGCTCATTTTTTAATACCTCATATCAATTATGACGATGTGTTTTATCTGAGAGCTTCAGATAGGTTTATTAAAACATGTAGATTTTAAATGTGTAGGGTAGGGGTGTTACCCTATATTTAACTGTAAATTTAAAATTTGAATAAATTGCTGATTTTTAATATAAGTAATTTTTTAGAATAAACATTATTAATATGAATGTTTAATAAATTACATTTCAGTACACAACATTTAAAAAAGATAATAAATATGTCTAAATGTATATTTGTTATCTTTTATATAGGTTAAGGTGTTTTTTTATCTAATATAATAAATTTTATATCTTGAGTAATGTAGTAAGTCAACTTTCTAAGCTTTAAAAAAGCTGGTCCTTTTAATACACGCCTAAAATTATAAAAATTATTTTGATAATATATTGAATAAAAGAACGTTCCTACTGGTTTTTCTTGTGTTTCGGAACCCCCTTTTTTGAGTAGACCCGTACATGCAACATATAGGTCGGCGTGTAAAAGTTCTTTACCTTTATTAATCATTTCAACAGTTACTTGCATTGATTCTGCTGTATATTTTTCAATAAGTTCTTCTGAAATATGTAGGGTATTTTCTTTGACACGAAGATCATAACTCACAAGGCTTCCAATCAATATATCCCCCGAATAAGGGCTCAAAGAAAAGCGGTAAGCCAGATAGCCGGCAGAAGCACTTTCAAAAAAAGCAATTTTAATTTTTTCCTTAGCTAATAATTTACAACATGAATTAAACATTTTAATTCTCCCTTAAATTGTTTTTAAAATGTTATAAAAATATATAACTATTTGCTTTGTTATTTTTTTAATGTTTATAATTTTGATGGTGAAACTAATGTAAGTTTAGATTAAGTTTTGCAAATTTTATATAAAAACAGCAGCTTAAATAATTCTAAAAGTTTAAATGTAATTTTGCGTTAGTAACTATGTTATTGAAATATTTTAATTTTTATGTTTGATCTTAGTTTTTAATAACGCAAAATAACAAAGTTAAAACTTGATTATAGTTAGGGTGACGTATGGTAATTGATATCTCACAAACGGAGAATGAAAATGCCTGTTGTAGTGAAAAAAAGATTATTAGACTTATTACAAGATAATCAACAAAATTATTATGAATTGTTTGTTTTTTTTCTTGACCCTGATGTTTCAAGTTTTGAAAAAGAGAAAAAGGCAAGAGATTTTCTTATTAAAGAAATAGATAAACTAGAGATGACGGAAATAGATTTTCCTTCAAGTATCGATTCGATTAAAGAATGGTGTGAAAACGATAATAAAAAAAATTGTCAGGAATTTCAGGCATATTTAAATCGTAGACAAGATGGTCATGGTAGAGAGTATTTTCAGAATGTTGCTCAGGCGTTTGAGTTTTTAATAAAGGTATCTCCGACCAAAAAAGTAGATGGTGCTTGGCTATATAGCTCTGTACATTACTGGAATGATCCTGTCTTTCATGAACTTATTATTACTTATCTGGAAGAGCTTGGATTAGGTGAACCGAAAGCGAATCATGTGTGTATCTATGATGATCTTTTACGTAGTCTTGGACTCGACAGTTTCGACCTGCTTTTAGAAGATGATTATTACCATCAAGCCGTAGTACAGCTTGCACTAGGGTATGCACCGCCTGAGTTTATTCCAGAAATTGTTGGTTTTAATTTAGGTTATGAGCAGCTTCCTCTGCATCTTTTAATTTCAAATTATGAGCTTGCTGAATTAGGTATCGATTCTAAATACTTTAATTTACACATTACTATCGACAATATTGACAATGGCCATGCTTATAAAGCAATTAAGGTTATTGAAGATATTTACAATAAATATAGGGATAAAGAGCTCTTCTTTATCAAGTTAAAACAAGGTTTTGCCTTGAATAACCGTGGTGAATCTTCTTCAAATATTATAAAGAATTTAAGTCTTGAAGACTTTGTTCATAAAATTTTGAAAAGAAAAGCACTTGTCGGTCAGTTAATTCATAACGAAACCAGACAGTTTGGCTGCAAAACTATTAATCAATGGTTATCAAACCCCGATGATATTGCAGGATTGATCAATCATTTAACTGAACAGAAATGGATTAAGTTTAATACCGACCCTGAACAGAGCGTGTTCTGGCGGATGATTAATGAAGAAAATGGAAAAATGTTTGGGGTATTTAACCCTGTAGAGCGTCAAATTATTCATGACTGGATCGCTGGTAGTGATCATTCTTCTAACTTCTTGGCGTACAGCAGAGAACTAAAGAATAGCCAGCGTATTCAAGATTATTTGTTTAGCTATATCTCTGATGGTGAGCTTGATGCACTGCAAGAGCGCGTGCTGCAATCAAGCGATCTTGCAATAAAAATATGCAAACTTACTCCGTTTCTAGCCCCTGATTCTCATCATAAAAGTATTGGTCTTTGGAGTACTCGTAAATACGTAGAACTTCTTTTTCCTTATTTAGGGACGTTTAAAAACTAGTTTGATAAACGTTTTCAACTTCAACCCAAGTTTAACTTTCAAAACATAGGTAATGGACATGAACGACAAAACTAAATTAACTAATAAAACAAGTGAAATGGCTGGCGCCGATGCAGCAAATAAAGCCAATACTACCCAGAAAACTGAACAGTTAGACACAGTAAGAGATGATGCAACTAACGAGGCATTAACCACAAATCAAGGTGTTAAAATAGCTGATAACCAAAATAGCTTAAGAGCGGGTATTCGTGGTTCGACCTTGTTGGAAGATTTTATCTTAAGAGAAAAAATCACCCACTTTGACCATGAGCGTATACCTGAGCGTATTGTGCATGCTCGTGGTGTAGGGGCGCATGGTTATTTTCAGGCTTATGAAGGAAATGAACGTTTGACCAAAGCTGGGTTCTTAACAGACCCAACCATTCAAACTCCAATTTTTGTACGCTTTTCAACAGTGCAAGGGCCGCGTGGTTCAGCCGACACTGTCCGTGATATTCGCGGTTTTGCAATTAAGTTTTATACCCAAGAAGGTAATTTCGACTTAGTTGGTAATAACGCCCCAGTGTTTTTTGTCCAAGACGGTATTAAGTTTCCGGACTTTGTCCATGCAGTAAAACCAGAACCAGATACCGAAATCCCGACTGGTGCAACTGCACACGATACTTTCTGGGATTTTGTGTCTTTAGTACCTGAATCTGCACATGCGGTAATTTGGGCAATGTCAGACCGTGCGATTCCACGTAATTTACGTTCGATCCAAGGGTTTGGTGTGCATACCTTCCGTCTAATTAATGCCGAAGGTAAATCACACTTTGTGAAATTTCACTGGACACCAAAACAAGGTTTAAGTGCGCTGGTATGGGACGAAGCTCAAAAACTTGCTGGTAAAGACCCAGATTTCCACCGTCGTGATCTTTATGAAGCGATTGAGCAAGGTTTTTATCCAGAATGGGAACTGGGCGTGCAGATTGTCGAAGAAGAAGATGAAATGAACTTTGACTTCGATTTGCTTGATCCAACAAAAATTATTCCTGAAGAATTAGTCCCTGTTACGCCAATTGGTCGATTTGTTTTAAACAGAAATGTAGATAACTTCTTTGCTGAAACAGAGCAGGTGGCTTTCTGTCCGGGTCATGTAGTGCCTGGTATTGATTTTACAGATGACCCACTTTTACAAGCGCGTCTATTTTCATATACAGATACCCAGTTAAGCCGTTTAGGTGGACCAAACTTCCACCAAATTCCGATTAACAAACCTGTGTGTCCATTCCATAACAATCAACGTGATGGCATTCATCAACATACCATTCACAAAGGTCAAGCTTCATATCAACCAAACTCGATCGATGGAAATTGGCCAGTTGAGACACCGCCCGCAGCATCAAATGGTGGTTTTGAAAGTTATCCTGAAAAAATTAGTGGACATAAACTTCGTCAAAGAAGTGAGACATTCTCTGATTATTTCTCACAGCCTCGACTTTATTACAAAAGCCTTGCGCCGCATGAGCAAAAACATGTGGTCGATGCCTATACTTTTGAGTTAAGTAAAGTTCAAAGAAAACATATTCGTGAGCGCCAAGTTCAACAAATTTTGGCAAATATCGACCTCGATCTGGCACGTCAAGTCGGTGCGAATTTAGGTATTGAAGTGCCGGATTTAACCTTAGATTATAAGAAAACAGCAATTGAAAAATCTGCCAAGTTGTCTTTTTTAGCTTTCCCTCCTGAAGACATTCAAGGTAGAAAAGTCGCTGTGCTTATTCATAATCTTGTGAAGTTAGATACACTTGAAGCAATTAAAAATTGGGCAATTAAAGAAGGTGTAGTTGTTCATTTATTAGCGCCGAGCTTGGCTCCAGTAAAAGACCATAAAGACAATATTATTGTAGCTGATGGTATGCAAATGGCTGAACCTTCAATTGCTTATGATGCTGTAATTGTTCCAGATGGCGATAATTTAAATGCAGTGATGCAAGATGGTGTAGCGCGCCATTATGTACTAGAAGCTTATAAGCATTTAAAACCAATTGCATTTTTAGGCAATAAATCTGATTTGCTTGAACCACTCGGTTTAGTTGCAGATGAAGGAACTTTGGTTGAGGATGAGTTCCAGCATATTGCAGAAAAATTTAAAAATCTGATTAAAGCTCATCGTGTTTGGTCACGAGAACAAATAGCCGCACACGTACCGGCTTAAATAAAAAAGCCCTGAAAGTTGAAGCTTTCAGGGCTTTTTCTAAATGACGTTAGCGCTTAGCCATTAACAATTTGACCGCCATTTACATGAATTACCTGACCCGTAATATAACTTGCATCATCTGAGGCAAGAAAAAGGTAAGCAGGGGCGACTTCACTTGGCTGACCCATGCGACCCATTGGGGTATCTTTACCAAATTTCTCAACCGTTTCTGCATCGAAACTGCTTGGAATGAGAGGAGTCCAAATTGGCCCTGGTGCCACACCATTTACGCGAATACCTTTTTTCTGTTTCATTAAGTTGTTCGACAAGCTACGAGTAAAAGAGGTAATCGCACCTTTAGTACTCGCATAATCGATGAGCTCATCATGACCTTGATAACTGGTAATGCTGGTGGTGTTTATAATACTATCACCTTCTTCCATATAAGGAATCGCTTCTTTGGTTAAATAAAACATGGCAAAAATATTTGTTTTAAATGTTTTTTCTAATTGTTCATTACTGATACTTTCAATTTCTTTTTGCTGATATTGAACTCCAGCATTATTTACTAAAATATTAATTTTTCCAAAATGCTGTAAAACCTTATCAATATTTTGTTTTGCAAGGTCTGCATCGGAAATGTCACCTTTTAATAGAAGACAGTGCTGTCCTTCCTTTTCAACAAGTTGTTTTGTGATTTCAGCATCTTGATCCTCTTCAAGATACAGTACCGCAATATCGGCGCCTTCACGGGCAAACAATACGGCAACCGAACGGCCAATACCGCTATCGCCACCGCTAATGACGGCAACTTTGCCTTTTAGTTTCTCACTACCTTTATGAGATGCTTTAATGATTTCTGGTTCAGGATGCATCTTCTCCTGATCGCCTGGCTGATGAGGTTGAACTTGTGCTGGAACTGCTGATGGATACTCATTTGTTGTATTTTCCATGTCTAGACTACCTCTATTTAAATTTCAGTCCCTTTATAGTGATTAATCTGCACGTGAATATAAGTAAATAGTCTTTTTTAAAAAGTTGTCTTTGTTATTTTATATATAAGGATGTAAAAAAATATAACACCTAAATTTTTATTAAATAATATCCAATAATTTAACCTTGTTTTTATCAATCATACTTTCAATAATTGATCGATTACCTGTATCCTCTAACCAATTTTCTATAGGTATATAATCCGATAAATCTAAAATTTCTTTTATTACGGTTTCTGCTTCTACTATAGATTTTAATTCTGGTTTATTTTTAGCTACTAAATTATCAAATGGTTCTTTTATATCTTCTTTCTCAATGTTTTTTGATTTAATAATATGTAAATCTCTTTGGAAAGGATGGCTTGCATGAGGTGGATCTAATCTATAGCTCCATTCTTGGTTATAATCTTGCCAAATATTTTTAATTTGTATATTGCTAAGTAAAATTTCAGGTACAGAAATATGAATGTATTGTAGCGATGACTGAGTTTGAGGTAATTGCATGATTCATCTCTCATAAATATTATATTTTAATTTTAAATCTTGATTTTGCTCACTCAAGTAAATTTTTTCTGAAAAAGTAATTGATTATGTTATTGTTTTTAAATAATTTTAATTGTATTTTTTATTTGTTTCTTCAATTGTTAAGATGTTTTTGTTTATTATTGATTTGTACATTGTGAAAGTTTATGTTATTCACATTGATCTTTTAAAGGCATTTGTAAAAATATATTATTATGTAGGATTGAGTAATAATAAGTATGGCCAGTATTTAAAAAGTAAAACTATAGAATATTTTATAAATATTTTAATTGATAAAATCTTTATTTAAATAATCATCTTAGAGTTTTTTGCGTATTTTAATTTATATACATTTAAAAAGGTTGAAACATAGCATAGGTATAAAAATATTTTAAATCTCTTATCTTAAATTTATCCGTTCAACAAAAGCGGTAGCTACTATAATTTAAATATAGGAAGATATAACTATGGCTAATACTAGATATGAAGATCACGATAACAATAGTTCAGGTACTTCAAATCGTGGATTTGCAAGTATGGATCCTGAAAGAGTAAGAGAAATAGCCAGTAAAGGTGGGCGTGCTGCGCATGCAAGTGGTAATGCACATGAATTTACTTCAGAAGAAGCTCGTGAAGCTGGTCGAGCTGCACACGCTAGTGGTAATGCACATGAATTTACCTCGGAAGAGGCTCGTGAAGCTGGTGCTTTAAGTCATAAGAATGACGATCGCAATGGTCGCGGTCGCAGCCGTTATGACGATGACGAAGATGATGATCGCGGTCGTTCAGGTGGCCGAGGCCGTAGCCGCAGTCGTTATGATGACGACGAAGATGATGTTCGCGGTGGTCGTTCGAGTGGCCGAGGCCGTGGTCGCAGTCGTGATGACGATGACGAAGATGATGATCGCGGTCGCTCAAGTGGCCGAGGCCGTGGTCGTAGCCGTTATGATGACGACGATGAAGATGATGATCGCGGTCGTTCAAGTGGCCGAGGTCGTGGTCGCAGCCGTTATGATGACGACGATGAAGACGATGATCGTGGCCGTTCAGGTGGCCGAGGCCGTGGTCGCAGTCGTCGTGACGATGATGACGAAGATGATGATCGCGGTCGTTCAAGTGGCCGAGGTCGTGGTCGCAGCCGTTATGATGACGACGATGAAGATGATGAACGTGGCCGTTCAGGTGGCCGAGGCCGTGGTCGCAGCCGTCGTGACGATGATGATGAAGATGATGATCGTGGCCGTTCAAGTGGCCGAGGTCGTGGTCGCAGCCGTGATGACGACGATGAAGATGATGATCGTGGCCGTTCAAGTGGCCGAGGTCGTGGTCGCAGCCGTGATGACGACGATGAAGATGATGATCGTGGCCGTTCAGGTGGCCGAGGTCGTGGCCGTAGCCGTTATGATGACGATGACGACGATGATCGCCGTGGTCGTTCAGATGGCCGTGGACAAAACTCTCGTAATCAAAAACGCGATGCTTATGGGCGCTTTACGTCTTAAGCAACCAGTTTTTGAGAATAAAGGAGGCATTATGCCTCCTTTATTTTTTATTATTTTTAAACTTATGAATGAGTAAGAGGGTGTAGGCCTTTTACAATATCTGTAAATTCTGAGCCGTTTATCCAAAAAGATTTCTTTAAAAATAATGTCGTCATAATACTTTCGGCTGCTTCACTTTCCGGATTTTCACAGAAAATTCCATAGCTTTCGCCTAATACCGCATCATTTTCAATAAGACGGATATAGTAGGCATGTTGTTCATTCGCATAACCTAAAACTGCATCACGTTGATTTTTCATTTCGCATGTCTCCATACCAAAAACTGAATCTAACTCATATTTAAGTGTTCAGAATTTCATTGATAAAAATCAAAACAGTCAGTAATAAGGACTATTTAACAATAGGTTTTGATTCTCTTCAAATTACCATTTCCGTTTTAACATCCCTGTTAAAAGCAAAATGGATTAAAATCTGATCATGAAATTTATTGTTATGCAAAAAAAATATTTCGTCAACTTGAAAATGTAACTTTTTCAAGTTACATTGTTTGTGTAGGATTTGAACGGTGAAATGGAGGCGATATGCCAAAGAAGAAAGAATTCGAGCATGGCGGTGCACGAGAAAACGCTGGCCGTAAAGCACAGTTCAATGAACCCACCAAAGTGATTCGTGTTCCAGAATCTCAAGTCAACTTTATCAAAAATTGGTTACTGAATAATGTCAAAACCGATAACCAGACAGATTTCACCTCAAAACTAAAAATACAGCAGGTGCATCCGAACAACGATAAAATTTACCATATCCCTTTGGCGACAGAACGCGTGGCTGCGGGTTTTCCATCGCCAGCACAAGATGATATTGAACAAGCACTCGACTTAAATGAGTACTTAATTAGAAATGAAAATGCCACCTTTATTGTCAAAGCCAATTCGTTGTCCATGTTAGATGCCGGAATTGATATTGATGATCCGCTTATTGTGGACCGTAGTATTCCAGCTAAATCGGGCGATATAGTGATTGCACTTATCGACAATGATTTTACTGTTAAGCGCTTAATGATTGATACTCAATTTCATCCACCTAAAGTCTGGCTAAAAGCAGAAAATCCTGATTATCAAAATATTTATATTGAAGATGGGCAGGAATTGGTCATCTGGGGCGTTGTGACGTATAACCTCAAACGTATGAGATAAATTTTTCTTATATTTTATTATTCATGTTACTGACCTGAAAGGGAGGCCAGTAACTTTTCGTTGAATGACTTTTAAATTTGCCCAATCAATAAACATGTAGCGATAACGACCATCAAACCACCTGAAAAACGGCCGACTAACTGAGCTGCTTGTGGTCTGGTTTTCAAAATGGCCTCTGAACCATAACCCACCATTAAGTAAATTATCGCGCAGCTAATCATGTGGACAACACCAAAGGCAAGAATTTGAGTTGTTACTGACCATGAAGCAGTGGTGTCAATAAATTGAGGAAGCAGCGCTAAAAAAAGTAAAAAAACTTTCGGATTTAAGCCGCTCACATAAACACCTTTAGTTGCCCAGCTCAACCATGACTGAGCCTTTTCAGAACCAGACTGATTTGGAGTAGGAGGGGTAAGTAATAAGTTTATTCCCATCCATAACAAATAAGCAGAACCCGCCACAGTAAGAATCATCAAAGCAGTTGGGTTATTTGCTACAAGCAGACCAACACCAGCCGCTACCAATAAAATCGTAATAAAGTGCCCAAATAGCATACCTGCAACAGCGGGTACGACGACTTTACCCTTAATACCTGCCGAAATGGCATAGGCCCAGTCTGCCCCTGGCGTAATAATAAAAAGAATAGAGACACTCCAAAATGCAATAAAAATGTTAAAAGCCATATGCTTATCTCGGCAAACTATTTTCCAAAGGTTTCGCTCGTGGTTTAGAAAAAATCCCTATTTATGCGAGCTTGTTGAAAATAATATGCTCATGTATTTAGAATGTGCTTTTAAATGTTTGCTCATATCATATGCATTTGGGGTAAATTTTTCTAAATGGATCGCACAGATAAAAAGATTCTTGCTGAATTGCAATTAAATGGCCGATTATCTATCACTGAGTTGGCAGAAAAAGTTGGTTTGAGCATTTCACCTTGTCACAGACGAGTGAAGGCTTTAGAAGAGTCGGGAGCTATCAAAGGCTATCGGGCAGAACTCGACCCGAATTTAGTCGGTTTTGAATTTTCAGCGATTGTTTTTATTACGCTTAAAGAGGGTGATAAACAGGCAGTTGAGAAGTTTGAAAATGCCGTGATTGAGATTCCACAAATTATTCAAGCTCAGCGTTTGTTTGGTGAGCCAGATTATTTGCTACATGTGGTAGCTAAAGATTTACCGGCTTTTCAGCGTTTATACGATGAAAAACTATCTGCTATTCCAAGTGTGCAACGGATCATCTCAACCATTGTGATGAAAGATGTGGTGCCTGAACGTTTATTTCCAATTGGCTAAATCATCAGATGTAAAAAAAGAAGCTTTAAAGCTTCTTTTTTTAATTGGTAAGGGAGTTAAGCATCGAGTGTTTTACACAAAGAACAGATCGTACCGTTATGTTTGTGAGAGAACATAATATCTGGACGCTCATAGCCTTGCTCACATACGCGGCAGTGATAAACAGTTGCTACTGGTGTACCTTCAGCATCGTAACGTGGTTCTTTAACGCCGTCATCGTGTGACTTGATGTAGTATTTTCCTTTGGTTAGTAGGCCCATGATTGGTGTTAATACAAAGGCAAGCACAAGCGCAATAATTGGAGAGTAAGGTGCTAGGAAACTACCCAGTAAGCCGAAGAATGCTGCAATTGATAAGCCTGCTGATACAAGGAACGCAACCATACCAACAGGATTTACGTTGTAGAGCATGTCACGGCGGTATTCCGGTTCTTTTGGTGAAAGTTTTAAAACATATTTGTTGATCGAAATATCTGTTGCAACCACCACAACCCAAGCAATCGCAAAGTTTGAATAGAATCCTAAGATTTTACCTAGTACCGCAAACATGTTGCCTTCCATCAAAGCAAGCGCAATTGCCAAGTTTACGATCACAAAGACAATACGCCCCGGATAATGTTTGCTAATACGAGTGTAGGCACTTGTCCATGCAAGGGAACCAGAGTAAGCATTGGTCACATTAATTTTAATTTGAGAAATAACCACTAAAATCACTGCAAGTGTTAAAGCTGCCCAACCCGGAAGCATGTCATGAAACGCTGCATTAAACTGTTGAACAGGTTCAGTGCTGTTTACGCCCGGTATTTTAGTAAGTAAATAAAAACCTAAAAATGCTCCAATAATTTGTTTGATTGCCCCTAAAATCACCCAACCCGGACCTGCTGAAATAACCGCTGCCCACCATGCTTTGCTATTTTCTTTTGTTTTTGCAGGCATGAAGCGTAGGTAGTCAATTTGTTCACCAATTTGCATGATTAAAGATAAACATATACCCGCACCAAGCATAATCGCTGCCATATCTACAGGAGCAAAACCTTCATGACCTGTAAACGTTGCAAACTGGCTAACCAAGGTAGGTTCTTGGTAAATCAGATAGGCCACAGGACCAATCATTAGAACGAGCCAAAGTGGGGTAGTCCAGACTTGTAATTTACTTAAAGCTTTCATACCGTAAATGACGAGTGGAATGACCATAATGGTTGAGATGAGATAACCAGCCCATAGCGGAATGCCTAAACCGAGTAATAACCCTTGCGCCATGATTGAACCTTCAAGGGCAAAGAAAATAAAGGTGAAACTGGCGAAAATGATACTGGTCAGGACTGAGCCGATATAACCAAAACCTGCGCCGCGGGTAATCAAGTCAAGGTCGATGTTATAGCGAGCTGCGTAGTAGGCTAAAGGAATGCCGGTTAAGAAGATAATAATTGCTGCAAATAAAATGGAGAAAACAGCATTGGTTGTTCCATAAGACATACCAATACTGGCGCCAATAGAAAAGTCAGCAAGATAGGCAATACCACCAAGTGCAGTAATAGCGACAACTTTGGGACTCCAGCGCCGAAAGCTGTGTGGAGCGTAACGTAAAGTATAATCTTCTAAGGTTTCATTCACTGCTTTTTGTGAATCTGTACCTTGCACAGTGTCCAGATTTGGATGTTCAGATACACTCATAACATCAGTCTCCCAATCATTTTCGGTCAATCAACACAAATATTGATCATTGTTTTTTGATGGTTTTGAGTGTGTGATTTTTGGGAAAAATTGAAAATACGTTATTTTGCGTATATGTGCGTATTAGAAAAAATCGCCATGATAAATGACTTTTGGCATAAGGATTGCTGGGTTTAATGCAGCCACATGCCAAACATGAGTGTTATGCCAGATTCTTCACGCCCCCAACAAGCGCCACAACGTGTGATTAAAACACGCCGTGAATATAATATTTGGGTGGCAGATGAAAGTATCGAAGATTATGCGCTCCGCTACGCACCCACCTCAGTACGAAAATGGTCGCCTTGGACGGTAACCAATACCGCAATCTCGACAGTCAGCTTTTTGGCGATGGAAGCCATTGGGGCGACCATGCTTTGGCAATATGGCTTTAGCAATGCGTTATGGGCAGCAGTTGTCGTATGTACCATCATATTTTTGACCAGTTGGCCGATTAGTTATTACGCCGCAAAATATAATGTAGACGTCGATTTGCTTACTCGTGGTGCGGGTTTTGGCTATATTGGCTCGACCATTACGTCTCTGATTTATGCCAGCTTTACCTTTATTCTGCTTGCGTTTGAAGCCGCCATTATGGCGATGGCACTTGAGCTTGCCTTAGGCATTCCGCAAGTTATTGGTTACTTAATTTCTGCATTAGTCATTTTGCCTTTAGTGGTCAAAGGCATTGGTTTTATTAATAAAGTTCAGGCGATCACACAACCAATCTGGCTCTTATTGCTGTTATTACCGTGGTTTTTTGTACTTTGGAAACAACCACAAATTTTAAGTAGTAGTCTGCATTTTGTTGGGGCAGTTTCAAACTCGACCGATTTTAATCTGTATTACTTTGGTGCGGCGTGCACTCTTATTTTTTCATTTGTGATCCAAATTGGTGAGCAAGCCGACTATTTACGTTTCTTACCGCAAAAAGAAAAGAACAGAACCGCATGGCGTTTTGCCGTTTTTTTAGGTGGCCCATCTTGGATTATTTTTGGATTTCTAAAAGTCTTGATGGGCATGCTGCTGATGGTGTTGGCTTTTCAGCTATTTATTCCTGTATCTGAACTAGACAATCCGACTTATCTGTATTGGGTTGCCTATCAACAATTTATTCCAAATCCTCAGCTAGCGTTAATATTGACTCTAGCACTGGTTTGCTTGGCGCAAATTAAAATTAATATGACCAATGCCTACGCTGGTTCATTGGCATGGTCTAACTTTTTTGCCCGTTTAACTCATAGCCATCCGGGACGAATTGTCTGGCTTCTTTTTAACGTGTTTATTGCCATTGTTTTGATGGAAATGGGCATTAGCCATGCGGTTGAACGCATTTTGGGACTATATAGCAATATCGCTTTGGCATGGATTGGTGCCGTTGTCGCCGATTTAATTATCTGTAAGCCTTTAGGCTTAAGCCCGAAAGGAATTGAATTTCGCCGTGCTTATTTATACGACATTAACCCCGTAGGTGTAGGCGCGTTACTCATCGCTTCAGTGTTATCGATGCTGAGTTATTTGGGCTTTTTCGGATTGATGGCGAAAGGCTTGGCGAGTTTTATTGCTTTGGGGAGTGCGGTGTTATGCGTGCCTGTCATTGCTTACTTAACCAAAGGCAAATATTACATTGCACGCCAACCTGAAAAAATTCAGGCAACTTCGGTTGCTAACTGCGTGGTATGTGAACGGGACTATGAACTTGCCGATATGGCGGGCTGCCCAGCTTATAACGGTACGATTTGCTCTCTATGCTGTTCACTTGAAGCACGCTGTCACGATTTATGTAAACCCGATGCACGTTGGTCAGTACAACTCAAAAAAGCCATTTGGCACTATTTACCAGAACGTTGGGCTAGCCGTTTAAATAGCAGGGTCAGTTTGTATTTATTACTGACTCTGGGGTTGTCTATTGTTCTGGCAGTGAGTTTAAGTCTGGTTTATATCCAAGAAAAAACCTATTTGGAAACCATTAATGCTGCAGCCGTTCCGCAGTTATTTACGCTGTTTGTAAAAATCTACACAATTTTATTTCTATTGATGAGTGTTGCTGCGTGGTGGTTAGTTTTAAACGATGAAAGCCGTCGTAATGCTGAAATTGAGACACACCAACAAACAGCATTATTGATTGATGAAATTGCTGCCCATGAAGTCACTTCAAAAGACTTACAAGATGCCAGAATAGCTGCAGAACGGGCAAATGATGCAAAAAGCCGTTATGTCATTGGCATTAGCCACGAACTACGGACACCTCTAAATAGTATTTTGGGCTATAGCCAATTACTTCAAAAACAAGAGCAGCTTTCAGAACAAGGCAAAATGGCGCTCGGGGTGATTAGCCGTAGTGGACAGCATTTAACTTCACTGATTGATGGTTTACTAGATTTAGCACGGATTGAAACGGGTAAAATTTCTTTAAATGTAGTGGATGTCCATTTCCCCAATTTTATTGAACAGATTATTCAAATGTTTCAGCCGCAGTTTGAACAGAAGAATTTACAGTTTGTTTATGAAATTGGAGAGAACCTACCGCACTATGTTCGTACCGACAAAAAACGCTTAGAGCAAGTGCTCATCAATTTGCTGGGCAATGCTTTAAAGTTTACAACGAGCGGCACAATTACTTTGAAAGTCGAGTACCGTTTCCAAACGGCTTATTTTGAAATTAGAGATACGGGCTGTGGTATTGCCGAGGCAGATTTAGAGCGAATATTTAACCCGTTTGAACGGGGCAGCAATGTAGTACAAGGCGGATTTACCGGAACAGGGCTCGGACTACCAATTGTAAAATTATTGGTCGATTTACTCGGCGGGCAGTTATCGGTGACTAGTCAGCTCAATCAGGGTTCACAATTTAAGATTAAGTTTTACTTACCTTCAAAAGAAGTAGTTCATCCAATTTCTAATGTTTACTCCAACCAAATTACGGGTTATCAAGGCGAGCGTAAACGAATTTTGGTTGTCGATAATGAAGCTGTGGACCGAGGTTTAGTTGCTAATTTTCTCAAACCATTAGGGTTTATAATTGAAGAAGCCGAGTCCGGCATTGATTGTTTAAGACGTGTACCTATTTTTCAACCTAATCTTATTTTGATGGATTTAAATATGCCTTTGATGGGCGGGTGGGAAACAGCACGATTATTGCGTCAGAATAATATTACCAATGTGCCGATCTTAATTATTTCCGCCAATGCAGGCGAGCGTGAAGTCAATCCACAAGATGCAGTCTTAAGCGAAGACTTTATGTTAAAACCAATCGACCTGAATTTGTTGCTGAGTAAAATTGGAGACAAATTAGGCTTAGTTTGGATTGATTCCAAATCAGAGACATTCCTTGAAAATGATGAAGTTCAAGCACTTGATGTAAAGGTGTTTAAGCAGGAGCAAGCTGCTGTTCATACATCAATTACACAACCTGAAAATAATGATCTGCTCGATTTACCGCAAAGCTTGCAGCAATTAAATGATTTAATTGGGCAGGGTTATATTCGCGGAATTCAACAGACTTTAATGCAATGTCGTCAAAATTTTCCGGAGCATAACGAGTTATGGGAACAGCTTGAACAGGCTATTCAAAAGTTTGATTTAAAACACGCGCAACGATTGATTCAGGATAAGCAATGAGTACGCAACATGTTTCTTTTCAGCAAGCTTCGCCAAACGAGCAGGCTGTTATTCTGATTGTGGATGATGTGCCGGAAAATTTGGGTTTGTTACATGAAAGTCTGGATCAGGCAGGTTATCGCGTGCTTGTCACAACGGACGGATTAAGTGCAATTGAAATAGCACACCGATGCTTACCGGATATGATTTTACTCGATGGCAATATGCCACATATGGATGGTTTTGAAAGTTGCATACAGCTTAAAGCGAGTCCAATTACGCAGTTTATTCCAGTTATTTTTATGACAGGTTTGTCTGAGACAGAGCATATTGTGCGTGGTTTTCAGGTCGGTGGGGTGGACTATGTAACCAAGCCTCTAAATATTGAAGAAGTATTAGCAAGGGTAAAAACACATTTGGCACATGCCAAACTATTGAAACAACAAAAACAGGTGATTGATGCAACGGAAACAGCCATTCTCGCGCTAGATGTTCACGGTAAAATTGTTTGGAAAACTCAAAAAGCCAGCGATTTACTGAATCAATATTTACCTGAATTAGAGGGTTTTGAGGCAGGCTTAAAAGCTTGGTTTTCAGACTTAGAGCAAGAAAAAGATCCCAAAAAATTAACCAGCTGTTCTTATTCGACACCATCTCAGCAATTACAGCTTTTATTGCTCACGCCGTGGGAGAGTGAGCCAAGTGTGGCTAAAAATTATCTTATCCAGATAAAAACTTCTACACCAGCTTTGGAAATGGCTGATATTTTGAAATATTGCCCACAGTTGACTCAACGGGAGGCAGAAGTCATGCACTGGTTGTTGTTGGGGAAAACCAATAAGGATATTGCAGAAATTTTGGAGCTTAGCCCACGGACGGTGAACAAACATTTAGAGCATGTTTTTGAAAAACTTTGCGTTGAAAACCGAACTGCTGCTGTTGCACACATTAATAGCTTGGTACAAGAGTTTCATTAAGTAAATTGAAGATTGTATTTAAAAAGCATACAGACTCACTGCTAAAAACAGGCTATTTTTTTACAGTTAAATTTGTTCTTATAGATAAAGATTATACAACGTCATTTCTAAATAAATATAAGTGGTAATACGAGGAATTCATTGTGAATATTCAACAAAAAGATGATACAAAACACGGCAGCTTTAGCTTACTTGATGGTGAAACCGTTGCAGGTGAAATGACTTATACATGGGCAGGCGAAAGCATGCTGATTATTGATTCTACAGATGTGAATGAAAATTATCGCGGACAAGGGGTAGGACGCCAATTACTGGACGCTTTGGTAGCTTTTGTTCGTGAAAAAGACGTAAAAGTAATTCCACTTTGCCCATATGCAAAATCAGTTTTTGATAAAGACCCAAGTATTGGTGATGTACTTAGAAAATAAGCAATAGATTAAAAATTATTTAATAAAAATCGGGCGTTGGTGTCCGATTTTTTTATTAGTTTTATTATTCATCTTTGTTTTAGTGAATATGTTTTAAGCAGTTGTCTTCAACTGAGTTAACAGTTTTCGTTTACCAAATCGAATTTATCAAACTTATAGAAAAGCTTATCTAATAAAAATAGTTTTAGACCAATTGGGAAAAAAATAAACTCGTTACACAAATATTTAATGGCTGACGAAAGCTAAATATTTATAACGTTTTAATATTATTTGTTGGAATTTTCCTTGAACTGGCAGTATATCCATAGTGTGTTGCCGCAATTTTTCTCTGCAACTTTGACCACGCTGAAAATTTCAATTATCAGTATTATTTTGGCGATTATTGTAGGGCTGATTTGCAGCATTTTAATCACATATCGCGTGCGGGTACTAAATAGAATTGCCCAGTTCTATATTGAGTTATCTCGAAATACCCCTTTATTAATTCAACTGTTCTTTTTGTATTACGGTTTGCCAAAACTGGGCATCAAAATCGATGGTTTTACTTGCGGTGTAATCGGACTGACCTTTTTAGGCGGAAGCTATATGGCTGAAGCTTTTCGAGCAGGTTTGCAGTCTGTTGTTAAAGGGCAAATTGACTCAGCAAAAAGTATTGGTCTACAACCGATTCAAATTTTTAGATATGTCATTTTCCCTCAAGCACTGGCTATTTCAATTCCGGCAATAGGGGCAAATTGCCTATTTCTAATTAAAGAAAGTTCTGTGGTGAGTGCTATTGCTGTCGTTGAACTGCTTTTTGTCACCAAAGACTTAATTGGCATGGACTATAAAACTACGGAAGCTCTGTTTTTACTCATCATGGCTTATCTGATTATTTTATTGCCCGTGTCTATTTTAACCAGTTATCTGGAGCACAGAAGTCGGAAGGTGAGCCATGGAACTTGATTATCTATTTCAAGCGAGTCACCTCGAACGTTTAATGTGGGGACTTTGGGCAACTGCAAAAATTGCTTTTATTTCGGTGTTTTTCTCTGCAATTTTCGGCACAGTTTTCGGCGTCATTATGACTTCTAAAAACATAGTCGTTAAAGCATTGTGCCGTCTGTATTTAGAGGCGATTCGAATCATTCCAATTTTAGTTTTGCTGTTTGTGTTTTATTTCGGCTTTGCGACATGGTTTAACTGGCAGTTTTCTGCAATGTGGGTGTGCATTGTTGTATTTGTTTTGTGGGGTACGGCTGAAATGGGCGATTTGGTTCGTGCAGCCATTACTTCAATTGACCAGCATCAACGCGATTCGGCTTATGCGCTTGGACTTACTCATGTTCAAGCTTTGGTCTATGTCATTTTCCCGCAAAGTCTAAAACGAGTAACACCAGGCGCGATTAATTTATTTACCCGAATGGTGAAAACCAGCTCTTTGGCAGTCCTGATTGGTGTGGTTGAGGTCATTAAAGTTGGCCAGCAAATTATTGAAAATTCGCTGTTAACCGTGCCGAGTGCTTCTCTTTGGATTTATGGCTTTATTTTTATTTTGTATTTTCTAATTTGCTATCCCTTATCTCGTTTGGCGGCACATTTAGAAAAGGTCTGGGAGTAATTATGCCTTTGTTATCGATACAACAATTACAGAAATCATTTGCACAAAGTCATATTTTACAGGGCATTGATCTGGATGTAGAACAAGGAGAGGTGGTTGTTATTTTAGGTCCATCGGGCTGCGGTAAAAGTACTTTATTGCGCTGTATTAACGGTTTAGAACCGATTCAGGGTGGTGAGATTCGTTTAACTGGTTCAGGCGTGCTCGGTAAAGATGTGGACTGGACTAATGCTCGTCAAAAAATTGGCATGGTTTTTCAAAACTATGAGCTATTTGGGCATATGAACGTCATTGACAATATTTTGCTTGGACCACTCAAAGTACAAAAACGCCACCGTGATGAAGCTGAACAAGTCGCAGATGAATTGCTAAAGCGAGTCGGGCTATATGAGCGAAAACTTGATTATCCACGACAACTTTCTGGTGGACAAAAACAGCGTATCGCTATTGTCCGTTCACTGGTCATGCAACCTCAAGTGATTTTACTTGATGAAATTACCGCTGCGCTTGACCCAGAAATGGTGAGGGAAGTGCTCGATGTAGTACTCAAGTTAGCGAATGAAGGAATGACCATGTTGATTGTGACACATGAGATGTCCTTTGCACGTAAGGTGGCTGACCGCATTATTTTTATGGATAAGGGCAAGATTATTGAACAGGCTTCACCAGAAGAATTTTTTGAACAGCCGAAGACAGAACGAGCGAAAGCCTTTTTAAATATTTTGTCGTACTAAATTTTTATTATTTGAATCATGAGGAAATGAATGTTTAAACGTAATTCAATAAAAATATTAAGCAGTCTTGCTGTTGCTGGGGTGTTATTAACTGCATGTAGTAAAACGCCATCAACTGAACAGGTAATTAATGCTCAAGAAGACCATTCTTTAGAGCAAGTCAAAAAAAATGGGGTTCTACGCGTTGCCGTTTTTGCCGATGATCCGCCGTTTGGTTATGTAGACAGTGCAGGTAATAATCAGGGCTTTGATGTGGCTTTAGCAAAACGGGTGACTAAAGATTTGCTCGGTGATGAAAAGAAAGTTGAGTTTATTGTGACTGAAGCTTCAAATCGGGTGGAGTTTTTAAAATCAAATCGTGCCGATGTGGTATTTGCGACATTTACAGTAACGCCAGAACGTAAGCAAGTTGTCGATTTTGCCGAGCCTTATTTGAAAGGTGCTTTTGGCATTGTCTCACCTAAAGCTAAGCCGATTACCGATATTACCCAGTTAGAAGGTAAGACCTTAATTGTAAATAAAGGCACAAGTTCAGATACCTACTTTACCAAGCATTATCCGAAAGTAAATTTACTCAAGTTTGAAAGAAATTCGGATGCCTTCAAAGCTTTAACCGACGGTCGTGGTGACGCAATTTCACAAGATAGTACATATGCTTTGGCGTGGGCCGCGAAGAATACAAGTTATGTTGCAGGTATTCAGTCTATTGGTGATCAAGAGTTTATTGCACCAGCAGTTAAAAAGGGCAATACCCAATTATTGAATTGGCTCAATACTGAAATTAAGCAGCTAAGAACAAGCGGTGAAATTAAGAAAATTTATGATGAAACCTTGAAGCCAATTTACGGTGACTCGGTCAATCCAAATGTGTTTTTAGATGTAGGCCAATAATTTTCGATATCGCTAGAGCAGTACCTAAAAGTAGGCGCTGCTATTTTTAAATAAGACTTTTACAAAAACGATAGGGTGAAATAATGACAACATTAACATTTCAAAACGTGAAGCATATTTTAGCTGCGTCTTTACTGAGCTTAGGTTTGGTTGCATGTGATAAAGGAACTCAATCTACTGAAAAGGCGGCCGCTGCCACACAAAAGGTGTCGAGTATTGAACAGATTAAAAAGAATGGCGTGGTACGAATTGGTGTATTTAGTGATAAACCGCCGTTTGGATATTTAGATGCTCAAGGTAAAAATCAGGGTTTTGATGTAGAAATTGCTAAGCATGTCGCTAAAGATCTGCTCGGTGATGAAAACAAAGTTGAGTTTGTTTTAACTGAAGCGGCTAACCGTGTCGAATATTTAAAAGCCAATAAAGTAGATATTATTTTTGCAAACTTTACCGTTACACCAGAACGTAAGGAAGTAGTCGATTTTGCTAAGCCTTATTTGAAAGTCGCTTTGGGTGTCGTTTCTCCTAAAAGTAATCCGATTATCGATGTTGCTCAACTGAAAGATAAAACTTTGCTGGTAAACAAAGGTACAACGGCTGATTCATTCTTCACCAAGGCTCATCCTGAGATTAAACTACAAAAGTATGAGCAAAACACTGAAACTTTTGATGCTTTAAAAGATGGTCGTGGTGCTGCGCTTGCACATGATAACTTGCTGGTTTTAGCTTGGGCCAAAGAAAATCCAAATTACACTGTTGGCATTACTAATTTAGGTGAGCAGGACTTAATTGCACCAGCAGTGAAAAAAGGTGATAAAGAGTTATTGGACTGGTTGAATCAAGATTTAGAGAAACTGGCGAAAGAAGGCGTGATTCATCAGGCTTATGAAAAAACCTTAAAACCAGTCTATGGCGATACGATTAATCCAAAAGATTTATTGGTTGAGTAGTTTTACTCACAGCCCCTAATGACTAGGATTTAGATAGTATTTGCTTGAGCTAGGATTCATCTACAGCCTGCCTATAATCTATAAAGATAATGTTTTTGCAATATTTTTCATAGATATAAACAGTGGTCAGGTTCTGTAGATGAGAAAGTTTTTTGGTTACTTTTTTCAAAAAAGTAACAGAATGAGCTGATCGCTTTAGAGATTCAAAGATAGAATTCCATCGTGCTAATTCATTGAATTTATATTACTTTAACTTAAATAACGTCGGCTCTGCTGCTAGTTTATCTGCCAAATATTGAATCAACACACTCAATTTAGGCGGGACATGCCGTGTCGGTGGGTAAAGTAACCACAATCCACCACTATAATAGGTCTTAAAATCCCAGTCTGGTAAAACCTGAACTAAGGTACCTTGTTGTAGCGCATGGCGTGCAACGAAGTACGGCAAGCTCGCAATACCTAAATGCTGTAATGCAGCACTCAAACGCACACCCGTATGGTTTGCTGCATAACGGCCACGCACAGCAACACTTATCGATTTATTCCCCTGTTGAAATTTCCATTTTGAGTCACTGGCTTGCTCACCCAAGTAAATACATTCATGTTGTTTTAAATCATGAGGATGCTTCGGTATGCCATGCTTTGCCAAATACTCAGGTGTGGCACAAACCAAATGATCAATATCAATGAGTTTTCGGCCCATTAGTCCACCTGGTGGTTGCTCTGTAATTCGAAGTGCTAAATCAACTCCATCATCAATGAGGTCGACATAACGATCTTCTAAAAGCATTTGTATATCAATTTTTGGGTAGCGTTCTAAAAATTCGGGTAAATGTGGGTGAATCATAAAATGTCCCACAGCTTTCGGAACACTCATACGAATAACACCTTCTGGCTCGACATGAAATTGCCCAGAACTTTCCATGACTGCTTGTGCCGCATTCACCATGTCTAGACAGCGTTGATAGACCTGTTGTCCACTTTCACTTAAACGAAGTTTCCGTGTAGTTCGATAGAGTAAACGAGTGCCTAAAGCACGTTCTAAACGGGCAATGGCGCGGCTCACAGCAGAAGGTGTTGTACCAAGCTGTCTTGCAGTTTCAGAAAAACTTTCCGACTCGACAACCTTCACGAAAGTCGCCATTTCATTTAACAGAACCAGACTTTGATTTGTGCTCATGAGGCAAAAGTTATTTGGATTTTGACTGGATTATCGCGTTTAAAAAATATCAATACAATCGTTTAAGTGATTTTCAGGAAACTAAATTGTTATGTGGCAGTTGTATGGGCATGAGTTTTTAACGCTAGCTCTTATTCACTTCATGGCGGTGATTTTACCGGGACCAGATTTTGTGATTACGGTAAGGCAAAGTGTACGTTATGGTTATTTGATTGGATGTTTAACCGCAATTGGTATTGGTGTCGGAATTTCAGTGCATGTGTTTTATACACTTGTTGGTATTGGCTTCTTGATTCAACAAAGCGAATGGCTCATGTCACTGATCAGAACAGCGGGGGCGGCTTACTTAGTGTATTTAGGATGGCAGTGTTTACGTAGCCAGCCGAATACCAATATTGAGATTAATGGCCAAGCAGATAGTGACACGCCGAGCTTATTTAAAGCTTTTACAATGGGTTTTCTTACCAATGCGTTAAACCCGAAAGCCACTATCTTTTTTCTGGCAATTTTTACGACGATTGTAAGTACGACCACACCAATGAAAGTTCAGGTCTTTTATGGAATATGGATGTGTCTGGTCAATGCTATTTGGTTTATGGTGGTGAGTGTACTGTTTGCACAGTCTATTGTACGTAAACGGTTTTTGGAGTTCGGGGTTTATTTTGAGCGGATGATGGGAGTGTTGTTGATTGGGATTGCGTTGAGATTGATTTGGGGATTGTTTAATTAAGTTGGTTTTATTTATAAGTGGATGGGTTAGCGCGACGGAGTCTTACCGTTTATACATCATAATAAAGTAGCTAATTCTGTTACTTTTTTTGGAAAAAGTAACCAAAAAACTTTGTCATCTACAGAACCTGTTCACTGTTTTCATTCATCAGGAAATGTTGCAAAAACATTATTTTTATAAATTATGGGCAGGCTGTAGATGACTTTTAGCTCAAGCCGAAGGCTAATCCAGAAATCAAATTTAAAATAATAAGACTCTGCCGTGATAACTACTTTGAGTTGTCCGAACTATTGATGACTCTTAATTCGAGCTAAAATCATCTGCAACCTGCGTGGTATTAAATAGTTTATGTTTCTGCGATATATCGATTAGATATAAGAAGAGGACAGGTTTTGCAGATGAAAATGCTTTTGCTTACTTTGGGCGAAACCAAAGTAAGTCTAGCCGAAGGCTAATTCAGAAATCGAATTTAAAATAATAAGACTCCACTGTGATAGCTATTTTGTCTTATTCCTATATATGAAGTTGAGTTCAAGTAGTTTTAATAAATAATCTATAAAAAAGACCGCTCAAAAGCAGTCTTTTCTAGCCTAAAAATAGATTTAATTACTATTCCTATTACGTGTCAGTTGATGTAACACCGACACCAATAAATCAATTTCTTCCGTCGTATTATAAAAAGCCAAAGACGGACGCACGGTCTGTTCTACACCAAAACGACGTAAAATTGGCTGTGCACAGTGGTGTCCAGAACGTACGGCAATACCATGTTGATTTAAAGCTTTACCGACTTGTTCAGTTGAATAGCCTTGTAAAGTAAAGGACATCACACTTGCTTTATGATGTGCCGTTCCGATCAGGCGTAAATCTGACACACTACTCAGCGCATTTTGACCATATTCGAGTAGATCATGTTCATAGCGAGCAATGTTATGAATGCCTAGACTTTCGACATATTCAAGTGCAGCACCTAAACCAACAGCATCAGCAATGTTGCCAGTTCCAGCTTCAAACTTGTTTGGTGCAGGTTGGTAAACTACCTGTTCGAAGGTCACATCCTGAATCATGTTACCGCCACCTTCCCAAACAGGCATGCTTTCTAGTAACTCTGGTTTGGCATAGACCGCGCCAATACCTGTTGGTCCAAACACTTTATGTCCAGAAAACACAAAAAAGTCTGCATCAAGAGCTTGAACATCGGTAGGAATATGCGAAACAGATTGAGCACCATCAACTAAAACGCGTACACCTTTGGCATGTGCAATTTTAATCACTTCAGCAACAGGTGTGACTGTGCCTAAAGCATTCGAAACCTGAGTAATCGACAGCAGTTTAGTGCGCTCATTAATCAGTTTTGGCAACTCTTCTAAAATAATCTGGCCCGTGTCATCCACAGGAATGACTCTTAATTTCGCTCCAGTTTTTTTAGTGAGTTGATACCAAGGCACAATATTGGCATGGTGTTCTAAGTGAGAAACGATAATTTCATCACCTTCACCAATATTTTGCTCACCCCATGTTTTTGCAATCAGGTTAATGCCTTCGGTTGTTCCTCGAACAAAGATAATTTCTTTAGAAGAGGGTGCACCAATAAATCGGGCAACTACATTTCTTGCATGTTCATAGGCATCTGTTGCACGAGCCGCTAACTCATGGGCACCACGGTGAATATTTGAGTTTTCATGCTGATAAAAATAAGCAATCCGATCAATCACGCGCTGCGGTTTTTGTGTAGTGGCTGCATTATCAAACCAGACCAAAGGTCGACCGTTGACGCGTTCCTGTAAAATAGGAAAATCGCGACGTATGGCATGCACATCGAGAGGTTGAGCACTACTTGCTACAAAAATGGGTTGTGATGGTTGATAGTGACTATAACTTTGTCCACTTTGAGGCAAGTCTAAAAAATAAAATGCAGAGCTTGCTGAACTTTGGGTAGGTGTGTTCGTTGCAAAACGATCTTCCATCAGTAATGACTTGAGCTGGTCACCATGTGGCAATTGAAAAGACTGTGCAACCGAATAATTATCCTCAACACCTTTAACAGATGGTTCTATTGCATTCGGAGCAGAAAAATCATTTAAAAAATAATAAGGTGATTCATCTGCACCAGTGGGTAAGTTTGGTTCAATGCGTGGCACATTTGGTTCACTATGAGCAGCTTGTGGCAAATGTGGTTCAAATGGTGGGCGTGGCAAATTAGCTCCACCAACCACAGGCGCAGACGCTACAATTCGACGTTCAGGGTAGTCTGGCAAATTTGGAATATGCTCAGGATATTCCGGATTGAGACTTTTCTGAAAGGCGATATTGGGCGCACGACCACTGAGTGCAGAAAATGGTTCACCCGGTTGCGGTGGGTGAGGTGGCGCTCCGACAGGTAAGTCCAAGTTAAGGCCCGATGAAGAAGTCGAACTGCTTGAGCTTGGCACTGCTGAAAAAAACTCATTAGCAAGTCGAGCAATGGTGGACTCATCAGGGAAGTTGGCTGGTGGGTTAATACCAGTCACTTCAGGCCCCGTTGGACTACCTTGCAGATTACTTGTAGTTAACTGGGTAGTCATGATATTTGTCCACCTCCACATCATCTAACACTGCCAAAGCATCGTCTGTTAATACTGCAAGTGAGCAATATAATGAGATTAGATACGACGCAATCGCGTTACGGTTAATTCCCATAAAGCGTACTGAAAGCCCCGGTGACTGTTCACCCGCAAGACCCGGTTGGAACAAACCAACAATCCCTTGACGCTTTTCACCAACACGAAGTAGCAAGATTTTAGTTTTACCATCTTCTACAGGAATTTTATTTGATGGAATGAGTGGAATACCGCGCCATGTAATAAACTGCGAACCAAATAAGCTAACCGTTGGAGGTGGCACACCACGGCGTGTACATTCACGGCCAAATGCTGCAATCGCGTCCGGGTGTGCTAGGAAAAAACCCGGTTCTTTCCAGACTTTACGTAATAAGTCATCAAGATCATCGGGGGTAGGTGGGCCATTTAAGGTCGAAATACGTTGGTCATCTGTCACACTAGCCAATAAACCGTATTCAGGGTTATTGATCAGCTCACTTTCTTGACGTTCTTTAATGGTTTCAATGGTTAAACGGAGCTGTTCTTTAATTTGGTCGTGTGGGCTGCTGTAAAGGTCAGCAACACGTGTATGTACATCTAAAACAGTAGATACACCATTTAAAAAGTATTCACGTGGTTCTGGATCATAATCGACGAAAGTCTGAGGCAAAGTGGCTTCATCACGTTGTGTACAAGCCACCTGAATATCATCGGTATTATTGACACGGTTTAGGCGATAAATACCTGCTTCAACGGGAATCCATTGAAGTAAGTGAGTCAGCCAGCGGGGAGTAATTGTAGAAAGTTGGGGAGCTGTCTTGGTTGCATTGGCCAGTTGACGGGCCGCATGGTCCCCAAGTGCAAGTTGGGCTTTGTCTGTATTTTTCGCCATGAATCATTTTTCCTTATTACATTGGCTTTTTGAAAATAAAAATTCTAGGATGCATATAAACTAGAATTAGTTCTGGTTTTAAAATTAAAATCGCGTTATAAATTTTTTAATTACTGAGCTTATTAATGAGTTATCTATTTTCTAAATAGAAATATATTTAAACTAGAAATAAGCATTTTATTAATCTGCACGTTTCTTTTTTATTTGTCTCCTTATCTATTTATTTCACATCTATAGTTTTTAACTGGCAATATGATTTTTTTGATAAGACTCATTCGGTGACTGTAAAATCTGACTACCTGCTGCAACACTATGGGTAAGCCAGACATTTCCCCCAATAATGGACCCTCGACCAATCGTAATACGGCCTAAAATAGTGGCACCTGCATAAATCACGACATCATCTTCAACAATTGGATGGCGTATATAGTCTTTTTTCAAAGCACCATCATCATTGGTTTCAAAGCGTTTTGCTCCAAGGGTCACGGCCTGATAAATACGAACGCGCTCCCCAATCACACAAGTCTCGCCAATCACCACACCTGTACCATGATCAATGAAAAATCCTTTACCGATTTGTGCACCCGGATGAATATCAATACCTGTTGCAGAGTGGGCCAACTCCGAAATAATGCGTGACAATAAAGGCACTTGAGCATAGAGCTGATGCGCAATTCGGTGATAAATAATTGCAAATATGCCCGGATAGCAGAGTAGTACCTCATCTACACTATGTGCTGCTGGATCACCTTCATAAGCCGCCCGTACATCACCATCTAAAAGGCGCCGTATAGAGGGCAAAGTATTGGCAAAATCCTGCACAATAGTTTGGGCAAGTTCTTGTGGTTGCTGGTCTGGGCTTGAATGGCCCAAATGACGTTTTGCTTCATAATTCAAAGCCAGTTGTACTTGCGCATGTAAGGCTGTGAGTACCCGATTTAAAGTATAGGCAATATAAGAATCTTCAGTTTCTTGGCGTAAGTCGGCAGGGCCTAAACGCATTGGAAATAAAATGCCGCACAGGTCATCTAAAATGGCCTTTAAAGCTTCTTTAGATGGAAGTTCACGGCCCCCAAATTCTTTTGTTCTGTGCTGTTGCTGACGCCAGTCATGCCTTGCTTGTTGTAAACCTTGTACAACCGCATTAATGTTCCATTGAGTCACAAGCTTTCCTTGATTCACTGAAAATTGAGTAGAGTATTAGTCTTGTTGCCAAGGAAGTTGGTGGATGCGCCAGCCATTTTTCTGATTACGCTGTTGCTGATCATTTAGATCACCTTCGAAGCCTTCAAGAACGTTATAAATGTGCTCAAAACCTGCATTAAATGCGGCTTCGGCAGCTTGTGCTGAACGGTTGCCGCTACGACATAACAAAAGAATAGTTTTGTCTTTGCCAACTTTTGATTCGAGTTCTTTTAAAAAGCGTGGATTACGGTTAAACGATGTGCCTGTTGCCCAAGCAACATGAACACTTTCAGGGACATAACCCACAAATTTACGTTCTTCATTGGTACGCACATCAACTAAAACAGCTTCTCCTTGTTGCACGAGTTGCCATGCGTCAATAGGTGATAAACTGCCACTAAAATTTAGTTCGTGTTCTTGTGCATATTGCTGTGCTTTAGCAAGGATGTCTTCGGCTGAAAAGGATGTATTTGAACCATTTGAGATAAAACTTTGTGGAGCCTCTGTATTTAATTTAGCGTTCATTGAATATATCCTTATCTTTGATTCAGATTGTTAAGGTTCAATTTACGCGGTTTTAAATATAAGCAAAAATAAGGAATATCTATTTATATATATTATTTTGATAAATAAGAGTGGTGAATATTTTATATAAAACAGTATTAGTTAATCTTATAAAGTTATTAAAATAAAATAGATTTAAGAAATTTTAATAGTTAGTAAAAAACCGTGTGAATTAAAATAATCCACACGGTTTTAAATATTAAGCAAATCCACCATTTACTCGCACCACTTGCGAATTTACCCAACGTCCATCTGGACCAGCTAGCATGGCAACTACACTGGCAATTTCGTCAGGTGTTCCGATTCGCTCCAATGGAGCAAGTTTTGCAATAGCCCCTACTTGCTCTTCAGTTTTTCCATTATAAAAAAGGTCAGTACCTGTTGGGCCGGGCGCAACTGCATTTACAGTGATATTGCGGCCACGCAGCTCATTTGCTAACACATGTACTAAACCTTCGACACCAGCTTTTGAAGCAATATAGGGGCCATATAAAGGAAAAGATTTGGCAATTACACTGGTTGAAAGCGCAATAATCCGACCACCATCTGGCACCGTTTCGGCCGCATGCGCCAATATTAAAAATGCACCACGTAAATTGGTATGAATCACTGTATCGAAATCTGGCAGGTTTTCAGGTGTAATTTTTGCCATATGCATAATGCCTGCGCTATGAACGACAACATCTAATTGACCGTTAATGGCTTTAGCTTCTTGAAATAAACGTCTCACTTCATGTTCATTTGCAACGTCTGCTTGAATAGCTGAAGCTTGACCACCTTGCTCAATAATGTGTTCTACAGTGGCTTGGGCATGCACTTTATTGCCAGCATAGTTAATAATGACATAAAAACCATCTTGGGCTAAACGTTCTGCAATAGCACGGCCAATACCACGTGATGCGCCAGTAACCAGAGCTGTCTTTTTTGAAATATTCATTTTTAGATTGCCTGTTTGAGTAAGTATGGCTTATTTTAATAATATAGAAATATGGGATAAATCGTTAGAATTGGATAAGATAATTCCATATACATTAATAATAGATAGGGTTAAAAGCGAGCACCATGGATAAATTTGATACCTTGCAACTTTTTACCCGCATCGTAGAATTGGGAAGCTTTAGTCAGGCAGCTGATCAGCTAAATATCCCACGCGCTACAGCAAGTAATGCCATTAAAGAGTTAGAAAATAACTTACAATGCCGTTTATTAGAGCGGACGACTCGGCATGTAAGACCATCACTAGATGGACAGGCATTTTATGAACGCTGTACACAAATATTATCGGAACTCGATGATGCCGAATCATCTTTACGCAATGTAATTGCTCAGCCCCGTGGTTTATTACGTGTCGATTTATCCGGTGCACATGCGACTAAAATTGTTTTACCTAATATTGATCAATTTCACGAGTTGTACCCCGACATTGAACTGGTAATTAGTACGGGAGATCGCTTGGTTGATTTGATTAGGGAAGGGATAGACTGTGTGGTGAGAGCGGGGCGTTTGGATGATTCTACTTTAATTGCTAGACATTTGGTGGATATGCCACAAGTGATTTGTGCAAGTCCTGACTATTTAAATAAACATGGAATGCCAGAGCAACCAGAAGAGTTGTTATCACACTATTGTGTCAATTTCTTTTCGACATCAGGCGGAAGAAACTATCCATTTGAATTGATGGTGAATGGTAAAAAACAAGATTATTTTTTGAAAAGCTGGATCGCGGTAAATGATGCTGAAAACTATGTATTATCTGCCTTACAAGGGGCTGGCTTAATTCAGGTCCCGCGCTACCATGTGGCAAATGAATTAAAAAATGGGCGACTGGTTCAGGTTTTATCTGAGTGGGAAATCCCGAAGATGTCAGTTTCTGCTTTATATCCGCAGCATCGGCAGCTCTCGCCACGCGTACGAGTTTTTGTTGCTTGGCTGAGTGAGTTATATACGGGCTATTTTGCCAACTTTGAATACCCGCAAAAATGAAATATCTTGCGGGTAAGTCAAAAACTGAATGATATTTTTAAGACTGGTTCTGCAATTTATCTTGAGTCTTGGTCTCAAAATCACTCGCATCATGGCGTTCATGCAATTGAGTAGCTAAATCACCAAAAGTACGATTGACTATACGCCCGCGTTGAACCGCAGGGCGCGCTAAAATCGCATCTGCCCAACGTTGAACATTTTTATATTGATCGACACCTAAAAACTCCGCGCCGTTATATACCCAGTTTTTAACAAGACCACCATACCAAGGGAATGCCGCAATATCAGCAATCGAATATTCAGAACCAGCCAAATATTCGTTTTTTGCCAGATGCTGATCTAAAACATCAAGTAAGCGTTTTGTTTCCATGGCAAAGCGGTTAATCGCATATTCAATTTTTAAGGGTGCATAAGCATAAAAATGCCCAAAACCGCCACCTAAGTAAGGTGCACTGCCCATTTGCCAGAATAACCAATTGAGGCATTCAGTACGTGCAGCAATATCAGTCGGAATAAATGCTTTAAATTTTTCAGCCAAGTAAAGCAAAATTGAGCCAGACTCAAACACTCTTAATGGCGGGTTTTGGCTATGGTCAACCAATGCCGGAATTTTAGAGTTTGGATTAATGTCTACAAAGCCACTGCCAAATTGCTGTCCTTCTCCGATTTTAATCAGCCAAGCATCATATTCAGCATCTTTATGTCCTAACGCTAAAAGCTCTTCAAGCAAAATAGTGACTTTTTGACCATTAGGCGTTGCTAAAGAGTAGAGCTGGAGCGGATGTTTTCCTACTGGAAGTGTATGTTCGTAACGAGCACCTGAGGTAGGTTGGTTTAAATCGGTTTTTTCTCCAGTCCATTGCCAAACTTGTGGAGGAATATAGTTTGAATCACTCATTTTTTATCTCATGTTTGGTGTAAATATAAGGGTTTAGTTATGTCGCAAGGCAAGCCATTTTTGTACGCTCGGACGTTGCCATTGCTGTAATGCATAGGTTTTTAAATGCTCTGGTACAGCATCACCATTTTGAATAAGGCGTTGCAACATCAGGGCAAGTTCAGCATCCACAATACTCCATGAACCAAAAAGAAATTTGGCATCAGACGCAAGAAGTTTTTCTGCAACAAAGAAAAGTTTCTCCGCTGCTTTTTTGCCTTCTTCTGAAAGTGGAGTGGACTTGGGCTGAATAAAAATGACATCGGTTGGACGTTCTGTTCTTAGTGCCACTAAATCTGATCGAAGCCATGCTTGAATTTGACGTGCTCTTGCACGTGCTTGAATATCTTTTGGATAAATAGCTGTGTCTGGATAGAGCTCTTCGAGATATTCCAAAATGGCAGAAGATTCTGATAAGGCAAAATCGTTATGCTCAAGTACAGGCACTTTGGCAGTTAATGACTTTTCTACATAAGATTTTTCTAACTGTCCTTGCTGGCCTAAGTTGATGGTCGCTATTTCAAATGGAATTTGTTTTTCATGTAGCCCTACAAAAACAGTAAACGCATAGGGACTTAGAAATTGTGAATCTGTGTATAGCTTAAAATGCTCGTTATTCATTGTTATTGTCCATGTCATAAAACAATCGGATCTAGTCTAAGTGAGCTAAGCCAAGATTGGGTAGTTTTTTTGTGGAAAAGCTTTATTGGTTTTTGAACTAAGCTATTTCAGTGGTCAGCGTTAAGGCTTAACGTGCTGAAAATGCTCACGAACAATATTAAGCCAAGCTTGTACCGCTGGTGAGACTGGAAGATTCTTTTTCCAAGCCATGACTAAGTGCCACTGAATATTTGGTTTTTCGAGTGGTACCGCTGCAAATAAACTAGGGTCAAGCATGTCGGTATAATATTGAGGGAGAAGCGCAATCCCCATACGTTGTAACACCATATCTGCCAAAAGATGCCATTGGCTGGTACGGCAAGCAATAGTTGGATAAAAACCATGCTGCTTACAAGCATCGAGAATAATACTGTTCAAAGAAAAATTTTCAGGAAACATTAAAAATGATTGGTGTTGTAATTCTTCTAGATTTATTTTTTTGCGGGTTGCCCAAGTTGCATCACGACGTAAAAGTACCATTAAAGGGTAGTTACATAACTCGATGCTATTAAAAGTTTGTTCATCAAAAGGCTGTAATAAAACGCCCACGTCTAGCTCGTTATTGAGTAAAGCCTGTTCAATACCGCGTGAACCTACTTCCATAAAAGCTAATTCAATAGCTGGCCATTGGCGATGAAAGTCAAACAGGACTGTTGTTAGGAGCTGGGAACCTAAAGGTGGAACGCCAAGTTTTAAAGTACCTGTTTTTAATTGTTGATAGTTTTCTATTTCAAGAAAGATGTTTTGCTCTGCCTGAAGAAGTTCGACCGCATGTTGATAAATACGCTCTCCAATTTCAGTTAATTCAATTTGTCTTTTCCGTCCATGATCGGGTTTGACCAAAAGTTGTACCTGAAGCTGCTCTTCGAGTTGTTGTAATATTTTACTAATGGTGGGCTGAGTCAGATATAACTCTTCAGCAGTACGGGTAAAACTTTTAGTTTTTACCAGTGTAATGAAGCACTGTAATGATTTTAGAGAAAGCATAATAAAGAATAGATTATTCCATTTTGGAATAATATTAACATGAATAATTCATATTTAGCAGCTTTAACCAAGATAGCATAATAGTGTAGTTAACCATTTAATTTCGAAAAATGAGTACTGAATCTGCTTCTGGAACACCCTTACAACCATCACTGTTCGTGTTAGTTAAACAAATTCTCATTTTGGCTGGATTTTGGTGGATCGGATATCTCTTACATCAAAAACTCGGCGTCCCTGTCTCGGCGGGTATTTTAGGTATGTTTTTATTGCTTTTATGTCTGTTCTTTCAAATTATCAAAATGGATCAGGTGGCAATGGGAGCAACTGTGGTTTTAGGTGAGCTATTACTGTTTTTCGTGCCCGTTGTAGTTGCCGTAGTTCAGTATAAAACGCTGTTTATGACCGAAGGATGGCAAATTGTCTTGAGTATTGCCATTGGGACTATTTTAGTCATGCTAAGTACTTCGCTGACTATTCACTATTACAATCGTTTAAAAGCTTATTTACAAGCTCGAAAACGTCTTCAACATAAGCATATCTAGAGAGCAAAACGACATGAATATTTGGTCAATTCTTTGTCTCATCTGGACTTTGGTTGCCTATGTGGTGGCAAAGCGAATCTATCAGAAAAATCCAAAACTTTGGTTATCACCCGCAATTAGTGTGCCTGTACTCACCATTATTTTGATGACGATTTTTGGAATTTCATATCAAACTTATGCAGAAGATACGCAGTGGATTGTTAATTTGTTAGGACCAGCAACGGTTGCTTTCGCTGTACCGATTTATCGCTATCGGGAAACAATTCGTAAAAACCTTGGGGTCCTTTCGATTGCGATTATTGTGGGGATGAGTGTAGGTGTGATGTCTGCCTATGAAATGGCGCAGTGGTTCCACTTTAGCCCTGAAGTGACCAACAGTTTGATGGCACGTTCTATTTCAACACCATTTGCCATGATTCTAGCGGAAGATATTCATGGTTCGGCAGCATTGGTTTCACTATTTACCGTTATTACCGGTTTGGTTGGTATGATTTGCGGCGATGCGATTTTAGCGATTACTAAAATCCGTTCTAATGTAGCAAATGGAGCTGCCTTTGGTAATGCAGCACATGGTTTTGGTACAGTTAGAGCACAGCAGCGCAATAGTGAAGAAGGTGTGATTGCCAGTTTGACTATGGTCATTGCAGGTATTTTAATGGTGCTGATTGGGCCATTTGCGATTCATCTATGGTTGATGTTGTAAGCTTGGATTAAGACGGCTTGTCATGTTGTTGAATAATCTTTGATAGTTTTTTGATGGCTTGTCTCATCAGTTCAGGTTCAAAATCGCCTAAGCCAACAATTAAACCCGGACGTTGTTGTTCTTTTGAAAATGTTGGTGAAATTGCTTTAACGGCAATACCTGCATCGACTGCCGAACTTGCAACGTCAATATCATTAATATGATGAGCAAGCCATAACACCATATGCATGCCTTGATCACCCGGCTGTAACCAAGCCAGTTCTTGAGGTATATGTTTTTCAATCAAGCCAATAATGTATTGCCGAACTTCCGCATAAACATGTCGAGTACGTCGAATATGTCGTTCTAAATGACCTTCTTGAATAAAAGCAGCCAAAACGTGTTGGTCGGCAGCAGGCGGGTGTCTATCAATTAAGACTCTAAGCCCACAAAAAGGAGCTACCAGTTCTTTAGGCAACACTGCATAGCCAAGTCTAAGTGATGGAAATAGCACTTTGCTAAAAGTACCCAGATAAATGACTTGGTCGGGTGCCATGCCTTGTAAAGATGGGAAGGGCTGACCGTTATAACGAAGTTCACTGTCATAGTCATCTTCAATGATCCATGCATTTTGTTGTTTTGCCCAAGCCAATAAAGCTGTGCGTCTTGCTAGACTCATTGGCATGCCAAGTGGATATTGGTGAGATGGTGTCACAAAAGCAGCACGCGCATGTTTTGAAAGTTTAATCCCAGTTTCAACTTGAATACCTTCTTCATCGACAGGAACACGCACCGTACGGATATTTTTTACGGCATGTTCAAAAATGGCTGTAGTACCACGATAAGCCGGATCTTCTATCCAGACTTCATCTTTCGCTTCAAATAAAATCTGGCTGCAAATATAAAGTGCCTGTTGAATACCAGGTGTAATCACGATTTGTTCAGGTTCACAGTGTACAGAGCGGGATCGACGTACATAATCTGCTATAGCGATTCTTAATGATAATACCCCTTGAGGTTCACCATAACCTGATGGAACACCAGCACCCCGAGATCTAAATTTATTACCAAACTTACGCCAAATATCACTCGGTTGAGTACGAGCAATCGGAACAGACACTGCAAAAGGGGCATGAGGAAGGGGTTTAAACTCTTTGAGTACCTCGGCATAACAAAGAGCTGATTTGGTTAAAGGGATTGAGCTAGAAATTGTTTCTTTCTGGGAAGATTCCAATACAGTTTTTTTAGTTAAAGCATGAGATACATAAGTGCCAGTTCGGGCTTGTGAAGAAAAAACACCTTCAGCGAGAAGTTGATCATACGCTTCAATAACGGTTCCGCGAGCGACTTCAAGTGTTTGAGCCAGCTCACGCGAAGATGGTAAAGGGTCGCCGGGTTGTAAATCACCACTTTGTACAGCCTCACGCAAAGCTTGAGTTAATTGAGCACTTATCTTTCCTTGGCTTTTATCAATCTTTGCAATCGACGGAAGTTCAACAACTTTTGCCATTCTTGCCATAATTCTGGTCTACTTAAAAAAATACAAAGTGGTTCTTTTTAATAAACCACATAAACCAGAAAATTTACAACACAAAATATAAATAACCCTGAGATTTACAGTGAGGTTTTGAGCCATGTATATCCCCGATGATTATGCAGAAAACCGTTTGGATGTATTGCATTCTCTTATTACAGAATATCCGTTTGGTGTGCTTTTTACTCATGGAAGCAATGGATTAGATGCAAATCATCTTCCTTTTGAACTTCAGAAAAATGAAGGGAAGTTTGGCGCTCTACATGCGCATGTGTCTCGAGTGAATCCTGTCTGGCATAACATTAAAAATGGAGATGAGGTGTTGGTCGTGTTCCAAGCCGGTGATGCTTATATTTCACCAAACTGGTACCCATCCAAACATGAACAGCACAGACAAGTGCCGACGTGGAATTATAGGGTTGTGCATGCTCATGGCAAAGTAACAGTTCACGATGATGAACGTTATGTTCGCGGTGTGGTGGCTCGTTTAACCCGTAGCCATGAAGCTTCTCAACCTCAACCTTGGAAAATGTCAGATGCACCAAAGGACTATCTTGAACCGATGTTAAAGGCAATTGTGGGAATAGAAATTGAAATTACTAAGCTGCAAGGCCAATTAAAATTGGGGCAAAACAAAGAACGTCGAGACATTTTAGGTGCGGCAGATGGCCTATCAAAATCTGGTCAACAAACCATAGCAGACGCTATGTATAGTGTGGCTGATTTAAATAAATAACTTTGGAAATATAAAAGCTTAATATTAATGGAGGAGATAAAGATGGCTTGGATTACACCTGTTGAGTTGGTAGGCGAACACGTTATTTTAAAGCCGCTAGATGTCACTCAAGCTGAATCACTGGCAGAGGCCGTTTGCGATGGGGAACTCTATAACCTTTGGTATACCCGTGTGCCAAGACCTGAACAGATGACTGCTGAAATTGAAAGACGTCTTGGTTTACAAAAATCTGGTTCTATGTTGCCTTTTTATATTGAAGACCGAAAAACGGGACGAGCGCTGGGCATGACAACTTTAATGCATATTGAAGAAGCGCATCGCCGTGTCGAAATTGGTTCGACGTGGTACCGCAAATCTGCACAGCGTACACCTGTCAATACTGAATGTAAAAAACTACTGTTAGCTCATGCATTTGAGACTTTAAACTGTATTGCGGTTGAGTTACGCACATCTTCTTTAAATGTTCAAAGTCAAGCCGCGATTGTACGCTTAGGTGCAAAGCTCGATGGTGTGCTAAGAAGCCATCAAATTGTGAAAGATGATATTTTACGGGACACTCACGTTTATAGCATTTTAAAACATGAGTGGCCTGCGGTTCGCCAAAATCTGGAATGGATGTTGAATAAACCGCGATAGAAAAGATTTAAACAAACTGCTTTTCTCTTTTTTGGCTTAGCCAAAAGAGAGAAGCTGCGGTAATCGTTAACCTGAAGTTAATAACAACTCATCTAGGTTGATTGATCGGAAGTTCATAAAGCGTTTTTATAGATTCAGAACAAAACTGCGATCTATAGGTAAGTACATGGAAGGATCAGTTCAGAATAAAGAACGGTTATGGACAAAGCGGCGTCATGCCAAACAACTAAAACTAGAGATGGCAAACCAATATACCGATGGTGTAGTTATTCCAACTCAAGACATTATTAAAGTTTTAGAAACCTTAATTACACCGGGTGACAAAGTTGTACTCGAAGGAAATAACCAAAAGCAGGCAGATTTTTTATCGCGTTCTTTGGCACAAACCAACCCAGATATTTTGCATGATTTACATATGATCATGCCAAGTGTGGGACGTTCGGAACATCTCGATCTGTTTGAAAAAGGCATTGCGCGTAAGCTCGATTTTTCTTTTGCTGGCCCACAAAGTTTACGTATTAGCCAGTTAATTGAAGATGGACTGTTAGAGATTGGGGCTATCCACACTTATATTGAATTGTATTCACGTTTGGTGGTTGACCTCATTCCAAATGTCGTGCTCTCGGCGGGTTTTATGGCAGACCGTCAAGGCAATATTTATACAGGTCCGAGTACCGAAGATTCTCCAGCACTTATTGAACCTGCGGCGTTTAGTGACGGTATTGTTATTGTTCAGGTCAATGAACTGGTCGATGACGTTTCAGAGTTACCACGTGTCGATATTCCGGCTTCTTGGGTTGATTATGTGGTGGTTGCAGACCAGCCATTTTATATCGAACCCTTATTTACTCGTGACCCGAAACACATCAAGCCAGTGCATGTGCTTATGGCCATGATGGCTATTCGCGGAATTTATGAAAAGCATAATGTTCAATCGTTAAACCATGGCATTGGTTTTAACACTGCTGCAATTGAACTGATTTTACCGACCTATGGTGAGTCTTTAGGTTTAAAAGGAAAAATTTGCCGAAATTGGACACTGAATCCGCATCCAACCTTGATTCCAGCCATTGAAACAGGTTGGGTAGAAAGCGTGCATTGTTTTGGTACCGAACTCGGTATGGAAAAATATGTTGCTGCTCGACCTGATGTTTTCTTTACAGGTCGTGATGGCGCTTTACGTTCCAACCGTATGATGTGTCAGCTTGCAGGGCAATACGCTGTTGATCTATTTATTGGCGCAACTTTGCAAGTTGATGGCATGGGCCATTCTTCGACTGTTACCAAAGGCCGTTTAGCTGGTTTCGGTGGTGCACCAAACATGGGGCATGATCCGCGTGGTCGTCGTCACGATACACCTGCATGGCTAGATATGCGTTTGCAAGTTGCCAATGAAACTGAAACCTATTTGGCACGTGGTAAAAAGTTAGTTGTACAAATGGTGGAAACCTTCCAAGAGGGGGGTAAGCCAACTTTTGTAGATCGTCTCGATGCGATTGATGTGGCTAAAACAGCAGGCTTACCTTTAGCACCGATCATGATTTATGGCGATGATGTCACTCACTTACTCACCGAAGAAGGAATTGCTTATCTATATAAAGCAAGCAGCCAAGAAGAACGTCAAGCCATGATTGCTGCGGTAGCAGGTGTGACCAGTATTGGTTTAACTCAAGATCCGAAAACAACTGCACGTTTAAGACGTGAAGGTTTGGTGGTATTCCCTGAAGATTTAGGTATTCGCCGCACCGATGCCACACGTGAGCTTTTAGCGGCGAAAAATATTGCTGACTTGGTGACATGGTCAGATGGTTTATATCAACCACCTGCAAAATTCAGGAGTTGGTAATGACGACACAAGTTAAATATCAAACGCTCAGCGATAGTCAGCTTTTGGCAGGTTTAGCAGTAGAAGCTTTGATTGATGAAGTGAATCTGACACCAAAACCAGCTTTGGTAGATCGCCGTGGCAGTGGTGCACACATTGACCTAAATTTGGAGTTAATGGAACGCTCTGCAAGAAGTTTAGGGCCGATGTTCGATGCAATGACCCAAGCTGCAAAGCATCATGGAAAAGTTTGTTTGGCCTTGCGTGAAGACATTGGAGAAATTGGCCGCCAAGGTGAAAAGACCATGATGTTGGCAACAAATGGCGTCAACACCCACCGCGGTGCAATTTGGGCATTAGGGTTAATGGTTACGGCAACAGCAGTAGCACACACGAATCAACAGTACTTATCGGCTGTTGAGCTATGCCAGTTAGCAGGCCAGATTGCCCAGCTTGAAGATCGCTTTATTCCAAAACAGGCTTTAAGTCATGGTCAACAAGTACAGAAAAAATTAGGCATCTTAGGTGCCAAAGAACAGGCACAACAAGGTTTTCCAACGATTGTGAATTTTGGTTTAAAGCAGCTTTATCAAAGTCGTAGTAAACCCATGAAAGAAGAGTTCGCTCGTTTAGATGCATTACTTGCCATGATGACGGACCTGACCGATACCTGCGTGCTTTATCGCTCGGGAACTTCAGGTTTAAAGCGTATGCAACATGGTGCTCAGCAAGTACTCGATTTAGGTGGCAGCTCAAGCTTGGAAGGTCGACGTGCTTTGCATCTTTTAGAGATTGATCTGCTTCGGATGAAAGCCTCTGCTGGTGGTGCCGCAGATTTGTTGGCAGCAACACTATTTATAGATCGTGTTGAGCAGACATCTGTCAAAAAATAAAGAGGGATTTTGATTATGGAAACACTTCATTTTGAATTTGTGGCGACAAAGCCACCTGTAAAAAAAGCATTAGTAGGATGTGTTGGCTCGGGTGATTTAGAAATTTTGATGGAACCTGGTGAAACAGGCAAAGCTTCTATTCAAGTGGTGACTTCGGTAGACGGCAGTGCGGCGCGTTGGCACAATCTTTTTGAACGGATTTTTACTGCGCAAATACCGCCAGCGGTCAATATTGATATCCATGATTTTGGTGCAACTCCCGGTGTCGTTCGCTTACGTCTGGAACAAGCATTGGAGGAGATTGCTCATGACTGATATTCAAAGCTTGTTAAATAAACAAGATTTTATTGAACTCAGCGCAAGAGACCGCGCCAAAGCATTATTAGATGAAGGGACTTTTCGAGAGTTACTCGACCCATTTGCACGTGTTATGTCACCTTGGTTGGTTCAGCAAAATATTGTGCCGCAAGCCGATGATGGCGTGGTGATTGCAAAAGGATCTATTCAAGAACGCCCAGTAGTTTTAATTTCAATTGAAGGTTTATTTCAAGGTGGCAGTTTAGGCGAGGTGGGCGGTGCCAAAATTGCGGGAGCCTTAGAGCTTGCAGTTGAAGACAACCTGAAAGGCATTCCAACAGCAGCAATCTTACTTTTAGAAACAGGCGGCGTTCGTTTACAAGAAGCAAATCTGGGCTTGGCTGCAATTGCTGAAATTCAGGCTGCAATTGTGAACTTACGTCAGTATCAACCTGTGATTGCAGTAGTTGCAGGCAGTGTAGGGTGCTTCGGCGGAATGTCAATTGCGGCTGGACTATGTAGCTATATTGTAATGACACAAGAAGGACGTTTAGGCTTAAATGGTCCCCAAGTGATAGAACAAGAAGCTGGTGTACAAGAATATAACGCCAAAGATCGTCCATTTATATGGAGTATTACGGGTGGTAATCAGCGTTTCGCGAGTGGTTTGGTAGATGCTTATGTAGATGATGATCGCCAGAAAATTCGTCAGCAGGTTATCGATTATTTAGCTCAAGGTGTGCCTCAGCAGCACCGTAGTTCAAATTACTCATTCTATTTGGAAAAGCTACAACAAGTTGATACTGCTGAGCAGATTACCCCAGCACAAGTTCAAGCTTTGTATCAAGGAGAGCAAGCATGAATATCGCCGTTGATACATTAAAAGCATCTACTCGTGGTGCGCATTGGTTTAAAGCACTCACGCAGGGTTTTAAGACAGTTGAAGGTTTTCCAGCTTCTGTTTGGGTAGCTGATGGTCAGATCGATCAGCAAGCGGTGCGCGTGATTACCGTTGTGCAAGATACCAATAATCTGTTCCCACGAGCAAGACAAGGGGAAGTTGGACTCTTGGAAGGCTGGAGCTTGGCAAAAGCAGTTGATGACGTGATTCAAGCCGATGCAAAGGCTGAAACTAAACGCGGTATTTTATGTCTGGTTGATGTCCCAAGTCAGGCGTATGGGCGCCGTGAAGAATTATTAGGCATTCATCAAGCTTTAGCGGGAGCAGTAGATAGCTATGCTAGAGCCAGATTGGCAGGTCATCCAATTGTGAGCTTATTGGTTGGTAAGTCTATGTCGGGTGCTTTCTTGGCGCATGGATACCAAGCCAATCGTATTATTGCCTTAAAAGATTCAGGTGTTATGGTGCATGCAATGGGTAAAGAATCTGCTGCACGCGTTACCTTACGATCAGTTGATGAGTTAGAGCAATTGGCATCAAGCATTCCACCAATGGCTTATGACATTGAAAGTTATGCCACGCTTGGTTTGTTATCTGAACTGTTATCTGTTGAAAACCCTGAACAACCGACAAATGATGATCTTTTGTTAGCGAAGCAGGTGATTGCTCAAACGTTTAAAGAAATTAATGCTGATCAATCTAAAGGACTGGAACAAAGACTTCACGGCCAAAACCGTCAAATGTCTAAAAAAGTCCGTGAATTATTGCGTGAGCAATGGTCATGAAACTTAAGCTCGAAGCCCATGATTTACTATGGGGTATGACGGTCGATTGCTTGGCCGATGATGCCCCACTTTGGGTGAAAGAGGTGTTACTACGCGGTGATCCCGTTGTAGTTCGACGGGAAATTACTCCTGAAGATCAGGTGGCTGTGGGTATAAGAGGACAATTTCGCTCTCAACGATATGCAGCGCAAATGCCACGATCAGCAATCGGCAAACAGCTTAAGCCAGAAGCGCTGACTCGCGTAGATACGCAACAGTTTGAGCACTTGGCAGAACGTTTACAGAGCATTTCCAGCATCATGAAAAATTTTTCAGGATGTTGGGGATATACAGGAAGTTTCGGGTTTGAACTGGCAACGGGCATTAAAACAGTAACCCCGCAAAGTGACATAGATCTGTTGATTCGAGCTGAACAATCTTTTGCCAAAAAGCAGGCGATTGAACTACTCGAAAATTTTCACCAAGCCGGGCTCAATGTGGATATACAGCTTCAACTTCCACAAGGTGGTTTGGCGTTAAAAGAATGGGCAAGAAATAGCGGAAAAGTTCTATTGAAACGACCTAATGGTGCTGTTTTAGTAGAAAACCCATGGAATTAGGGAACAGATATCATGGCTTCAATTTGGGTCTATCCGGGTCAAGGTGTGCAACGAAGCAATATGTTGCACGATTTACCTCAAACCGCTCTAGTCAAAGAATACCTTGAGCGTGCGTCGGATGCACTCAAAGAAGATGTCTTGATGCTGGACAGTTCTGCTTCATTACAGTCGACACGCTCAGTACAGCTGTGTTTACTTATTTTAGGTGTAGTGAGTTCTGCACTATTAAGTGCGGAAAACTTAACACCAGATTATGTTGCAGGTTTATCAATTGGCGCATGGTCAGCGGCGGTTGTAGCGGGAGTTTTATCCTATGAAGATGCCATTCGTTTAGTTGCCTATCGCGGTGAACTCATGCAAAACGCCTATCCGGTTGGCTATGGTATGACCGCCTTGATTGGTGCAGATCGTTCAGTAGTAGAAGTATGGGTGAAACAAGTTTATGAAATAACGCCAGAGGTGTTTGTCGCAAATATTAATGCACATAACCAGATCGTTATTTCAGGAAGTTTTGAAGCCATGAACCAAGTTGCTATTTTGGCAAAGCAACAAGGTGTGGTGGCAAAAAAATTAGATGTATCGGTGCCATCGCACTGTGAATTATTAAGTCAGCAAGCAAAGCAACTTGCAGCATCTATGAAGGGAGTCACTTTAAATCAACCTAAAATTCGATATTTAAGTGGTTCAACGGCTCGTACACTTAGCAGGCCAGAACAGATTAGAGATGACTTAGCTTTTAACATGAGTCGAACTGTAGATTGGGAAAGTACCATCCAAGCTGCATGGGAGCGAGGTGTAAGGTTGCAGATCGAAGCTTTACCGGGAACGGTGCTTACTACACTTGCACGTCGAACATTTAAAGAAGGAACTGTATTGTCATTTCAGGGAACACGTTTAGACAGCATTCAATTGGCAATGCAAAACGAAAATAAAGCTTCTTTGTAATTACAATACAAATTAAAAATTGAGTAATAACCCAAGGATATGAGGGATTTACAATGATTATTTATGGAACAGCAATATTAGCGATCTGCCATTTATTAGGCGACTATCTTGGTAACACCTTAGGCATGTTATTAGGTGTTAAAGCAAATGTCGGTGGCGTTGCTATTTCAATGATTCTCTTAATTTTGTCTAAAGAATTGTTGGCAAGAAAAGGTTACTTACCTCAAGTCACACAATTTGGCGTTTTATATTGGTCTGGTATGTATATTCCAATCGTTGTTGCGATGTCGGCAGGTCAAAATGTCGTTGCAGCTTTATCAGGTGGCATGTTAGGGCTAATTGTCTCTATTGCATCGTTAATTGGCACGGTTTTAGTCATCCGTTATTTAAATAGAATTAGTGGCGACTATGAAACTTATGAATGGACGTTAGAAAGTAAGGAAAAAATAGCCTAAGCAAATATAAACTACAAAAAGTTCAATCAAAAAGGAATTAAATGATGGACGCTATAATTGCTGTGTTATCAAAAAATGCATTAGTTACTGCTCTTGCCGTAACGGGTTTAATGATGTTTGTTTCCCATCTTCTCTCAAAATATTTGACGAAGGGAAAACTACAAAGCTCTGCAATCGCGATTACTTTAGGTTTGGTTGTTGCTTACTTTGCAGGGGTTTATACCCAAGGAACCAAAGGTGTTTCTGACATCGCTATTTTTTCTGGTTTTGCGCTGTTGGGCGGAGCCATGATTCGTGATTTGGCTATTGCTTCAACTGCATTTGAAGTTGATGTGAAAGAAGTGAAGAAAGCAGGCAAAATTGGTCTAATTGCATTAATGCTTGGTTGCGTTGTGCCTTTTGCAATCGGGGTTCTGGTTGCATGGGGCATGGGGTATCGAGATCCCATTTCTATGACAACGATCGGTGCAGGCGCAATGACTTATATTGTTGGTCCGATTACAGGAACCGCAATTGGCGCAAGCTCTGATGTGATCGCACTTTCTATTGCGATTGGATTAATCAAGTCAGTTTTCTTTATGGTAGGGACGCCACTGCTTGCGAAATTTATGTATTTAAAAAGTCCACGCTCTGCCATGGTCTTTGGCGGTTTGGCAGGAACAACCAGTGGCACCGCAGCAGGCCTAGCTGGCACTGATGTTCGATTGGTACCTTATGGCGCTTTAGTTGCAACCTTTTATACAGGACTAGGGTGCTTACTTGGACCTTCTGTCTTCTTCTTAACGGTTAATGCGATTTTTGGATAAATTTTTGAAAATCCTATAACGGCAACTGATTATTCTTTAATAAGTTGCCGATATCTATCTTTTAAAGTTAGACGCAAACATACGACATTCAGCAATGAGAGCAAGTAAGTTTGGATCGCGCTCTTTACTTTTTAAAAAGACCAGACCAATTTCTTGTTGCATGTGGTATTGCTGTTTTAGTGGAATAAGTTTGACCGAACTTTCATAGACGGCAGAAATACGACCGGGTAATAGAGCAAAACCTACCCCTGAGCTGACCATACTAATGAGGGTAAAAATATCATTGACCTGTAAAGCAACTTTAGGTGAAAAACCAGCTTTTTTAAAAATGATGTCACTGTCGTTATGAGTTGCAAAACCCTTGGTTAAAGTTAAAAAAGTTTCTTCTTTTAAAAGGCTTAAATCAATATCTTTAAACTCAGCATATTTAGAGTCTTTATTGACTGCCAGAAAGATATCGTCTGAAAACATTGGTAAAATTTCAAAGTCATCATCTTGAGTGGTTTCATTTAAAGCCACAATAATCGCATCAAGCTCCGTGGCTTTAAGCTTTTTCACCAAATCCTGATTTGAACTGAGTAATAGTTGAATATCAAGCTCACTACGTCTGAGCTTAAGACCGCTAATTACATTTGGAATGGTGTTTACCGTTAAAGAATAAAGAGAACCTAAATGTAAAACCTTAGCTGCAAAGCCTGCAGCTTCTCTAGTTTTATTTACGGTGATAAAAATGTCTTGTACGATTTTTTGCGCCCGCTCTTCAAATACATAAGCACTTTTTAAAGGAATGAGGTTACGGCCTTCATTTTTAAAAAGAGGGCAACGTAAAGCGCTTTCTAACGAATGTAATGCCTTGTGAACACTGACATTACTGAGCTGCATTTCTGCCGCGGTTTTAGACAAATTACCACAGCGCATAAAAGCTAAAAAAATCTGTATTTTTTTAAGAGTCAGTTCTTCATCTATTTCCATCTTAATTCCTTGAACCTGTTTCCCTTAAAACTATAGATTTGAGCTATAAAGTTACCACAAAATAAAGTCTATAAAATTGTGCTTAGGTCGAACCATATCTTTATAAACTTGCTTCAACTTTTTGTAGAATAGTTTTGATGACTTGATCTAAAGCAACTTGAATTTTTTCGTTCCACTCAAAAGAACAATTGATTCTTAAATAATGCTGCTGTGCGGGTAAAACACTAAAGAGTGGGCTTGGCGCAACACCAATGTCTTGTTGGATGAGTTCTTCATAAATTTGCATGCTATCAATCTTATGAGGCAATTTAACCCATAGAAAATAACCGCTTGGATAATAATAAATCTCGCAACTCGGTGGCAGATGTTGCTTCAAATAGTGGTAAAACTGCTTTTTATAACGTTCAAGTGAAAGTCTAAGTGTGCGCAAATGCTTTTCATAATGATGATGAGACAAGAACTCAACCAGTGCATTTTGAATGAGTGCATTCACTGAAATAGTACTCATAAGCTGCAAGTGTTGGATATGGTCCGAAAATTTACCCGCATAGACCCAACCTACCCGAAAACCTGCCCCTAAAGTTTTAGAAAATGAAGAGCAGTGCAGTACCAGATTTTGTTGGTCAAAGTACTTCATCGAAAGTGGTTTATGCCCGCCATAATAAAGCTCTTCATACACATCATCTTCAACTAAGTAAATCTGATGTTCATGAAGTAGTTTGGCAATTTTATATTTAATCTCATCACTGACCGTAAATCCAATCGGGTTATGGGTATTCAGCATGAGCCAACACACCTTGATAGGATATGTTTGAATAACTTGCTCAAAAGCTTCTAAATCAAAACCATATTGAGGATGTTCGGGAATGGTAATGACCTTAAGTCCTAAACGTTCAGCAGCCTGCCAAGCACCGTAAAACACGGTTTGTTGCAATAAAATATAGTCGCCCGGTTTGGCTACTGCTTGTAAAGAAAGATTGAGCGCATCTAATCCTCCTGATGTAATGACAATGTCACCTGGATCGGTCTGTATGCCTTGCATACAGTAGCGCTGAGCAATCAGTTTTCTTAACGCTAAATTACCGGGAGGTAGGCTTGCTGTCTGGTCATAGCTTTGTCTTTGCCGTGCAAGTTGTCCCATAATTTGAATAAGTTTGGGAGCAGCTAAAAGCTGACTATCTGGAAAAGCTGAACCAAAAGGTACGACAGATTCATGTTGAATTGACTTTAGGTATTTAAAAACTAATGAGTTAATTTCGATTTTAGAGTTTAGTGAAACAACTGAATATTGCTCGAGTGGCTTTAGTGCAATTTGCTCGGCAACGAAGTAGCCAGACTTTTCCTTTGAATAGATCAGCCCTTGTGATTCAAGTTCTTGATAAGCATTCATCACAGTCATTAAGCTAAAACCAGAACGTTGGACCTGATCTCTTAATGAAGGTAATTTCTCATGTGCACTTAAAGTACCACTTTCAATAAGTTGGCGAATGCTATGCGCGAGTTGTTCTGATTTATACATGTATGAGCTGCACGAAAGAATAAAATAAAAGATGCACTGAACCCATAATAAATGCCGCTTGTAGAATCTACAAACGGCATTTGTTTATAAAGATGGGTTTTTACTTTAAGTAAGGGGCTGCATAAATCAATATCACTTTAAACAAACCTGCAATCACAGCTAAGGCTAAAAAACCACCAAGCCATAACAGAATAAACCATTGGGTTTGACTGAGTTTAACTGACGACTTTTTCATAACACCCTCGGACCTTAATGATAACCTTCATCACCTACACGAACTTTGTCACGGAATACCCAGTAAGACACAACCGTATAAGTAATAATGATTGGAATCAGAATAAGTGCACCCACTAAAGCAAACATCTGGCTGGAATGAGGCGCTGCCGCTTGCCAAATCGTAACTGATGGTGGAATGATATTTGGCCATAAGCTAATTACAAAACCAGTAAAGGCAAGGAAGACCAATGCCAAGGTATATATAAATGGTTTGTGGTCCTGCTGCTTTTTACATGCCGATAAAATCAGGCCAACAAACAATAAGACCAAAATAGGCACTGGGCTAAAATAGAACAGATTTGGTAAAGAGAACCAGCGATCTGCAATTTCAGGGTGTGTTAAAGGTGTATATAAGCTAACGGCACCAAAGATAATGAGCAGCGCAATAATTAACTTTGGCATAAGCTCATACATACGTTGCTGCAAGCCTTTTTCAGTTTTCAAAATGAGCCAACCACAGCCTAAAGTGGCATACATCGCAACTACACCAATACCTGTGAAAATGGAGAATGCAGTAAGCCAGTCAAAAGGACCACCGGCAAAAATACCATTTTCCGTTTTAATCCCTTGAATATAGGCCCCTAAAATAATTCCTTGGAGGAAGCTCGTTAAAACTGAACCCCAAATAAAAGCTAAGTCCCAAAGATGTTTGGTTCGATGAGCTTTGAAACGGAATTCAAAAGCAACCCCACGGAAAATCAAGGCAATCACCATGAAAATAATGGGCAGGTAGAGCGCAGATAAAACTGTTGAATAGACTAGAGGGAAGGCTGCATACAGGCCAGCACCTCCGAGTACCATCCAAGTTTCATTGCCATCCCAGACAGGAGCAACGGTATTCATCATCACGTCACGTTCTTGGCTATTCTTAATGAAGGGAAACATAATGCCGATTCCTAAGTCAAAGCCATCCATGACCACGTAAATTAAAACACCTAAACCGATAATACCGACCCATATTAAAGAAAGATCAATCATGACGGTTCTCCCCAGAGTTTTGTTTGCTGTCAATATTTTCATCGACTGCACTAAGTGGACGCATCGGTGTTTTGAAGTGACCTACGCCACCTGTTTCCATATTTGGTGTGTCGATAAATACAGGGCCTTTATTAATGAGTTTTAAGGTGTAGTAGATACCACTACCGAAAACGATGGTGTAAACCACAACAAAAATAAAAAGACTTAGACCCACCTGATCTGCCGAAACAGTATGCGATAAACCATCTTTGGTGCGCATAATGCCGTATACCACCCAAGGTTGACGGCCTACTTCGGTAGTAATCCACCCAGCCAGCATTGCGACATAACCTGCAGGCCCCATCACTACAGCAAATTTATGAAACCATGATGTTTCATAGAGTTTTCCACTTTTACGCAGCCAAAGAGCAATAAGTGACAAGGTGACCATAAGAACGCCAAGTCCTACCATGACTCGGAAACTCCAGAAAATAATGGTCGAGTTTGGACGGTCTTCAGGTGCGAATTCTTTTAAGCCTGTCACTTGCCCATCTAAACTGTGAGTCAAAATTAAGCTACCCAAATATGGAACACCCACTTCAAAGTGATTTCGTTCTTCTTTCATATCTGGAATGGCAAATAACAGTAATGGCATTGGCTCGTTATGATTGGTTTCCCAGTGACCTTCCATTGCAGCAAGTTTGGCAGGTTGATGCTCACGAGTATTTAAACCATGGTTATCGCCAATTACTACTTGTAAACAAGAAGTCACCAGTACCATCCATAAACCCATCGAGAATGATTTTTTAACCAATTCATCACGACGACCTTTTACCAAGTGCCAAGCAGATGTTCCCACCACTAATAAAGATGAAACCAAGAAGGCAGCAGCACCCATGTGTGCAAAGCGGTAAGGGAAGGACGGGTTGAAGACAATAGCTAGCCAGTCTTTTGGCACAATAATGCCATTTTCGATGGCAAAACCTTGCGGTGTTTGCATCCAGCTATTAGACGATAAAATCCAGAACATTGAAATACATGTTCCGATGGCAACCATAAGCGTTGCGAAGAAATGGGCTCTAGGACCAACACGGCCCCAGCCAAACAGCATAATGCCTAAGAAACCTGCTTCTAAGAAGAAGGCACTTAACACTTCATAGGTAAGTAAAGGACCAGTAATACTTCCGGCTACTCGTGAAAATTCACTCCAGTTAGTACCAAACTGATAGCTCATTACGACACCGGAAACCACTCCCATACCAAACGCAACAGCAAAGATCTTAATCCAGTATTTAAATAGATCTTTATAAATTGGGTTTTGCGTTCTTAACCATTTCCATTCTAAAACTGCTAAAAAGCAGGCAAGTCCGATGGATGTGGCCGGAAAAATAATATGGAAGGATACTGTGAAAGCAAATTGTATTCGCGCTAATTCTAGAGCGGTTAGACCGAGGCTCATAAACTTTCCCCCTGTGAACTAGCTGATGATGATTGAATGAGTTAAATACTTATTTTCAGGCAAAAAAGTACTCTGGCGATTAAACTTACTTCTGTGATAAATGTTCTTAGCAAGTAAAATGCCAACAGGGTAAAGCAATATAATTGCTTGATATTTCAATAGAATAGGGCGATTGATTGTTTTCAATCTGTTAGCAAAGTTTATGCTTGATGTTGCATTTGTAAAAATGCATGTTGCATTGAAACATTGATGAAATATCTGGCGATATGCAATAGATCGTCTCATGAAAACTACCTACCTTAAGAAGTTTTCTTAATCATGCACTCGCTCTATTTGTATATGTAGATACAGAAATTTTTTATAAAACTATAACAGTTCAGTATGGTTTCGAAGGTGTGCTATAGTTTTTTTTCAATCATCTGTAGCTATATATTCAGTCCTCTAAAGTTCAAAATAAAAATGAACAGGATTTACCGTCGACCTAAACCAACTTTCAAGACTCAATGTGAACGCTGCTTTAGATTTTATTTAAGCACATGATTATGTTCTTCTTTTCTATTTCCATTGTTGTTTTGCGTAGGGTCCGGTTGCTGCGTGTTTCTTAAAGACCTAAGTGTAAGTGTAGCGCTTCTAAAATAGCTTGGATGTTAAAAAATGTTTATCACGTCTCAACTGAATATCATTCATAAAATTATTAAAAATCAGTCTATTTCCACTTCGGTAGTAGATCAGTTGGAACAGTCTTATGTGAATCTTGAAGCAACCCTACTTAGAGCGAAAGTACTCAGGGATTTTTCTAAAACTCAAATCGTGTATTTAATTCAGTCGCATATTGAGCCACAGCAAAGTAGTCTGGCTTATCTATTCTCGCCATTTATTTTTGCGAACTTAAACAAGGCTGCTATTTATACAACACCTGCAACACCACCTGTGCTTACTATTCTGAATAAATACTATCAAGCAGACAAGAAGGTCGTATTTAAGATAGATGAAGTTTTAGAAAGCCTAAAAATATATCTTGATTTAGAATTAATAGAGATGGGAGAAGCTGACTTTATTTATTTAAAATTAATCAAAGCATTGTGTCGAAGTGATATCTCTACAGTTTTTTTAATCACCCATTTAGAGCTTGATTTAGAGGCTCTAAAGCAACTTGAACAGTTCTTAAAAATAAAAATTCATTGGGTAAAAGTCGTAAAAGATGAGGGTCTAAAAGGTTTAGATCAGTTGGATATGCGAAAATTATTATTTAAAAATAAAGATGAAGCATATGTACAGTTATGTGCTCATTTTGCGCAAATGAATGCAGCACTGGTCGGGTTATGCGATACCTTTACTACTAGTCAAATGACGCACTTAATTGATGACATGTTTTATTCAGAACATATTTTTGAAAAGTTATCTGTCTATTCAGAATATATGCAAACCTTATTGCAAAGTCAGCATAGTCTTACCAAGAAAGAGATCGCTTAGGGCTGTCATGCATTTGATTGGTGTTATATCAAGATTGAATACTGTTATAAAAAAATAATCGTTTTCATGTGAAATAAATATTTTATGGTAAAAGCAAAGCAATATTGGTTTTACTTACATGACAAATTTAAATTTTGAGCATCATCTCGGTTCATTAACTCACGCTGCACTGAGCCAGGCTTCTATCATTTCGCGGGTATGGGGTGAAGGACCGTCACCACGGTATGATGAATTGGCAAGTAACTTCAGACCGACGTTTGCCCGTATTAAAGAAGGGGCTTTAATCCGTGAGCAGCAGCATATTTTGCCATATGAACAACTCCAGTGGCTCAAAGATATTGGTTTTACACGGTTACGACTTCCAAAAGCTCATGGTGGTTTTGATGCAACTATTCCTGAACTATTTGCATTGCTCATTGAACTTGCAGAGGCCGACTCAAACTTACCGCAAGCTTTGCGTGTGCATTTTGGTTTTACTGAGGATGTCTTGGTAAGTAAAGATAAAGCGTTTCAGCAGCGTTGGCTGAGCCGAATTGCCAATGGGGAAACTGTCGGTAGTGCATGGTCTGAAGGCGGCAAAGAGTCAATCGATCAGTTTGAAACGCACTTATATCGAGATAGTGACGGAAAAATTCGCGTTAAAGGCAAAAAATACTACACCACAGGGAGCCTATATGCAGATTGGGTGGATGTTGGGGTAACAGATTTAAAAGGAGAGTCTGGCTCGGTCGTTGTTCACCGTGAAGATGAAGGTGTTGAAATTGTCGATGACTGGAATGGCTTTGGACAGCAGCTTACTGCAAGTGGTACGGCATATTTCCATGATGTATTGGTCGATGAAGCTGAAATTTTACCTGATGATGACCGTTTTAAATATTCAGCGGCTTATTATCAACTGGTCCAACTGGCAATCATTACAGGTCTAGGGCGTGCTGCAACCTATGAGGTTTCTCAAGCTGTAGCAAAACGTACCCGAAACTACACGCATGCAAATGCCCAATTTGTAAAACAAGATCCGCAAATTTTACAAGTAGTAGGACAAATTCGTGGCGCAGCTTACAGTGCAGGAGCGATTGTTGAAAAAGTTGCACAAAGCTTACAGCGTGCTTACTTGGCAGCATTTCAAAATAATGAGCAGCTTGAAGAAGAACAAAATGCACTTGCCGAGCTTGAAAGTGCGCAGTCTCAAACGGTCATTACCGATCTAATTTTAAATGCTTCTACAATTTTATTTGACGCTTTGGGTGCTTCTGCAACAGATAAAGATTTAAGTTTAGATCGGTACTGGCGTAATGTGCGGACTTTAGCTTCACATAACCCGAGAGTATTTAAAAATCGAATTGTCGGTGATTTTAGTGTGAACGGTACATTACCACCGTATCAATGGCGAATTGGTGAAGTTTCTAAATAATAATTGATAATATAGATATTAAGCTGCTATTTTTAGTGGCTTAATATTATTTTTATTTCTTAAAATAAATTATAAAAATCTATTAGAATAAAATCATATTTTGTTTGGGGTATATATTATAAAGAAAATGTAAAAATTGCTTTAGTATAAGAATTAAATAAAATGCTGGCTGATATTTTATGACTAAGAGAATTAGTTTTAACGCTTTTGAAATGAATTGTATTTCCCACCAATCTCCTGGACTATGGCGGCATCCTCAAGACCGATCTGTTGAATATAAAGATTTAGAATATTGGACGGATTTAGCACAAATTCTTGAGCGTGGTTTTTTTGATGGTATTTTTATTGCAGATGTACTTGGCATTTACGACGTTTATCATCAAAGTGCTGAACATGCCTTAACAGGTGCAGTTCAAGTTCCGGTTAATGATCCACTACAGATTGTGCCAGCGATGGCGGCAGTCACAAAGCACTTGGGTTTTGGTGTCACAACTTCGATTTCCTTTGAGCATCCTTATCCTTTTGCTAGACGTATTAGCACGCTAGACCATTTAACCAAAGGGCGAGTTGGTTGGAATATCGTGACTTCTTATTTGGAAAGTGGTTCAAAAAACTTGGGTCTAAAAACTCAGGTTAATCATGACAATCGTTATGATATTGCTGATGAATATTTAGAAGTCCTTTATAAACTTTGGGAAGGCTCTTGGGAAGAAGGTTCAGTACTTCGTGACCGTGAAAGCGGTATCTTTGCTGACCATAAAAAAGTGCATCCAATTCAGCACGAGGGTAAATACTTTACGGTACCGGGCATCCATATTTGTGAGCCATCACCGCAGCGAACACCAGTACTTTATCAAGCAGGTGCATCTTCACGTGGGCAGAAGTTTGCGAGTCAAAATGCCGAGTGTGTATTCATAGCAGCGCCGTCTAAAATTGCCACTAAAAAAGTGGTACAGGGCATTCGCCAAAAATTGGCTCAAGAAGGCCGCGACCCGTACTCAGTTAAAATTTATGCACTTTTGTCAATTGTCACTGATGAAACCGATGCAAAAGCACAGGCTAAGTTTAAAGAATATCAAAGTTATGGAAGCTACGATGGCGCTTTAACATTGCTGTCTGGCTGGTCGGGTGTAGACTTTTCACAATACCAGCCAACTGACAAAGTTGAATATATTCAAACTAACGCCATTCAATCTTTATTAGATTCTTATGTAAATGCAGACCCAGAACGTGTCTGGACTATTGAAGAAATTGCAAACTGGAACAGCTTAGGTGGTAATGGACCTGTACTTGTAGGCTCGGCAGAAACCGTTTCGGATGCTCTACAACAATGGGTTGATGATACCGATGTTGATGGCTTTAACCTTGCCTATATTTTGGCTCATCAAACCTTTGCCGATGTGGTTGAGTTTGTTGTTCCGGAGTTGCAAAAACGAGGGGTATATCAAACTTCGTATACACAAGGAACATTAAGAGAAAAATTATTTGGTGCTGGGCCATATTTGCCTGAAAATCATCGCGGTGCAAAATATCGTAATCTAAAAGAGTTAAAACTTGCTGAGGCGAGTTAATGTTTTGAAAAGCCTTTAAATAAATAGCTGGTTAAATACCGGCTTTTATTTTGTCTTTTTATATCGGATTTACTGCTGAGTTAATAATGAAAAGATAATTCTATAATTTAGATTAAAACATCAGATTAATTTGTTTTTGTATGGTGCGAATAATCATTATGTTGTTTCTGTGATTAAAATACAGGAATTATTAAGTGAACACACAAGAACTCGATCATAACCACCGTTATGAAATTAAATCTCCCGATGATGTTTCACAATTAATTTCCAAATTTGCAGGGAAGGGTAAGTCGAATAAAGTGATTTGGTTGGCACTGATTGGTGTGTTTATTGATGCCTATGATTTAACAACGCTGTCCTTTGGTATTGAGCAAGTCATCTCAGAGTTTTCTTTAAGCCCTGTTATGACTGGTGTGGTGGCTTCAGCAATTGTCTGTGGAACCATTGTGGGTAACCTGATTGGTGGTTGGCTGACAGATAAAATTGGCCGTTATCGAGTCTTTATGGCAGACATGGTGCTCTTTGTTATTGCGGCAATTGTCGCAGGTTTTGCACCGAATGTATGGGTTTTGATTTTAGCCAGATTTATTATGGGCATTAGTGTTGGTATTGATCTGCCTGTGGCAATGTCATACTTATCTGAGTTTTCTAAATTTAACGGGAGTAGCAACAAGGCAGCGCGTTTAGCCGCATGGTGCCCAATGTGGTATGCCGCTTCTTCCGTATGTTTTGGTCTAGTTCTGGCGCTTTACTTTCTTTTGCCACCTGAGCATAGCAACTGGTTATGGCGAGCATCTTTAATTTTTGGAGCGGTGCCAGCGTTACTCATTATTTTTATTCGCGGTAAATATTTAACTGAATCACCAATCTGGCTTGCAAATCAAGGTGATTTAAAAGGAGCAGCTCAAGTTCTACAAGAGTCTTATGCAATTCATGCAGTCGCTACAGTTGAAAAAGTAGAAAGAACTGCTGAAAAGAAAAAGCGTGAGGGTTTTGCTGTTTTATTTAATAAAACCTATTTGCCAAGAACGATTGTAGCAATTGTGATTCATATTTCGGTGGCATTTCAGTACACGACCATTGCCTTCTTTTTACCTTCTATTTTAACGCGTTTCTTTCATACCGATGTCTTGACGACCATTACCACCACACTCGGACTCAATTTGCTGTTTGCATTTACGGGCGGGCTGTTAGGTGTATTTGTTGCTAGCAGATTTAAATCTCGTCATGTGTTGCTTGCAGGCTTTTTACTCCAGTTTATAGCCCTCATTGCCTTGGCATTAATTGGTGAACCCGGTAATAGCTTTTTACTCTACACCGCAATTGGCATGCTCGGTTTGTGGCTTTTTGCTGAAGGTTTTGGGCCAGGTGCACAAATGATGGTGTATCCGACTATGGCTTATCCAGCTTCGATTCGTGGCGTAGGTGTTGGCTTTAACCGTGCAGTAACGGGCGTTGCTCAAGCAATTGCTTTGTTTGTTTTACCAATTTGGATGGCGGGTTATAAAACCGATGTTTACCTGATTATTTCTATCTTTGCGTTTATTCCTTTAATTGTGATTGGACTGCTAATTAAGTTTGAGCCTACCGCTCAAGATGTCGATGTTATTGATGAATCTTCTCCAGAACTTTCTCTCAGTAATTCACCAGTAATCGACTAGAGTGAAAATAGATATCTAAAGAAAATAAAGGCCAACATCTGTTGACCTTTATTTTAAGCGTTAGAAGTAGTAAGCAAAAATCACAAATGCTTTTTTGTTCCATTTATTATTGGTTCCGCCAGCCGCAAGACCTTCACTGTCTCCTAGATATGGATCATGTTTACCCATCAGCAACTCGGCTTGTACAGTCAATTTTTGATAGTTAAATGCAAGGCCGGGAATAAAACGGGTAGAGTCTTTAAAGCCATCTTGCTCTTTTCGATAAGAGCTGTAGTTTAAATACGGGCGAACAGAGGTAATGGGGCCAAATTGCTGAGGGAACAAATAGCTCAGTTCGGCTGAATAAATCTGACCTTTGGTTGCCGAGTTAAATGAATAATCGAAACCGCCCAAAGTCAGATGATCTTTATATTGGGTGTCGGCATTATCAATGTCTTGATAACCAGCCAAAAGCTGTAAATTCCATTGGTTGTAATTGGTATTGCTAAAAACCGAATAAACTTGGCGATCACCATCTTTCCCTGAACGCTTATTTTCAATGGTGGAATACCATGCGGAGGCGCCAAGTTGAGTAGAGAAATTTTCTTGGCCTAAGATATTCTTAAAGGTATGAGCACCGCGAACAATAATGGAGTTCTTTTCTTTGGTATTGGTGCCTTCTGGTACAGAGTCATCTGCATTGACAGGGTTAATACTAAATCGACTTGAGTCTTTGCTTTTACCTCTATAAGTTCCACCATCAGTAGGATAAAAGGCAAATTGTGCTTCATTGATTCCATCATTGAAATCATATTTTACACCCAGGTTGTGTACATCTTCCCAGCCAGCACTATTGGCAATACCTAAATAATAAGTATTTCCCCAAAAGCGACCCAAGCCAAAAGGAACGGGGTTTAAGCCAGCAATAATTTTACTGTTGTCATTAATTTTATAACCTAACCATGCATCGGTAAGCCAATTTGCATCACCTAAACGCCCGTAATATTCATAAACCCGATAATCTAAACGGCCAATCCATTTCGGGGAGTTGTAGTCTAGCCATAAGACCGCGTCATTAAAGGAAAATTTACTGGTAGAAGGTTCTGAGTCAAAATCATAAACATATTTAGCCCGAACAGTACCACTCACTTTAAGTTGGCCTTCTTCAGCATTACCAAAGGTAAGCGCTGCATGACTTGAGAGGCTGAGTGTAATTAAAGACGTTGTAATTAATGTTTTTTTCAAAATTTGAGAATGTTTAAACAAAAGAATTTTTCTCCTCTTAAAAATAAAAATTAAATTTGCGTCATGTATAAACCAGAAAAAGATTTGTCCAAATCTCAATATTTGCAGAAGTTTTAAGATAAAAAGATAATAAAATCTGATCTTTATAAAAAATGGCGAAAATTGATTAGGCGCAAAACGTCTAATGCGATAGGCCAAAAGAAAAAATAATTAAAGGCGAGTAGGATAAAATACTAGAGGGTATATGTCAGGCTTTTCCAATCATATGATTTGGGAATATCGTTTTTACTTATTGATATATAAGTATTTTAATTTTGTATCTATTCTATAAGATTACTTAAAATTTGCTTTTTACCAAAAGATAAAAACTTATGAAGAAAAGTTATTTATAAAAACCAGATAAGCAACTCATATTTTTTTATTTTTCATTATAAAGCCAGCTGCATACCATAGGCTTATATTATTGAAAGATCATGAAATTATGAGCACGAAGACCAAACCGCTGATTGTCACGGCAATTGTTATCGTCGCAATTGTTGCATTTATCGTATGGCAAAATAAGAAAGACAATAATACAAGTGCTTCAGTTCGTGATAACAAACCTGTTGTGATTGCTTATCAAACTGGGGTTGACCCAAGCAAAGTTGCACAGGCTAACGGAGACTATGAAAAAAATAGTCAACGTAATATTAAATGGAAAAAATTTGATGCAGGCTCAGACGTTGTTAACGCTCTGGCATCAGGTGATGTCGTACTTGGTAATATTGGTTCAAGCCCACTTGCTGCTGCGGCAAGCCGCAATTTACCGATTGAGGTATTCTTAATTACTTCAAAACTTGGTGCGTCTGAAGCACTCGTGGTAAGTAATAAATCAGGCATTAAAACTCCTCAAGATTTAATTGGCAAAACCATTGCTGTACCTTTTGTTTCAACAACCCATTACAGCCTTTTGTCTGCACTTAAACATTGGAATATTCCAGAAGACAAAGTAAAAATTATTAACTTGCGTCCACCTGAAATTTCAGCTGCATGGGAACGTGGAGATATTGATGCTGCGTATGTGTGGGAACCTGCTTTAAGTAAAGCCAAAGCATCTGGCACGGTTTTAACCGACTCAAAACAAGTGGGTGAATGGGGTGCTCCAACTTATGACTTATGGGTGGTACGTAAAGATTTTGCAGAGAAAAATCCTGATTTCTTAAAAGCTTTTGTTAAAACCACACTTGAGCAACTCGAAAAATATAACCAAGACCCAGCCGCTTACGTTAAAGATGCCGATAACGTGCAAAAAATTGCGCAGCTCACAGGTTCAGATGCAAAAGATATCCCGCTTTTATTAAGTGGAAATATTTACCTTGACCATGCTCAGCAAAAACAAACGTTAGATGGTGAATTCGCACAAAATATTTTTGATACAGCGAAATTCTTAAAAGGTCAGGGCAAAGTCGATCAACTGAAAGCCGATTATAAAGGCAATGTGAATTCTTCATTTTTGCAGCCTTAAGGAGTTGTCATGAGTGTATTAGAAGCCAAACATATTCATCTGACTTTTCCTAAACAGCAAAAGCCAGTTTTACAAGACATTAACCTAACCATTGAAGAAGGCTCTTTAACCGTAATTTTAGGTGAGTCAGGTTGTGGCAAAACAACTTTGCTTAATATCTTGGCAGGATTTCAAAAGCCAAGTTCTGGTGATGTGCTTGTAAATCATGAAGTCGTAACTGGACCAGATGTAACTCGTGCTGTTGTATTTCAAGATCACGCCTTACTTCCTTGGTTGAATGTTGCAGATAATGTTGGCTTCGCTTTGCAGTTAAAAGGTTTAAAGCGTGCAGAGATTGAAGCGCAAGTGAGTGCAATTTTAAAAATTGTGGGTTTAAGTCACGTTGAAAAAGCCAATATCTGGGAACTTTCTGGTGGTATGAAACAACGTGTTGGTATTGCCCGAGCTTTGATTAGTCACGCGCCGTTTATTTTATTAGATGAACCTTTTGCGGCATTAGATGCTTTTACGCGTGAAAACATGCAGCAGTTAGTGCTCGATTTATGGATTCAACAAAATAAAAGCTTCTTTTTGATTACTCATGACATTGAAGAAGCATTATTACTCAGCAATCAGCTGGTACTAATGACAGCGCATCCAGGCAAAATTGTAGAAACTCTACATCTCGATTTTGCTAATCGATATCGTCAGGGTGAGTCTATTCGCTCAATTAAATCGGATTCTCAATTTATTCAGCTCAGAGAACAGCTGTTTGAAAGTTTAAGGGCACAAAAACAAAGCGGTAAGGAGGCGTTACCTACATGAACACTAAAGATAACGTCTATGAGTATGACAAAGCAGAGCTAAAAATTAAGCCAGATGTGCAAACAGAAAAAGCTTCATTTTTATCGTCATTTTTTGAAAAGCACCACACTTTGGCAGTTAGCATAATCAGTGTAGGAAGTGTGGTTGCACTCTGGTTCCTCATTACTGCTTTGCATGTTGTACCTGAACTATTTTTACCGAGTCCACAGGCAGTATGGCAAAAATTTATATCGGTTAGCCAAGAAGGCTTTATGAAGGCAACTTTGTGGCAACACTTGGCAGCCAGTATCTCACGTGTATTTTTGGCTTTGATTGCAGCCGTAGTGATTGGTGTACCACTAGGTCTATGGATGGGGCTGAACAAATGGGTTCGCGCTGTTCTAGATCCTTTGGTTGAATTATTACGTCCAATTCCACCGTTAGCTTATTTGCCGTTACTCGTGATTTGGTTCGGTATTGGCGAAACCACAAAAGTACTTTTGATTTTCTTCTCGATTTTGGCGCCTGTGATTATTAGTAGTGCGCACGGTGTATTAAGCCATCAGTTGAATCGTGAACGTGCGGCATTGTCGTTAGGGGCAAGTCAGTCACAAGTCTTTTGGCATGTCATTTTACCAACGGCTTTACCTCATATTATTACCGGTATTCGTATTGGTCTTGGGGTGGGCTGGTCAACATTAGTTGCAGCAGAATTGGTTGCAGCGGACCGCGGTATTGGTTTTATGGTGCAATCGGCAGCGCAGTTCTTAATTACCGATACGGTGATTCTGGGCATTATTGTGATTGCGATTGTCGCAGTTAGTTTTGAGCTGTTTTTACGTTGGTTACAAAAACAGTTTTCTCCTTGGTATGGTCAGCAGTTGTAGTAAAGAAGATGAATACAGTAGTGGCAAACTTAAATATAGAAGTGATCAAGCCTACCATTGGCGCAATTATTCACGATATTGATTTGAATGCGTTAAATGAACAGACAACGCAACAAATCCAGCAGGCTTTGCTTGATCATCAGGTCATTTTTTTTCGAAAGCAACAATTAGCACCACAAGCACAAGCAGACTTGGCACGTAGTTTTGGCACCTTACATGTGCACCCGATTTATCCTTCAATTGAAGATGTACCTGAGGTGATGGTGCTCGACAGTTGGAAACAAGATTTGCGTGATAATGAACTTTGGCACACAGATGTGACTTTTAGTAAAACTCCACCTTTAGGTTGTGTGTTGCAAGCCATTAAAATTCCACCTGTAGGCGGCGATACATTATGGTCGAGCAACACAGCAGCTTTTAAAGGACTCCCGCTTGAGTTACAGCAAAAATTGCGTGGCTTAACTGCAACACACGATATTCGTAAGTCTTTTCCACTTGAGCGTTTTGCCCATAACGAAGAAGAACGTGAAAAGCTTTTACAAACCTTTAAGCGTAACCCGCCAGTGGTTCACCCAGTGGTGCGTACTCATCCAGTTACTGGTGAGCCTTTGTTGTTCGTAAGTGAAGGCTTTACCACTCGCATTAATGAGTTACCTGAACAAGAAAGCGAGCAATTACTTGATTTCTTGTTTGAACATGCGACCCAAGAGCAATTTCATTTACGCTGGAAATGGCAAGACGGTGACGTCGCGATTTGGGATAACCGTTGTACGCAACATAAAGCATTATTTGATTATGGCGATGCCCATCGCATCATGCACCGTGCAACTATTAACGGTGATGTGCCATTTTATAAAAATGAACAACAGCCAGTGTTAGCCGAAGTTTAATTCTTTGATTTTGAGCCGTTTCAATTCCAACGCAGCGTTTTGAGTTGGAGTTGAAACAATAGCTCTTTAGTGCATTCCAAATTCTGACAATATGCCTGTGTAACTCTTTACGGGAGGTGAAGCCCAATCACCAACTTTGCTGGTTTTTAAATTTAACTGAACTAGCATTTCAGCTTGTTTAACGGCTGCTGTAACGCCGTCAATAACAATCACTCCCAACTCGTTTTGTAGTTTTAGGCACAAATCACTCATACCTGCACAGCCCAAAACAATCGCATCGCTTTTATCTTCTACTAGTGCTTTTTTGCACTCATCTCGTATGGTCCGATAAGCGTCTGAGTTAGGAAGCTCCAACTCTTCAACTGCGATATCACATGCCCGAGCATTTTTGCAAAAGGGGTGAGCACCATAGCGATGAGCCAGATGCCAGCTCATATTCACTGTACGTTGTAAGGTGGTGATCACACTAAAACCAGTACTTACATAACTTGCAGTTCGCATAGCTGCTTCGGCAATCCCAATCACCGGTGCTGACGTCATTTCACGGGCAGCGTAAAGCGCGGGATCACCAAAACAGGCAATGATATAGGCATCTACATTTAGCTGTTCACCTTGGCGGATTTCCTCTAACACACCTACGGCACTTAGTGCTTCATCATAATAACTTTCAATCGTTGCAGGGCCCATTTGAGGACTCACAGCAATAATTTGAGTACCAGAACCTGCAACTATATTTGCTGATGCTGCAATTTTGTCTGTCATGCTTTGAGTAGTATTGGGATTAATAATTTTAATTTTCATTGTACTTTTACCTTAGTCATTGCCGCTTTAGCATGAGCAAGCGGTTGGTTAAGAAATCGGTAAATGAGAAAACCAAATCCCATACCAATAAACCATGTGAAATTAGCTAGCCCAGACAGTTGTGGTAAAAGTACGCAGAGAATAGGAATTAATGAAGCTGGAATTAAGGCATAAAAAGCAGAGTGGTTATAACCATTTTTGTACCAATACGAGCCTTGAGTATCTAAGGTATATAAATCATCTACCACGATTTTCTGCTTTTTAACGAGGTAAAAATCGGCGAGCAATACACCAAAAAGTGGACCGATAAATGCACCTAAAATATCAATGGTGTAATGGATCACTTGAGGGTTATTAAATAAATTCCATGGGGTAATGAAAATTGAACCTACTGCTGCAATCATTCCACCCATACGCCAGCTAATTTTGCTTGGTGAAACATTAGAAAAATCAAAGGCAGGTGAAACAAAGTTAGCAACAATATTAATCCCAATGGTGGCAATCATTAAGGTCAAACTACCTAAAATGACTACAAATGTATTATCAAGTTTTCCAACCATCTCGACAGGGTCGGTAATGAGCCTGCCGTAGACTGGAAGCGTTGCCGCAATACACACCACAGTAAGTAAAGAAAAGCCTAAGAAATTAATCGGTAGCCCAAGAAAGTTCCCCATTTTAATCGCGTTAAAGCTTTTGCCATAACGAGAGAAGTCGCCAAAGTTCAGCATAGGCCCTGAAAAATATGAAACAACAAGCGCAATAGCACCAATCATGACCGGTACAACCGCAAAACCGTCGTATTGAACACCACTTAAATTTAAATCAATATTTTGCCAGCCAGCTTTCCAAATGAGCCATACTGCCATCGCAAACATTACAACGTAGACAGCCGGACCCGCCCAGTCAATGAACTTACGAATACTGTCCATGCCAGACCAGAAAACAATCGCTTGCAGTAACCAAAGCAGCATGAAGCCAACCCATCCTAAATAGGAAAGCCCAAGAAAGCCGTAAGTTGAAACATCGGCATAGGCTGACCATTCTGGAAAGAATTTTAAAATGACCAATAAAAATGCACTTGAGGCCAAATAGGTTTGAATGCCATACCAAGCCACAGCAATAAGACCGCGGATAACAGCAGGAATATTTGCACCAAGCACACCGAAAGTGGCACGACAAATCACAGGATAGGGCGTACCAGTTTGTTGGCTAGACTTGGCAATCAGATTGGTAAAAAACTGAACAATGGCAATGCCGATCAGTAAAGATAGAAGTACCTGCCAGCTATTTAGCCCTAGTGCAAAAAGGCTTCCAGCCATGACATAACCGCCGACACTATGAACATCAGACATCCAGAAGGCAAAAATATTATAAGCACCCCAAGTTTGCTTTTTTAAAGGAGCTAAGTCTTGATTTGTTAGCTTTGCATCATAAGAAGGTTTAATTATTGCTTCGGTATTATTCATCTTGAACACTCACTTCCCTATGTTGGGCGGGCACGTTCTTCAGCAGCTTGAAATACTGACTAAAAGAATGAAATTAAAATTGTGCACAATGTGTTATTTGGATTGTGCACAATTCATTGAGCAAAAGTTATGCCAAACTAGAGATGTAGTATTGATGAGTGATTTCGCTTGATACGATTTTGGAATATGAAGAGAGAGATTTATAAACTGAGACGGGCTTAATTTTTTATAAAAAGTAAGTAAATTTAGTTATATAAATATGAACTAGATAGCCGGATATTGAATTGTTTAGCTCAGCATAGATGGTGTGAAAATAAGAGCAATATTCCCAAATGCTTAAGTTAAACTTACACTACTGTTATTAGATAAAATTTTAAAAAGAGGAGGCGTTAATAAAAATGGAGAAATCAATGCCATCGAATGCACCAAAAAAAGCCGTAGAAATGAGCAATGATGAAATTGATGACCATATATATAACGCTATTGTAGATGCTATTTTAAATCGACAACTTGCCCCTGGTGCACGTTTAGTTGAAGCACCCTTATGTGAAGCATTTGGTGTAACACGAGGCATGTTAAGACGTGTTTTTGTCAAACTTGCCCATGATAAGGTTATTGAAATTCAGCCCAATCGTGGGGCACTCATCGCAAAACATAGTGCTCATGAAACAAAAGAGGTCTTTGAAGCGCGCAGCATGCTTGAAATTGCCACTGTAAAAAAGCTGGCTCAAAAGTCACATAGCTTAGATTTTGGTGAGCTTCGAGGGTTGGTCGATCAAGAGTCTAAAGAGCGTTTAGCTGGAAATTGGGCTGAGTGGATTAAGCTATCAGGTCAATTTCATTTAAAGCTAATTGAAGCTAATCAAAATTCGATCATGTCTAGTTATTTGCAGACGCTTATTGCGAGAACTTCGTTATTAATTGGATTGTATGAGATTCCAAAACATAATAATTGTTCGGCAGATGAACACCGTGCAATTTTAGATGCCATTGAACAAGGCGATGAAAAGCGCGCAACTCAATTGATGGAAGAGCATTTAGAACACTACGCAACCACATTTATTGAAGAAAACAGTACAGTGTCTGCAGAGCAAAATTTATTAAATTTATTTAAAAATAAGAAGATAGAAACGCCGCAAACTAACTAAAAATTATGGGCCAATTCCTATGGAAAAGGCCCAGATTGGTTATTTTATGGGAACGATTTGACGCGTTAAAAAATCAATAAATAGTTTTACTTTCTTCGATAAAATCTTACGGTTTGGCCATGTCACATATAAGTGAAGCGGCTGACTAGTGTAATCCTCCAAACACTTCTGTAATTTGCCTTCTTTGTAGTAAGGCTCTGCAATAAACTCTGGAAGAAAAACAATACCGTGATTTTTTAGACACATATCTAATAATAATTCACCATTATTACAGGTCATCACAGGGAAGCAATTAAAAGACACTTCTTTGTGATCTTTTTGAAAAATCAATTTTTTATGTCGGCTATCTTGATAGTAAATCAGAAACTTATGTTCTTTAAGTTCTTCTAAAGAGGTTGGTAGTCCATACTGATTAAAATACTCAGGCGCTGCATATAAATATCGTTGATAGGTATTCAAAATTTTACTATTTGCCAAATTTGGAGGAGAACCATCAACGCGGATTGTTAAATCAAATTTATTATTATTCGTGTCTAATAGCTGATCAGTCATGAATAAATCAATTTTAATGCTGGGATATTTCTCTATAAAGTCTGAAATAATATGTTGAAGAAAAATATTGCTAAAAGACATGGGTGTATTAAGCTTGAGTTCGCCTTCAGGGTACTGCTGATTGTAGCTAATTTCATAAGTAGCCCATTCAAACTCACTTAAAATGACTTTGCTATGTTGATAAAATTTTTCCCCACAAGAGGTCAGGTTCATCTGTCTTGTTGTTCTGGTTAATAGTGTAGTTCTAAGGTCATTTTCAAGGTAGCAAACACGTTTGGCCACTAAGTCACGAGAGATATCGAGTGCTCTGGCTGCGCTACTAAAATTCCCATGTTCTACGACACTTACAAAAGTGGAAATACAGTCTAATCGATCCATGGATAAGCGAAAGTTAAAAAATATATATCTATGATTAAACTATAAAAATTAAAAAGCAATCATTGTTTTGATTGTATTCGTACAGCATACAGATTCGAGCTGATTTGCTGTCTATATTTTTACATTTTTATCTGTTTTGATAATAAGCAGAAGGCAGTTTTAAAAGCCTCAATTAAGGAATAATGGAGTTTACCAATGAATAAATCACTTTTAGAACAACTATCACCAACGAATTGTCAGGTTATTTTTATTGATCATCAGCCACAAATGGCTTTTGGGGTACAGTCAATAGATCGCCAAGTATTAAAAAATAATACGGTCGGGTTAGCAAAAGCAGCTAAAACATTCAATATTCCTGTCACCATTACCACAGTTGAAACTGAAAGCTTTTCTGGTCATACCTATCCAGAACTTTTAGACGTATTTCCAGATGCTCCATTACTAGAACGTACTTCAATGAATTCATGGGATGACCAAAAAGTACGTGATTCACTTGCAAAAAATAATCGTAAAAAAGTAATCGTTTCAGGTTTGTGGACTGAAGTGTGCAATAACACCTTTGCTTTCGGTGCCATGCTTGAAGGTGATTATGAAATTTATATGGTCGCAGATGCCTCTGGTGGTACATCGAAAGAAGCACATGACTATGCCATGCAACGCATGATTCAAGCGGGTGTTGTTCCGGTAACTTGGCAACAAGTATTACTTGAGTGGCAACGTGATTGGGCAAATCGCGATACTTATGATGCAGTCATGGCAATTGTACGCGAACATTCAGGTGCTTACGGTATGGGTGTGGACTATGCTTATACCATGGTACATAAGGCACCTGAACGTACAACTTCAAAACACGAAGTACTTGCACCAGTTCCTGCAAAATAAGAAATAGTTGAGTTAAGGGTATTTCGATATTTAAGTTGATTTATTCGATTTTTGACTATATTGGATAAGCGGAAAAGCCATCTGCAACTGTTCGAGGCAGGACAAAATCTGAAAAGATTGTAATTGAACGAGTTTTGCAGATCTTGCGCTGCCTTAATGGCAGCTCAGGTTTTGGTTACTTTTCCCGAAAGAAAAGTAACAGAATTAACTCCTCTTATTGGATGTAAAACGGTCAGACTCCGTCGTGTAAAATCAAAAAAGAATAATGAAATATATTTGTTGCTATACCTTTATTTTTTAAAACAATAATTCACAAGAATGGAGTTCAGAATGACCGAAATAAACCTCATACTCAAAAACGGTAAAATCACAACACTAGATCCTCACAATCCAGAAGTACAAGCAATTGCGATTGCAGATGGTAAAGTTCTCCGCACGGGTACAAATGATGAGATCATGAAGCTCGTAACACCAACAAGTAAAGTTGTAGACCTAAATAGTCGTCGTGTTATACCGGGGCTAAATGACAGTCATTTGCATATTATTCGCGGTGGTCTCAATTACAATATGGAGCTGCGCTGGGAAGGTGTGCCATCCGTTGCAGATGCATTACGCTTACTCAAAGAACAAGCAGACAATACTCCAGCTCCCCAATGGGTTCGTGTAGTAGGTGGTTGGACTGAGTTCCAGTTTGCCGAAAAGCGTTTACCGACTTTAGAAGAAATTAATAAAGCTGCGCCAGATACTCCTGTATTCGTTTTACATCTATATGCCAGTGCAATGCTCAACCGAGCTGCGCTTGATGTATTAGGCTTTAACAAAGACACGCCAGACCCGCCGGGTGGCAAGATTGTAAGAAATGAAAAAGGTGAGCCAACAGGACTGTTGCTCGCAACGCCATCCGCTATGATTTTATATTCGACCTTAGGGAAAGCACCGAAATTGCCAGTTGAAGATCAAGTCAATTCAACTCGTCATTTCATGCGTGAGCTGAACCGATTAGGTATTACTTCTGCAATTGATGCAGGTGGTGGTGGTCAAAACTACCCTGAAGATTATGATGTGATTAAGCAATTACACGATCAAAATCAAATGACCGTGCGAATTGCTTATAACCTATTTGCTCAGAAGGCAGGCCAAGAGCTTGATGATTATCGCCGCTGGACAGAAATGACATTTCCGGGCGATGGTGATGAACTATTTAGAATGAATGGAGCCGGTGAAAACCTGACGTGGTCTGCGGGTGACTTTGAAGATTTCTATGAGCCACGTCCAGATTTACCAGAAAAAATGGAAGGCGAACTCGAAGCCATTGTAGAGCACTTGGCTGAAAAGAAATGGCCATTCCGTATTCATGCAACTTATGATGAAAGTATTAGTCGGTTACTCAATGTATTTGAGCGAGTAAATGCTAAACAGCCATTTGCGACCCGATTTATTATTGATCATGCCGAAACTGTATCTGAGCGTAATATCGAACGTATTGGTGCGTTGGGTGGCGGTATTGCCATTCAACACCGTATGGCATATCAAGGTGAGATTTTTGTAAAACGTTATGGCGCCGAAGCCGCTCAGGCAACGCCACCAGTTAAAAAAATGTTAGAACTCGGTGTTCCTGTCGGTGCGGGGACAGATGCGACCCGTGTGGCCTCTTATAATCCTTGGGTGTGTTTGTATTGGCTGACTACAGGTAAAACAGTAGGTGGGTTACCTTTGTATGATGAAAAAAATCTATTAGATCGTCAAACCGCCCTCAAACTCTGGACGAAAGGTTCGGCTTGGTTCTCAGGTGAAAAAGATATTAAGGGTTCACTCACAGCAGGTGAACTTGCTGACTTGGTTGTGCTGTCAGATGACTACTTTAAAGTTGAAGCAGAAGATATCCAGTGGATTGAGTCTGTACTCACTGTTTTAGGTGGAAAAGTGGTGTACGCAGGGGCAGAGTTTAAGCAAGACGATCCGCCGTTACCACCAGCTTCACCAACATGGTCACCAGTAAAGCGCTTCGGTGGTCAGTGGCGGTTATCTGAAAATCGTAATGCACCTTCTAATCAATCATTACAGTCACAAAGTGCTTTGTGTGCATGTGCTAGCAGCTGTGGCATGCATGGACACAGCCACGCTTGGATGCTTGATGTTCCTGTAAACGATAAAGACAAAAAATCTTTCTGGGGCGCACTTGGGTGCTCGTGTTTTGCATTTTAAATAAAACAGTATGGGAACCTGCTTCATTAAATGGCTTAATTCTCTAAGGTATGTACGATGAAAATGTACTTGTTATCTTTGGCTGTAGGGTTGCTTGTTGGTGTCTTATATTATGTTTTAAATGTTAAGTCACCAGCTCCACCTCTTGTTGCATTAGTTGGTTTATTAGGCATGGTAATAGGAGAGCAACTGCTTCCTTTTATCAAATCCTATTTTTAATCCGTTTTATTCAAAAAAGCTAAATAGTGTCACGCCATTTAGCTTTTTATAGTAATAAATATCTTCAATTACTTTATACGGTGGCCTTGTTCATCAATGATTACTTCGCCATCTTCTTTTGCAAAATAGCCTAAGTTTTGTGAATCTAATATGTCCAGTACAATCTCAGAAGGGCGGCAAAGTCGTGTGCCTTTTGGTGTAACAACGAATGGGCGATTAATTAAAATTGGATATTGCACCATAAAATCAATTAACTGTTCATCGGTCCAATGGTCTTGTTCTAACTCTAAATCTTTATAGGGTTCAACATTTTTACGAATTGCTTCACGTACACTTAGGTTCGAATCCTTAATGAGTTGAATCAATTCATCTTTACTTGGCGGTGTTTGCAAATATTCAATAACGATAGGTTCAATTCCTGCATGACGAATAAGCGCCAATGTATTGCGCGAGGTCCCGCAAGCAGGGTTATGGTAAATCTTTACTGGCTCAGTCATGACAAATTTATCGATGAATTAAGATATTGCATTTATATATGGATATCCGTATATTTGCAATAACGAATATATTTTGTTGAAGATATGATCAACCAAGTCGATTTCTTTAAATGTCTATCTGACCAAACTCGGTTAAATATTCTTAAATTAGTTCTAAATAAACAAAATATTTGTGTCTGTGAGCTAACCGAACAGCTTGAGTTGAGCCAACCCAAAATTTCTAGACACTTAGCTTTGTTACGAACTCATGGCGTATTACTGGATGAAAGAAAAGGACAGTGGGTTTATTACAGCTTAAATCCTGATTTACCTATTTGGGCTTTAGATATTTTAAAGGTGATAGAAAATGACGAGAGTGGGACAAAAGTAAAACAACAAGATCAGTCTTTCATCACGACAACGTGTTGTGATTAATCTTCCTAGATTTCCGTCTTTAAAATTTAGATTTTCTTAGCATAAGTGCATAAGTCATTTGTGTGTATTGAGCAAAATTAATCAATTCTTTCTTCGAGTAGAACATGACTAAACAAGGGCTTTCCTTTTTAGATCGAAACCTAACGCTATGGATTTTTATAGCAATGGCTTTAGGTTTAGCGATTGGAGTTTTCTTTCCTCAGGCATCTGTATCTTTAAATGAATTAAGTGTAGATAACGTTAATATTCCAATCGCAATCGGTTTGGTTTTAATGATGTATCCGCCATTGGCAAAAGTGGACTATGCGGCTTTACCAGAAGTATTTAAGGATAAGAAAACCTTAACTTTATCGCTGGTACAAAACTGGATTATTGCTCCAGTTTTAATGTTTATCCTTGCGATTGTTTTTTTGCATAACTATCCGGAGTATATGACTGGCCTTATTTTGATAGGCTTGGCACGTTGTATTGCAATGGTATTAGTCTGGAATGGCTTAGCTTGTGGTGATAATCAATATGTTGCAGCTTTGGTCGCCTTTAACAGTATTTTTCAGATTTTATTTTTTAGTACCTATGCATGGTTGTTCTTAACTTTCTTGCCGCCATATTTTGGTGTGGCAGGGCAAGTGATTGATGTCAATTTCTGGACCATTACCCATGCTGTTTTAGTGTATTTGGGTATTCCATTTTTAATGGGATTCTTAACTCGTTTGCTTTTAGTTAAATTAAAAGGGTTAGATTGGTATCAAACCAAGTTTTTGCCAAAGATCAGTCCATTAAGTTTAATCGCATTACTTTTTACCATTGTTGCTATGTTTAGCCTAAAAGGTGGTGATGTGGTGAACTTACCTTTAGATGTATTACGTATTGCGATTCCACTGACGATTTACTTTGTGGTGATGTTCTTTATCAGCTTCTTTATGAGTAAACGGATGGGGAATAACTACCCACGTACCACTGCTATTTCATTTACCGCAGCGGGAAACAACTTTGAGTTGGCTTTAGCCGTAGCCATTGCAACTTTTGGTTTGGCATCACCAGTTGCTTTTACTACAGTGATCGGGCCATTGGTTGAAGTACCAGTGCTGATCTCACTGGTTTCGGTTTCGCTTTGGTTAAAGAAAAAGTATTACTCTTAAAAAATCACAAAATTTATTTGAACTATTTTCTAAAGATCACTAAAAAAGTGCCTTTATATAGGCACTTTTTATTGTCTGGTTTTTACACTTAGGTCATTGTCGGTAAAAGTTTTTGCATGAGTTCAATGAAGTTTGAAACTTTAGCTGAGTTTTCATTTTCTCGTGTAATCAAATAAATAGGTGCATTTAGTTTTATCGAATCATCAAACTCGCGATAGACGATTTCATGGTCCCAAAAGTTATGCATTGAAGCGGGCACAATACTAATTCCAATACCGGCAGCCACTAAATTGAGGGTCGCAGTAGGGCGCGGCGCTTCTTGAATAATACGCGGACTAAAACCTGCCCGATAGCAGCTATATAAAATATTGTCATATAAGCCTTGCCCTGAAGAGCGACGGTATAAAACAAAATTTTCCTCTGACAAGTTACTTAAACTAATTTTTTTCTTCTGTGTAAGCGGATGACCGATAGGTAAGGCCACCACCATGGGTTCATCTAATATATGAAGATGCTTCAAACCAATATCTCGGCTAATCGGCGCTCTTAAAAAAGCAATATCAAGTTTTTCTGAAATTAACCAGTCCAGTTGCTTTTGACTACCTGCTTCTTCAAGTTTAGTTTGTACAGCAGGGTACATTTCCCGATACGAACGTAATACAAGTGAAATGAGCGGATGTAAACCTGCGGAACTTGTAAAACCAATATTAAGCTGTCCAGTTTTACCTTGGCTAACGTCTTGGACCAATTTGGTAATATGACGAGCATGCTCTAATAAAAGTTGTGCTTCTTTAAATAGTGCTAAACCTGCTTCTGTCGGTTCAATCCCGCGCGGTTGACGAATAAGTAACTGTGTACCGAGTTCTTCTTCAAGTTTTTTGAGTAAACGCGTTAGAGGCGGCTGTTGGATAAACAATCGGTTTGCTGCATGCGTAATGTTTCTTTCTTCAACCACTACAACAAAGGCATGAAGCTTATGTAAATCGAGCATAGAAATACCTTTAGGGTATGGTTAACGAAAATAAAAGCATTTGTAGATATACCACAAAAGTATCATTCTATCTTGGTCAGATAAAGTGAAAAGTAACGAAAATGAACCATGTTGAGATTGCCGTGCAGAAGGAGAGTGTACCTACCTGCACAGAGTTATTTTTAGGTTTTTTAACATTAGGTTTAATGGGATTTGGTGGTGTTTTGCCTTTAGCCCGCAAAGTTATTGTAGAGCAAAGGCAATGGCTAAGTCCTGAAAAGTTCACCGAGTTACTTGGTTTGTGTCAATTTTTACCGGGCGGCAATATTATTAATTTATCTGTTGCGATTGGTATGGAGTTTCGCGGTGTCCGTGGAGCAGTGAGCTCACTTATTGGTTTGATTCTTGCACCTACCGTAATTGTTGTACTTTTACATTATGTTTATGAACAGTTCCAAGATAACTTGATGGTTAAGCATCTTTTCGAAGGTTTAGGGGCAGCAGCAGCTGGGCTTTTGGTTGCAACTGGATTGAAAATGATTAAGCCTTTATTACGTAATCCAATAGCGATGTGTGTTGTCGTAGCTGCAATTGTCTGTATTGCTTTTCTAAAAGTTCCCTTACTTTTGACTATGTTGATTTTATTGGCACTTTATTCATCTATTATTTGGAGACGTGTGTAATGGGCGCAGTTCTACTTGCTTTAGCGATCATTTTTACTCAGTTGTCTCTCATTGCATTTGGTGGCGGGAATACAATTTTACCTGAAATGCAGCGCCAAGTAGTCGACATTCATCATTGGATGACGGCACAAGAATTTAGTGCTTTGTTTGCCATGGCGCAAGCAGCTCCTGGTCCAAACATGATGATTGTACCGTTGGTGGGATGGCATGTAGCAGGGTTGTCAGGTTTACTTGTGGCTTCCACTGCTAAATTTTTACCGTCATCTCTTATTACTGTATTTGTAATGAGAGGCTGGTCTAAGTTTAAAGACAAAAAATGGCGCCGTGTTTTACAGCTTGCTTTACAGCCTGTGACAGTTGGAACAGTGCTTGCCAGTGCTTGGATTATTTCTGAGGCGGCAGCAATAAATACTTTACTTATCATTATGGTAGTCATTGCGACTTTATTATCTTTAATTAAAAGAGTTCATCCCTTGCATGTTTTGATTGCTGGGGCTGTATTTGGTGTGATGTTGCTCTAGTTGAACCAGTTTGCTGACCTGCGCTGGGATAAGTTCAGGTTGGCTTTTTTTGATTTGAAGTAAGTAATAATAAAATCTAAAAAACCGATCAAATATATAAAAACATACTGTTTTACCTATTCATTGTTTTCACGTACTATGCATCTATTGAAAGAATTTGGATGCATTGGAGTAAAAACAGATGTTAGATCAAAACATTAAAACTCAATTAAAAGCTTACTTAGAACGTTTAGAAAGTCCAATCGAATTAGTTGCTGCTTTGGATGAATCAGATAAAGCTGCCCAAATTAAAGAATTAGTAACTGAAATCGCTGAGCTTTCTGACAAGGTAACAGCCCGTTTTGACGGTAACAATACACGTCGTCCAAGCTTTGGTGTGGCTAAAGCAGGTGAACAGCCTCGTGTGTTCTTTGCAGGCTTACCAATGGGCCATGAGTTTACATCTTTGATCTTGGCACTGTTACAAGTGTCTGGCTATGCACCTAAAGTGTCGGATGAGGTTTTAAATCAAATTAAAGGTTTAAACCTCAAAGCCAACTTTGATGTATTCGTATCACTTAGCTGTCATAACTGTCCGGACGTGGTACAGGCGCTTAACCTGATTGCCATTTATAACCCGAACACTACGGCAACCATGATTGATGGTGCTTTCTTCCAAGATGAAGTGGAACAACGCAAAATCATGGCTGTACCAATGGTGTTCCAAGACAATGAACATATTGGTCAAGGTCGTATGACGCTTGAAGAAATTGTGGCAAAACTTGATACCAACTCTGCTGAAAAAGATGCAGCAGCACTCAATGCCAAAGATGCGTTTGATGTATTGGTGATTGGTGGTGGACCTGCAGGCGCAACAGCAGCAATCTATGCAGCACGTAAAGGTATTAACACTGGTATCGTGGCTGAACGCTTCGGTGGTCAGGTCATGGATACCATGGACATTGAAAACTTCACTTCTGTGCAAAAGACTCAAGGTCCTAAGTTTGCTGCCGAGATGGAAGCACACGTTCGTGAATATGATGTTGATATCATGAACCTACAACGTGTTAGCAAAATCACAGGTGCCAACCAAACAGCAAATGGCTTGGTTGAAGTTGAACTTGAAAACGGTGCAAAACTTGAATCGAAAACTGTGATCCTTTCAACAGGAGCACGTTGGAGAGAAATGAATGTACCGGGTGAAGCTGAATACCGTACCCGTGGTGTAGCGTACTGTCCGCACTGTGATGGTCCACTGTTCAAAGGTAAACGTGTTGCCGTGATTGGTGGTGGTAACTCAGGTGTTGAAGCGGCGATTGACCTTGCAGGTATTGTTGAGCATGTAACTTTGGTTGAGTTTGACACTAAACTTCGTGCAGACCAAGTGTTGCAAAACAAATTGCATAGCTTGCCAAACACCACAGTAATTATGAATGCCTTAAGCACAGAAGTATTGGGTGATGGTTCACAAGTAACAGGTCTTAAATATAAAGACCGTGCAACTGATGAAGAGCATGTGGTCGAGCTTGCAGGAATCTTTGTACAGATTGGTTTATTACCAAACACTGACTTCTTGAAAGAAAGTGAAGTTGAGTTAACTAATCGTGGCGAGATTATTGTCAATGACCGCAATGAAACCAATGT